>CBIHKW010000010.1:0-48931 GCA_966203835.1 uncultured Thermomonas sp.
AGAACTCGGTCTGCCGCGTCGTCGGCAGCGTCGCGAACGGCCAGGACGGCGACGGGGTCCTCACGCAATCGCTGACCGGTGCGTTCTTCCGCGCCGCTAATGCCGCCAGCGATTTCGCGCTGCTCGAACTCGATGACCCGGCGCCCGCGGCATACAACCTGTACTGGAACGGTTGGGACCGCACCACCGGCGATTTCGCCGGCGCGACCGGCATCCATCACCCGAATGCCGGCGAGAAGCGCATCACCCACTCGACGACGGCGACCCGCACGACCAGCTATGGCGGCGCGCAGACCAACCCGGCGTCGCCGGGCGACGGCAGCCACATCTTCGCGCGCTGGATCCCGGGTATCGGCGTGACCGAGGGCGGCTCTTCGGGTTCTCCGCTCTACAGCCCGCAGAAGCGCGTGATCGGCCAGTTGCACGGCGGTCCTTCGTCGTGCTCGGCGGCCGACACCGCGAAAGCCGATTACTACGGCCGCGTGTCGGTGTCCTGGAACGGCGGCGGCACCAGCAGCACGCGCCTGAGCAATTGGCGCGACGCGGCCGGCACGGGCTTGACCACGCTTGATGGCTTCGGCGGCGGTCCGCCGCCGGTGACGTACACGGTCTCGGGCACCGTCGCGACCAGCGCCGGCGCGGGCATCAATGGCGTGATCGTCAGCACCGGTTCGGCCAGCGCCACCACCAATGCGTCGGGCGCCTACACCTTGACCGGTCTGGCCAACGGCACCTACACGCTCACCCCGTCGCTGGGCGGTTACACGTTCTTGCCGGTCAATCGCAGCGTCACCGTGAGCGGCGCGAATGTCACTGGCCAGAACTTCACCGGCACGCCGGGCAGCGGGCCGCAGACGTACAGCAACGCGACCGATTACGCGATCAACGACAACGCCACCGTCAACAGCCCGATCACCGTCTCCGGCCGCACCGGCAATGGCGTGGCATCGACGCCGGTCGCAGTCAATATCGTGCATACCTACAAGGGCGACCTGAAGGTGGATCTGGTCGCGCCGGACGGCAGTGTGTACGTGCTGCATAACCGCACCGGCGGCAGTGCCGACAATATCGTCCAGACCTTCAACGTGAATCTGTCGACGGAAGCCTTGAACGGCACGTGGAATCTGCGCGTGAACGACAACGCCAATGCCGACACCGGTTACATCAACAGCTGGAGCATCACGTTCTGATGCAATCCATCCGATTCGCGAACATGCTCTGACGCACGAAAAAACGCCCCGGGTCTCCCCGGGGCGTTTTCGTATCGAACGCGGTGTTGCCGATCAGCCCAGCACGAGGCTCAGACCGTAAGCGCTCAGCAACGGATTGATCCGCTGGTAGTAACTCTTCGGGGTGGCGAACGAGCAGTTGGAACCCGGCGAACCGCCGTTGAGCTGGCCGCCGGAGCTCACGCCCTGGGCCTGGTTGCCGACGATCCACGAACCGCCCGAGTCGCCCTGGGTGATGCAGGCGGTGGACTGGCGCAGACCGTACACCGGTCCGTTCGAGTAGTTAACGGTCACGTTGGTGGACGTGATGGTGCCGCAGCGCCAGCCCGAGGCGTAGCCGGAGCGGCAGATCGCGGCGCCGAGACCGGATTCGGTGCTGCCGCGCACAGCCACATTCGTGCCGTTGTAGCGGTTGACGCCGCCGACCAGCGTGTCGCTGCTGCGCACGGTGGCCCAGGCGCGATCGTTGGTCGGGAAGCTGCTGCTCTGGACCGAGCCGACGGTGACGCCGCCGATGCTCACGCTGGTGCCGGCCGTGCCGCAATGGCCGGCGGTGGCGAAGCCCTTGGTGGCGCCGCGCGTCACCGAGAAGCCGATCGAGCACGAACCGCCGCCCGAACCGTAACGATTGCCGCCGACCACGCTGGCGGCCGGCATCGCCACGCCTTCCGCCGCCTCGAAGCGGATGGTGTCGACGTTCGCCGGACTCACGGCGACGAAATCGACGGCCTTCAGCATCGCGCCCGGCGCGACGGACACGACGACGCTGTTGGTGCGCACGTCGATGTACCAGGACTGCAGGCCGTGCAGCTTGTGCGCATCGGCAGCGCGCGAGCGGATGTCGTTGAGGCCGGACATGCTGTCTTCGAGCTGGCGCAGCGAATGACGGACCTGACGGATCTCTGCGCCCGGGATGCGCGCGGCTTTCGCATTGGAAGTGGTGGCGACCACGTACTTGAATTCGCCATCGGCGCCGCGCTCCATCCAGCCGCCGGCGAAATTGCGGCCGAACTGGCGTTGCGCCTGTGCTTCCTTGGCGAGCGCCTCGCGTTCGGCGCGGAAATAACGGGGCAGTTGTTCGGCGGTGATGCCGAGATCGCGCTCCATGGCGGCTGCCATTCCCGGATCGATGCGGGCTCCGCGCTCCGATGCGGCCGAGGCGGTGCCGACGACGGCGACCAAGAGGGCAGCGGCGATGAGTGTCTTGCGACCAACGTATTTCGAGACGGACATTGAATCACTCCAGATGCAATGGTGGATATGAAAGGATGGGTGTGTGGGTCTGCTTCCTTGAGAGACCGACATTGACATGCACCCGGTGGAGGGCCGTCTGCGACGGGATCGGGCCGAAGCATCTTGCGTATACGGTCTGTGCTGGACTGGGAGCGCCATCTAGGAACTGTCGCGCGTACATGACGCGGACATGACGATGCGGCATATCGATTTTCCCAGGGGAATAAGCCTTGCGCAGTGCATCAAGTGCATGGCGTATGGATTTCGCCATGGCTGCGAGAAGCGCGACACGAAAGAATAAGCAGCGAAAGAACAGGCAGCGAAAAAAACCTGTCGACGGAAACGATCCGTAAAAACGCCGCAACAAAAAAACCGGCCGAAGCCGGTTTTCTATCGATCGCGTTTCGATGATCGTGCGCGGCCGTGCGTCAAGCCGCCGGTTCGAACCGGTTGGCGGCGACGTTCTTGCGCACCTTCAGCGGATCCCAGATGCGGCCGTTCATCGCGATGTACACGCCCGGCGGCAGCGATTGCACCGCGCCGACCGCGGTGCCGATGTTGAACTCCGCATCGGAGCCGCGGAAGCGCGCGGGATTCAGCGCGCCGGTGAGCACGATGGTCTTGTCTTCGATGCTGCTCAGCACTTTCGCGGTTTCGACCATCGAATCGGTGCCGTGGGTCAGCAACACGTGCTTGGCCGGCTGCGCCGAGATCGCGGCGCGGATCAGTTCGCGGTCTTCCTGAGTGATATGCAGAGAATCCTTGCGGATGATCGGGATCACGCTGAAGCGGAAGGCGACGCCCAACTCTTCGAGGATGCGGCCGATCTGCGGCTCGCCGACCTGATAATCCGACTTGTCGTCGAAATAGATCTTGTCGATGGTGCCGCCGGTGGTGACGATGAGAAGCTGTTCCATGAGCCGGCCGGAGAGTCTGGGTGCGCGAATTATAGTCGCCGCGGCGCGGCCGGTCATCGTTCGATTATTTCTTTCCGAACTTCGCGCGCAGGCCGGAGGCGCTGGAGACGAAGACGATGAACAGCGCCAGCGCGATTTCCGCCAGCGCATGCCCGCGCTGCACGGGATCGGCCCACGCGATCATCACCCCGTGCGAGAACCAGCCCAGCGCGATCACGCCCGACCAGAACCGTGCGCTGGGGCGACGCGCCCACACGCCGATGGCCAGCAACAGCGGCGGCAGCGCGAAGAACAGCAGCGCGGCGATGACGTTGCGGTCGTGGTGGAACCACAGCGCGAACAGCGTACTGAGGGCGAGCAGGGCGGCGGACAACAGGATGCGGTCGCGTGCGGCTGCGCGGTCGAACGCATTCATCGGATCATCCTTCATGCCAGCCGCACCGCGAGTTGGGCGATGCGCCGCCCCAGCGCGCGCGCCAGCACCGATTCTTCCTCGGTGAGCTGCGGTTCGTCCTTGGCGCCGGCGACGTGACTGGCGCCGTAGGGCGTGCCGCCGCTGCGCGTGCTGCTGAGCAGCGGCTCGGTGTAGGGGATGCCGGCGATGACGCAGCCGTGGTGCAGCAGCGGCACCAGCATCGACAGCAGGGTCGATTCCTGGCCGCCGTGCATGCTCGCGGTCGACGTGAACACCGCCGCGGGTTTGCCGGCGAGGGTGCCGGTGGCCCATTCGGCGCCGAGGGTGTCGATGAAATGCTTCATCGGCGCGGCCATGTTGCCGAAGCGGGTCGGGCTGCCGATCAGCAGCCCGGCGCATTCGGCCAGATCGCGTTTCTCGACGTAGGGCGCGCCGTCCTCGGGTTCGGGCGGGGCGGCCTCCACGGTTACCGGCGCCACCGGCGGCACCGTGCGCAGGCGCGCGGAGACGCCCTCGACCTCGCCGATGCCGCGTGCGATCTGCCGCGCGAGGCGGGCCACGGATCCGCCGCGGCTGTAATAGAGGACCAGAACTTCGGTCATGGGGTCATCGTCATGAGGGCTTCGCTGAACGCAATCCGGCAAGGTTACGGCAATCGATGCGATGCGTCGCCGATGGCTGCCCCCGCCAACCCGTCGGCAAACCAGCGCGCAAACCCGTCCCGGCCGGGCCTGCTACCCTTGGCGCATGGCGTCACAGACTTTTTTCGCGAAATGGCGCGAGCGCGCACGCGCCCAGGCCCGGGCTTGGGATCGTGCCCGCTCCGGTACATTCTTCCGTTTCCTGTGGAAACGCTTTCTCGACGACCGCCTGTTCCAGGCCGCCGGCGCGCTGTCGTTCACCACCGCGTTCGCGATCGTGCCGCTGAGCATGGTGGTGTTCGGGGTGTTGTCGGCATTCCCGGTGTACGAGGAATGGAGCAAGCAGCTCAGCGCCTACATTTTCTCGAACTTCGTGCCGTCGTCGGCGCGTGCGGTCGAGGCCTATCTGCTCGATTTCTCCAGCAACGCCGGCAAGCTCACCGCGGTCGGCGTCATCGTGCTGGTGGTGTCGCTGCTGATCACCCTCAACAGCATCGAAGATACGTTCAACCGGATCTGGCGCGTCCCCACCTCGCGGCCGAAATTCGGTCGGCTGATGGTGTACTGGACTGTGATGACTTTCGGCGCGCTGCTCGCCGCCGCCAGTCTCGCGGTCTCGGCGCGGTTCTTTGCGCTGGCGATCTTCGAAACCCAGCCGGGGCGGCTGCTCGAACACTGGCTGCTCGCGGGGACGCCGGTCGCGATCGAGTTGATCGCGCTGATGGTGGTCTATCGTGTGGTGCCGCACCGCACGATCCAGTGGAAGTTCGCCGCGCTCGGCGCGCTGCTGGCGGTGGTGTCGATCGAACTGGTGAAGATCGGCGTCGGCTCGTATCTCGGCAGTTTCGGCGCGTATCAGAAGATCTACGGCCCGCTGGCGTTCGTGCCGATCTTCCTGGGCTGGATCTATTTCGGCTGGGTGGCGATTCTGCTCGGCGCTTCGCTGGCATCGTCGCTGTCGGCATTCCGCTATCAGCCCGCATCGCAGCGTTTGCCGCTGGGCTACGAACTGTATGGCCTGCTGCGGCTGCTCGGGCGCTTCCAGGAAGCCCGCGGTCGCGGCAAAGGGCTGCACCTCGACGACATCAGCCAGCTCGAACCGGTGCTCACCGATGCGCTGGTGCAGCAGATGCTCCAGCAATTGAGCGAAATTGGTCTGCTCAGCCGCGCCGAATCCGGGGAATGGCTGCTCGCGCGCGACCTCGACGACATCGCCCTGGCTGAACTCTACGAAGCCTGCCGGTTGCGCATCCCGATCGCCGAAGCCTGGCTGCCCGCGCGCGAAGACGCGCTCGGCGAAGCCGCGCTCGCCGCGCTCGACGAACTGCGCATTCCTCTGCGCGACCTGCTGCGCAAGCCGGTCGCTTCGATCTATCGCAAGGATCCCTGATGAATTTCACGCATTGCCTGCTGCCGTGCCTGTTGCTTGCGTCGACCGCATGCAAGCCCGACGCCGCCGTGGAATCGAAAGCCGCCGTGCCGGCTGAAGCGAAAGCGGCGGCACCCGCGTCCGCCAGCGTTGCGCCGGCCGCGCCGCAGACGCCATCGCTGAAGATCGCGACGCTCGACGGCGTGCAGTACGACCTCGCCGCGAAGCGCGGTGGCTGGGTGGTGGTGAATTTCTGGGCGACCTGGTGCGCGCCTTGCATCAAGGAAATGCCGGAGCTGGATGCGTTCGATGCCGAGCGCAAGGACGTCGAGGTGCTGGGTCTCGCCTACGAGGAGATCGCCGTTGACGAGATGCGCGCGTTCCTGGAAAAACGCCCGGTGAAGTATCCGATCGCGCTCGTCGATACCTACGATCCGCCGGCGGATTTCCCGACGCCGCGCGGCCTGCCGATGACCTACATCATCGCGCCAGACGGCAGGATCGCGAAAGAATTCATGGGCCCGGTGACGCAGGCGGATCTCGCTGCGGTCATCGACGGCAAAGCCGCGCCGGGCTGAGCTGGTATTGGCGATGACCGCGATGACGGCCGCGCGCTTCTTCATCAGTGGCCGCGTGCAGGGCGTCGCGTTCCGCGTACACACCCGCGCACAGGCGCTCGCGCTTGATCTGCGCGGCCACGCGCGCAACCTGGCCGATGGCCGCGTCGAAGTGTTCGCCGTGGGCGATGCCGCGGCCATCGAACGTCTCGCCGCATGGCTGCGGCACGGCCCGCCGTCGGCGCGGGTGGATGCGGTGCATCGCGAAGCCGTCGAGCCGCATGTCGACTCGGGCGTTGATCCTGAGGGGTTCGCGGTCGGCTGATCCGGCGCTGCCGCAGCGCCCCGGACTCGGGCTTATGTCGTCATGACGCCGGGGCATTAGACCCCGGTGCGGTGGCGTGTCAACAATCCCTACACGATGAATAGGCATTGTTGATCCACGGACGTTTCCAGACATGTTGACCATGAAAGCCAAGTACGCGCTGCGCGCCATGAGCGAGCTTGCGCGCTCGGAGCAGGCGCTTCTGCAGGCGCATGAGCTGGCCGCGGGCGGCCGCGCCCCCGGCCCGGTCCGGGGTAACATCCTGGTCGAGCTGCGCGGGGCGGGTTTCGTGGAGAGCCGGCGCGGGCAGCGCGGCGGCCACAGGCTGGCCCGTCCGTCCGAAGACATCATGATCGGCGACCTCATCCGCACGATCGACGGGCCGCTGGCGCCCGTGCGCTGCGCCAGCGTCACCGCGTACGAACCGTGTCGCGATTGCCCCGACCCCGATGCCTGCGCGCTGCGGGCGTTGATGCGGGAATCCCGCGATGCCCTTTCCCGGGTGCTGGACAGTCGCAGCCTGCGCGACTTCGCCAACGCCGATGCAACGCCCGCCTGACGGAGGTCCCATGAAGGAGCGAGACAAACCGCTGCAGATCAGATCGGCCCAGAATTCGGCCCAGGCTCAGAACGTCGCCGGTATCCCACCGGTGAATTCGCCCTTGAGCGAGCACGAGCGCGCGGTGATCGCCGCCCTTCGCGACATCGCCTACGGCGAAATCGAAGTGGTGGTACACAACACCCGCATCGTGCAGATCACCCGCAGCCAGAAATTCAGATTCAACGAGCGGTAATCCGGATCCGATCCGATTTTCGGCAATCCTGATCCACAGTAATTCCGCAAAAAAATCCGCTTTTTCCAGCGCAGACCGGACCGCCGGACGCGCGACTATCCTTACGGAGTCGACGATGTCCGCACATCCGCCGCGCGCCACAGCGCGCTCGTTATCCATACGCTTGCTGTCCGCTCCTCTGGCCATGGCCGTTGCATTGGCCCTGGTCGTGCCGAGCGCCCAGGCCGATGATTCCCGGCAATCGATCGAAGCATTGACCGAACGATTGCAGGCGCTCGAACGCCGTCTCGGTGTGACGTCCGACGATGCCGCTGTCGGCGGCGCGCTCGATCTCAACGAGCTCGATCTGGACCAGCGCCTGCGCGTGATCGAACGCAGACTCGAACTGCAGGCCGAAGAGGCCGCGGCGAAGGATCCGGTGGTGTCGCTGGCGCCCACCAAGGGACTGTCGGTGAAATCGCCCGATGGCCTGGAATTGAAGGTGCGCGGCCTGGTGCAGGCGGACGCGCGCTTTTTCATCGGCGACGACAAGACGCCGCAGAACGACACCTTCCTGTTCCGCCGCATCCGGCCGACCCTCGAAGGCACCTGGGGATCGCTGATCGGCTTTCGCCTCACGCCGGAATTCGCCGGCGACAGCGCGACCATCGTCGATGCCTACGTCGATCTGAAATTCGATCCGCGCGCCACCGTGCGCATCGGCAAGGTCAAAGGCCCGGTCGGCCTGGAGCGACTGCAGTCCGGCGGCGCCATCGCGCTGGTCGAACGCGGATTCCCCACAGAACTGGCGCCGAATCGCGACCTCGGCGTGCAGTTGCAGGGCGAAGTCTTCAGCAGTCGTTTGAACTATGTCGTCGGCGTCTACAACGGCGCGCCGGACGGACGCGATGCGGTCACGACCAACCCGGACAACGAGTTCGAATACGCGGGCCGCGTGTTCTGGGAACCGTTCAAGAATGCCGCGAACGGCTGGTCCGGGCTCGGCGTCGGCATCGCCGCCAGCGTCGGCGACACCTTCGGTACCGGCAACAACATCCTGCCGCGTTACCGCACGCCGGGCCAGGCACAGTTCTTCGCCTACAACACCAACGTGTCCGCAGATGGTTTGCATCGCCGGCTGTCGCCGCAGGGCTATTTCTATCGCGGACCGATCGGCGTACTCGGCGAATACATCACCTCCGAACAGGAAGTCCGCGTGACCAGCGGCGCGAATGCCGGCCGCCGCGATCACCTCGTCCACGATGCGTATCAGCTGACCGTCAGCGTCGTGCTGACCGGCGAGGACGCGAGTTATCGAGGCGTCGCCAAGCCGGATCGACCTTTCACGATCGGTGGCGAAGGCTGGGGCGCGTTCGAACTCGTCGGCCGCTACGGCGTACTCGATCTCGACGACGACACCTTTCCCTTGTTCGCCAATGCGGCGACGTCCGCCAACTCTGCGAACGCCTGGACCGTCGGCCTCAACTGGTATCTGAACAGCAATCTGAAGCTGGTGACCAACTACACCCAGGCCGATTTCGAGGGCGGCGCCGCAGCCGGCGCCGATCGCGAAGACGAAAAATCGATTTTCACCCGCGCGCAATTCTCCTTCTGACGTCAAGTGAGGAACGACTCATGATTCTCTCCATCAAGACCCTGCTGTTCGGCGTGGCGTTGTCCAGCGCAGCGCTGCTGCCGACGACCGCAAAGGCCGCCGACACCGAATTTCTCAACGTGTCCTACGATCCGACCCGCGAGTTCTATGCCGAGGTCAACGAACGTTTCGCCGCCGAGTGGAAACAGCAGACCGGCGAAACCCTGAAGATCCGCGCGTCTCACGGCGGCTCCGGCAAGCAGGCGCGCTCGGTGATCGACGGCCTCGAAGCCGATGTCGTCACGCTCGCGCTGTCGGCGGACATCGATGCGATCGTGCAGAACGGCAAACTGCTGCCGGCGAACTGGCAATCGCGTCTGCCGCACAATAGCTCGCCTTACACCTCGACCATCGTGTTCCTGGTGCGCAAGGGCAATCCCAGAAAGATCCGCGACTGGGGCGATCTCGCCAAGCCTGGCGTTGCCGTCATCACGCCCAACCCGAAGACTTCCGGCGGCGCGCGCTGGAACTATCTGGCCGCATGGGCCTGGGCATCGAAGGAATATCGCGAAGGCGGCAAGGTCGTCGAATTCCTGACCAGGCTGTTCAAGAACGTACCGGTGCTCGATACCGGTGCGCGCGGCGCCACCACTACGTTCGTCGAACGCGGCATCGGCGATGTGCTGATCGCGTGGGAGAACGAAGCGCTGCTCACGCTCAATCAGGGCGATACGCGCAACAAGTTCGAGATCGTGATTCCCAGCCTGAGCATCAAGGCCGAGCCGCCGGTGGCATGGGTCGACAAGAACGTCGCCAAGCACGGCACGCGCAAGCAGGCGGAAGCGTATCTGCGCTTTCTCTACAGCGAGCAGGGCCAGCGTCTGGCCGCGAAGCATTTCTATCGTCCCTCCGAGCCCGACAAGGTGTCCGCCGCGGATCGCGCGCGCTTCCCCGCGCTGCCGCTGGTGACCATCGACAGCGCGTTCGGCGGCTGGAAGAAAGCGCAGGCCGAGCACTTCGCCGATGGCGGTTTCTTCGACCGCATTTATCAGCCTGGTCGATGAGCAGGCCCGGTCGATGAGCGCCACCGTCGCCACCACTGTCCGCACCTCGCGCAGCCGCAATCCGCTGCCGGGCTTCGGCCTGAGCCTCGGTCTCGGCCTGTCGTGGCTGAGCCTGGTCGTGATGCTGCCGCTGCTCGCGCTGAGCGTGCGTGCGGTCGGGCTGGGCGTGGACGGCTGGTGGCGGGCATTGAGCGATCCGCGCGTGCGCGCCGCGCTGGAGCTGAGCTTCCGCACGGCGTTCATCGCGGCGATCTGCGCATCGATCATCGGTGCGCTGGTGGCCTGGGTGCTGGTGCGTTATCGCTTTCCGGGGCGTCGGCTGCTCGATGCGCTGGTCGATCTGCCGTTCGCGCTGCCGACCGCGGTCGCGGGCATCGCGCTCACCGCGATCTATTCGGCCAACGGTTGGATCGGGCAGTGGCTTGAACCTTATGGCTTGAAGATCGCCTACACCTCGACGGGCATCGTGCTCGCGCTGATTTTCATCGGGCTTCCGTTCGCGGTGCGTACCGTGCAGCCGCTGCTGGAAACCCTCGGGCGCGAGCAGGAAGAAGCCGCGGCTTCGCTCGGCGCATCGCGCATCACGGCGCTGCGTCGAGTGATCTTTCCCGAACTGCTGCCCGGTTTGTTGACCGGATTCTCGCTTGCGTTCGCGCGCGGGCTGGGCGAATACGGGTCGGTGATCTTCATTGCCGGCAATCTGCCCTACAAGACCGAGATCGCGCCGTTGCTGATTACGATCCGCCTGGAAGAATACGACTACAACGCGGCGATCGCGCTGGCGGCATTACTGTTGGTGGCGTCGTTCCTGTCGCTGCTGGCGATCAATGCGATCCCGCTGCTGTTCGCGCACGAGCGCAGGAAAGGAAAGCAATCATGATCGATGACCCGCTGCGCGAACCCGTCTGGGTGCGATCGACGCTGATCGCGCTCGCGATCGGCGCTATGGCGCTGTTGGTGCTGCTGCCGCTGCTGATGGTGTTGTTCGCGGCCTTCGGCGATGGCTTCCACGCGTGGTGGGAGGCATTGAACGAACCCGACGCGCGCTCGGCGCTATCGCTGACCCTGTTCACCGTCGCGATCGTGCTGCCGATCAACGCGATCTTCGGCACGATGATGGCGTGGGCGCTCGCGCGCTTCGAGTTCCGCGGAAAGCGTCTGCTGCTGTCGTTGATCGACCTGCCGTTCGCGGTGTCGCCTGTGGTTGCGGGTCTGTGTCTGGTGCTGTTGTTCGGATCGCAGGGCTGGTTCGCGGAGTTCCTCGCCGCCCACGACATCAAGATCCTGTTCGCGCGGCCGGGCATCGTGCTGGCGACGCTGTTCATCACCTTTCCGTTCGTCGTGCGCGAACTGATTCCGCTGATGGAGCAGCAGAGCGCGGATGAGGAATTGGCCGCGCGTTCGCTGGGCGCGAGCGCATGGACGATGTTCTCGCGGGTGACGCTGCCTAACATCAAGTGGGGGCTGTTGTACGGCGTGCTGCTGTGCAGCGCGCGGGCGATGGGCGAGTTCGGCGCGGTATCGGTGGTGTCCGGACATATCCGCGGACTCACCAATACGCTGCCGCTGCACATCGAAATCCTCTACAACGAATTCGACACCACGGCTGCGTTCGCGGCGGCCTCGCTGCTCTCGGGGTTGGCGCTGGTCACCCTGGTCGTCAAATTCTGGATCGAATCGCGCCACGGCGACGTGCTCGCCGCCTCCCATCGAAGAACCTCATGAATCTCACGCTTCGTCAGCTCGGAAAACACTATGGCGCCGTGGCCGCGCTGGATGCGGTCGATCTCGATATCGCCTCAGGCGAACTGATCGCGCTGCTCGGGCCGTCCGGTTCCGGCAAAACGACCTTGCTGCGGGTGATTGCGGGGCTGTTGTCGCCGGACAGCGGCCGCGTGCTGTTCGGCGAGCGCGACGCCACGCGCTTGAGTTTGCGCGAACGCAACGTCGGTTTCGTGTTCCAGCATTACGCGCTGTTCCGGCACATGACCGTCGCCGAGAACATCGCGTTTGGATTGCAGAGCCGTCCGCGCGCGCGCAGGCCCGACAAGGCGACGATCGCGCGTCGCGTCGATGAACTACTGCAGCTGATCCAGTTGCCGGAACTCGGCGGACGTTATCCCGAGCAGTTGTCGGGCGGACAGAAACAGCGGATCGCGTTGGCGCGCGCGCTGGCGATCGATCCCAGCGTCCTGCTGCTGGACGAACCCTTCGGCGCGCTCGACGCCAAAGTGCGCGTCGAACTGCGTCGCTGGTTGCGGAGGTTGCACGAACAGACCGGACAGACGACGCTGTTCGTCACCCACGATCAGGAGGAAGCGCTGGAGCTGGCCGATCGCGTGGTCGTGTTGCGCAACGGCAGGATCGAACAGGTCGGCACGCCCGATCAGATCTATCAGGCGCCGGCGTCGCCGTATGTGTTCGATTTCATCGGTCGCGGCAATGCGCTCGACGGCGCGGTGCGCGACGGACATTTCGTCAGCGACGATGGTGCGGCGCGGTTCGCGGCGCCCGGCATCGCCGACGGCCCGGTCGTCGCCCAACTGCGGCCGCATGACTTCGAGCGCAATGACGACGGCGAGGGCATTCGAGCGCTTGTGCTGGCATCGCATCTTCGCGCCGACCGGATCACGGTCGAGTTGGCGGTCGGCGAACTCGCCAAACCCTTCGAGTGGGACATGATCGATTCGACGGATGCGGCGCCGCCGGCCGTCGGTGAACACGTGGTCCTGCGTCCTGCGCGCGCGAAGTTCTATCCGCGCGCGGCCTGACGCGCGGTGCTCATCCGGGGCCGGGTGTCGTCATCGGTCGCCCGTGCCGCCATTCGCGTTCCCGCGCGCCGATCCCGCTGTGCTGCAGCCATTCCAGGATCGACCGCACGGTCACCACCGGATAATCGCCGCCCAGTCGGGTGGCGACCGGATGATCGGTGAAGACGAGGTTCGCAGCGAACAGACCGCCCATGATCCGTTTCGTGTACGGAATGCGGATGCGGCCGGGTTCGAAGCCGTGCGCGAGCGCCTGCTGATACGCCGCCGCGCGCATGCGGATGTTCGCTTTCGGCGGGGTCGCTGTCGACGGTATGGCCGCGGCGATATGTTCGAGCACCCACGATGTCGAATTCTGATATTGCCTGCTGTCGGGACGCGCGATCAGGTTGTAGTGAGGCGTGTACAGCGTGTCGCCCGGCAGGCCGAGCAAGCGTGCGGCGAGACGTTCGGCGACATCGGGTTCCAGCCAGGTGATGCGCGCATCCTGGTTCACCAGATCGTCGGCGAAGAAATTCACCAGTCCCTGCGCATACAAACCCGAGCCGTCGTTGCTGCAGTCGTTGAGCAGATGCACCACCGTCCAGCGTCCGTCGGGATGGTCGCGCAGCGCGAAACCCGCGTGGCTGTAGCGCAGGCCGTGTTTCGACAGGTCGGTGCCAACGCGCGACACCATCGCCACCGGCGCGTCCGCTTCGTCCAGCGCAGCAACGACCATCAGTGCCGTGGCGGCGGCATCGGCGATGCGCGTCGGCGCCATCGTCTGCAGCTTGCAGTCGGTGCCCGCATGCGCAGGACGCGGGACGCCCAGCAGCAGTGCCGCCAACGCGACCAGCATCAGTGCGATCAGGCCGCCCGCGATCCGCGCGCTGCGCCTGCGTTCGCAATGCGGGGATGATGTGCAGGCCGTGTCGTGTCGCGCATCGCGCTTCACGGCGACAGGCGCCGCGAATGCACGTGCGCACGCGCTGTTTCGTCGGCGATGAAACACAGCGCCTCGCCCGCAGTCATCAACAGCCAGCCTCCGCTGACCGCTACCGCTTCCAGCGCCTGGCCGCTGGCGATCGCCAGCGACTTCACCGCTTCCACGCTGAGATAGACCACGAACGAGGCGCCGAGCCCCACCACGGAGACGGTGACCGCCACTGTGGCGCCGCTGGCCGCGACGCCGCTCACCACGAGTTTGCCGCCCTGCGCCAACGCACCCACGATGGCGATCGGGACTTCCACCGAGGCCATCAGGCTCGCTTCGGATTGCCGCAGCGATGCGTCGGATTGCGCGTCGGCCGGCGGCACCAGCAGGCAGCCCAGCGCCACCACGCAGGCGGCGAGTCGGAACATCGGGTGGCTCGGCGCGGTCTGCGGCATGACGTGGACTCGGTTCGGCGATGCGTCGAAGAGACACCGCCGGCCACGGACGTTGCAATCGTCATCTACCGAGTGTAGATAACGAGTCTGTCCAGTATCGAAAAGCTAGACCCATGGCCGTTTCCGTCGAATTGATCGATGCCCTCAAGCGCCTGCTGCGCGGGCAGGGGCTGACCTATCGCGAACTCGCCGCGCGCCTGAAGATGAGCGAGGCCGCGGTGAAACGGATGTTCTCGCTGCGCGCGATGAGTCTGCAGCGGTTGGAGCAGATCTGCGACGTGCTGGATGTTGGTCTCTCCGAGCTCGCGGCCGAATCCGTGCGCGGCCGCGAGAGCATGGCCGAGCTCAGCGAAGCACAGGAGAAAGCGCTCGCTTCCGAACCGGCGCTGCTGTTGGCGCTGTTCCTCAGTCTCAACCGTTGGCGTCAGCAGGACGTGCTCGCGCAGTTCTCGTTCACCGAGCCGCAGTGGACATCGCTGCTGGTCAAGCTCGATCGTCTCGGCATCATCGAACTGATGCCCGGCAACCGCGCACGCACGCTCACCGCGCGCAATTTCCGCTGGCGTCGCGGTGGGCCGATGGAGCGCTATTTCCGCGAGCACCTGCTCGCCGATTATTTCGCCGATGCTTTCGACGGCGAGCAGGACGGGCTGTTCCTGCTCAGCGGCAGCCTCAGCGTCGAAGGTGTGCGTCAGATGCGTCAACGTCTGGAAGAAGTCGTACGCGAATTCGACGCGCTGTTGATCCGCGACGCCACGCTCTCCGCGAAGGAACGTATCGGCGTGAGTCTCGTGCTCGCGCAGAAGCCGTGGCTGCTGCAGTTGTTCCAGCAATATCGGCGTGCGTTGGACAAGGCTTGAGTCGATCGGCTTGAAGCGCTTTCCGCACGGTGGCGTATGTATTCATGCGCGCTGTGCATACTGCGGCGAATGGTCGATTGCCCATGAAACAAGCGATATCCATGCGCATGCGTATGCATTATTCGTTGGATGGAATCACAGCCGGCAGTGATTTTCTGGCGATAATGACGGTTCTGTTTTCGTGAATCTCCTGCATGTCGCTGCCCGCTTCGTTCGATCGTCCGCAATTGCTCGTCTGCGCCGATGGCGCGCTTTTCGGAGCCGGCAACGCACGGCTGCCCGCACCGCCGATGTTGATGTTCGATCGCATCACGCGCATCGAAGAAAAAGGTGGCGCGTTCGGCAAAGGCCTGCTGGTCGCCGAGTTGGAGATACGGCCCGATCTGTGGTTCTTCGATTGTCATTTCGACAGCGACCCGGTGATGCCCGGGTGCCTCGGTCTGGATGCGATGTGGCAGCTCGCGGGTTTCTTCCTGCCGTGGCTGGGCGAGCCCGGGCGCGGGCGCGCGCTGGGTGTTGGCCAAGTGAAATTCACCGGTCAGGTGTTGCCCTCCGCGAAGCTTGTGCGTTACGAAATCGATGTGCGCCGGGTGATGCGCGGCAAGCTCGCGCTGGTGATCGCGGATGGTCGTACCTACGTCGATGACCGGTTGATCTACGAAGCCGAAGGGCTGCGCGTGGGTCTGTTCCAGTCGACGGAGGGTTTCTGATGCGTCGTGTCGTCGTGACGGGTTTAGGCATCGTGTCTCCCATCGGCAATGATCCGCAAACCGTTTCCGCAGCGCTGCGCAACGGCACCAGCGGTCTGTCGCGCGTCCCCGAATACGTCGAGAAGGATTTCCGCAGCCATGTCGCGGGCGTGCCGCAGATCGATCTCGAAGCGGTCATCGACCGGAAATTGAAACGTTTCATGGGCGATGCCGCCGCGTACGCCTATGTGGCGATGCGCGATGCGATCGCCGATGCCGGGCTCGACGAAGCGCAGGTGCGCAACCCGCGCACCGGCGTGATCGCGGGTTCGGGCGGCGCGTCCGCGCGCTGGCAGATCGAAACCGGCGACCTGCAGCGCAGCAAGGGCTCGCGCAAGGTCGGCGCGTTCCTGGTGCCGCGCACGATGTGCTCCACGGTCTCGGCTTCGCTGGCGACGGCGTTCGGCATCCAGGGCGTGAGTTATTCGATTTCGGCGGCATGCGCGACTTCCGCGCACTGCATCGGCGCCGCCGCGGATCTGATCCGTCATGGCGCGCAGGACATCGTGATCGCCGGCGGCGGCGAAGAACTGCACTGGGGCATGTCGGTACAGTTCGACGGCATGGGCGCGCTGTCCAGCGCCTACAACGACACGCCGCAGCGCGCGTCGCGTCCCTACGACGAACATCGCGACGGTTTCGTCATCGCCGCGGGCGGCGGCATGCTGGTGCTGGAAGACTACGAACACGCGAAAGCGCGCGGCGCGCACATCCACGCCGAGCTGGTCGGTTACGGCGTGACCTCCGACGGCGCCGACATGGTGGCGCCGAACGGCGAGGGCGCGGTGCGCTGCATGCGCATGGCGCTGGCCGGATTCGCCGCGAACGGCGAGCCGGTCGGCACCATCGACTACCTCAACACCCACGGCACATCCACGCCGCTGGGCGACATCACCGAAATCCTGGCGGTGCGCGAAGCCTTCGGCGCCGCAATGCCGCCGATATCCTCGACGAAGGCCTTGACCGGGCATTCGCTCGGCGCCGCCAGCGTGCATGAAGCGATCTACAGCCTGCTGATGCTGCGCGACGGTTTCATCGCCGCCTCTGCGAACATCGAAACCCTCGACCCGCGCGCCGAAGGCTTCCCCATCGTCCGCGAAACCCGAGAAGCGGCGTTGCGCACGGTGATGTCGAACAGTTTCGGCTTCGGCGGTACGAATGCGGCGCTGGTGTTTCGTAAGGTCTGACGACATTCGACCCGAAGGTTCATGGGAAGCCATCCACGAATTTGATGCATCGCTGGTCCGGGACACCACGCTCACTGTCAATGACAGAAAGCGTGGTTATCGACACACAACTATCGCGACGGAGCCAAGACCATCTCGAGGCAGCAGCGAGAGTTTCAGTCGGCGGCGATAGTGCGCCGAATCCATTTTGCGACCTTGGGATTGGCGACCTGCGCGTAGACGCCTGGGAAACGCCGGTTGCCGCAGTCCTTCGGTCCCCAGCTGACCACGCCTATCAGTCTGGCCGGCTGGTCCGATTTTGCTGGGGCGTACAGAGGGCCGCCGCTATCGCCCCCGCAGGAGTCGTTGCCGTCGGCATCGCCAGCGCAGATCATGGTGGCATCGATCTTGCCATTGTATTTCTGGGTCGAGTTGCATGTTTGCCTGCGAATGTAGCCGATCGCGACATAGAGGAGTTTCGGTGAAAGATCTCCCTCGTTGGTAGTGCCGTAACCGCTGACGACCAGCGGCGTGCCCGGTGTGAGGGATTCGCCGTTGTTCGCGGTTGCAGCGGTCTCCAGGGCGATCGGTTTTGCCCGATCATCTGTCCGCACCTTGAGTAGCGCCACGTCGTAGCTGTTGCGACCAGCGTTGCGCTCGTCGCGCATTAGGAAGATCGCTTCCGGTTGCGCTTCCAATCCACCGCTTTCGACATCGATGCTCCCAGTGCGGACATCAATCTGCGTCGCCTGCACCAGTGGTGGTTGCGCTGGCGGCAAATCATCGTCGGGCATTATCTCCACGCAATGCGCAGCCGTGAGTACCCAGCCTGGTTTGATGACCGAGCCGCCGCACTGGTATGTGTGGCCGTCGCGGTGGATCTGCACAGAAGCCTGCCATGGAATCTCGCCCGGCTTTGCCTTGATCGCGTCGCCAACGATGAGTTTCTCGCCCGCAAATTTGCCCGGCAACAGTTCCTGTGGCTTGCGGTACGGCCGTTCCGTGATGTCTTGGGCGACGACGATCCCGACGATCACAAAGGTGACGGCGATGCAGGCAGCTGCGATTGTGATGAATGATCTCTTCATGGCGGCATTCCTCGCTTGCTCAGGTTAGAAGGTGGCGCATTAGAAGGTGGCGCCATCGCCCCGTTTAAGCAGCAGAGAGCCTGCCGCATTCGGGAGTTCGTAGCGGTAGAAGTTGCGGAATACGACGTGATTCTCGGCGCCCAGAGCGCGCAGACGCAGGCGGACGGCATTGATGCGTTCAATCGTCGTGTCGATTCCCGTGCTTTCGGCGCTGTTATCGATGATCGAGGCCACAAATACCGAGCCGGTCTCTGCTGACGTTCCGGCGACGGCTGTTGCCGCAGCGGACTCGAGCAAAGCACATCCCCCGTTGAGGATCTCGAAAGGCGTGCAAGCAATGGCTTCGACGCCGCCGAGTTGCCAGAAATCCGGAATTTTCGAGGCGTCGAAGCGTCGTGGCAGTTTGGTCTTGGCGAACGTGACGGTCTCGCCGCTGAGGGTGCGTCCCTCTAAGCGCTCGCTGTCGTCGGTACGTCGGACGGAGGCGAGTTCGTATTCGGCGAAACGCACGCCATCTTCTGTACGGAATGCGTAATCCGACTTGGTTTTGTCCAGATTGTCGCCGAAGATCCGCGGGCCGCGACCGAGCAGGCCTTGGACCTCGCCGGAATAGGCGATAAAAGACTGTGGACGCTCCTCTGCCTTCGCGCGCCTCTGTTCCAGCCATTTCGCCACCGGCACGAAAGGCGAAGTGGCATAGGCGGCGAAGAATTCCTGGTAACTGCCGGCATCGCGTGATTGATTCCAGTAGAAAGTGTCCAATGCCCGTTCCAGGTCGTTGTAGCGCAAATAACGATGACCACTCCCTCGGCCATGTACCAGTTGAGGCTTGGTTGGATAGCGCTGCTGTGCGGTGGTATTGGTTACGCCAACTGAGACTTTCGACGACAGCGCTGTGATTTCGTTCGACTCGCGCGCCAGCCTGGCCAGTGCTTCGGCAAATGGCGTTGGTTTTTGAAGATCGTTGCGGATCAATTCGACCAGCCCTCCCGGTTCCTGTGCGTACAGCACTGCGTGTCCGGAGTGGAAGCGCGAAGGACCGGCGATCATTCGCGCGGCGTCGATCGGCGCGTCTGCGGGCGGGAGCGCATTCGGATCGATGCTCAGTGGGTTGCGACATGCCTCGACGATCAGCAAGGCTGGTTGACCGGTTTTACCCAGTTCATCCGCAAGGAAATCAATCCCCACGCCGCCGTACTCTGTGATATCCGAAGGGTGCGCAGGCGGATGAAAATCGCTTCCCAATAAATAGGCGTCGTGATTCACCATCGTGCCGTGGCCGATGAAATAGATCACGGTCAGCGTGCTGCGTTCGGCTTCCATTGCAGCTGCCGTTACGGCGATTTTCTGCACGGAGTTGATGATTTCACCCGCAGTTGGATTACGGAGAGGCGGTAGCACCTCGTTAAAATCGAGGTCGCGAAAAGTCTGCTCCAACGTGGTCAAGTTCGCTTCGAATGAACCAAGCTTGTCTGTCGGGGATTTGTAATCCCATACGCCGATCAACAGAGCCTGCCGGTAAGCGTCCTTTGGCGATGGTTCGGCGAGCGGAAGCGGCGGGTCCGCGGCACGAGAAAAGCCTGCCAAAGCCAAAAGCCCGACTATTGAGGTTGTTTTCTTAACGAGTGCAGGCAATCGGTGGAGGGAATTGGAAACCTGTATGCCGTCGTTCGCTGCCTGTCGAGTATTGATCTTTTCCATGTGCGACTCCTCCCTCTTAGCCAAGACTGACGCAATAAGCGCAGTTTGAAGGCCGTGGCCGCGCATTATTTCCGACGAACGGAATAGGGCAGTCTGTAGCGGATGTCGGGCGGCGCGGGTCGTGCTATTGAGTGTTTATCCCTCGAACGCTTCCAGCGGCTTCACCACCGAAAACTTTTCCTTCAGCGGTTTGCCTTCCAGCGGCGGGAAGTCGACGGGTTCGGGTTTGATCTCGGTGTCCGGCAGGCGATCCAGCAGGTCGCGGATCAAGGTGAGTCGGCCGCGTTTCTGGTCGTTGAAGTCGACCAGCGTCCACGGCGCCTGTTTGCTGTGCGTGGCCTTGAGCATCGCCTCGCGGGCCTTGGTGTACTCGTTGTATTTGCTGCGTGCGTCGAGATCGATGGGCGAGAGCTTCCAGCCCTTCAGCGGGTCTTCGCGGCGTTCGGCGAAGCGTTTTTCCTGCTCTTCCTGGTCGCAGCACAGCCAATACTTGAACAGCAGAATGCCGTCGTCGATCAGCATCTGTTCGAACACCGGCGTCTGCTTGAGGAAGGCCTTGATCTGTTTGTCGTCGGCGTAACCCATGACTTTTTCGACGCCGGCGCGGTTGTACCAGCTGCGGTCGAACAGCACGAGTTCGCCGGCGGCGGGCAGGTGCGGGACGTAGCGCTGGAAATACCACTGGCTGCGTTCGCGGTCGCTGGGTTTGGGCAGGGCGACGGTGCGGCACTGGCGCGGGTTGATGTGCGCGTTGATGGCTTCGATCGCGCCGCCCTTGCCGGCGGTGTCGCGGCCTTCGATCAGTACGAGGATGCGCTGGCCGGTGTGCGCGGCCCAGCGCGCCATCATCGCCAGTTCGCGCTGCATCGGCTCCAGCAGTTCCTCGTATTCCTTGCGCTTGAGCTTGCTCATGCGGTCACCTTGCGCTTGCGTTTGGCGGGCGCGCGTTTGCGTGCGGGACGGGCAGGCGCGGGGGTATCGTCGTCGTCGCGCGCACCGGCGGCCATGCTGCGCGCGACTTCCAGCAGCGCGCCCTGTTGCTTGTTGTTGAGCGCGCGATACGAGGCCAGCAGTTCGTGTTCGCCCTTGGTGCGCGCGGGGTCGAAGGTGCTGGCGAGTTCCGACAGCAGCGCGCCGGCGGGCACGCCGAAGGTGCGGGCGAGGGCGTCGATCTGGTCGCGGCCGGGCATTTTTTCGTCTTTCAGCCAGGCGCTGACGGTGTTGACGCCCGCGCGCGGAATCGCGGTGGCCAGATCGGTCACCGACAGGCCGGTGGCCTTGGTGAGCAGTCGCAAAGTCGTACCGATGGACATGTCGTCACTCCTTGAGCCGCGGGCGCAGCGTGGCGAGATTGCAGGGGCGGGTGCGCGCGTCGAGCTGGGCGCGGACGATCTTTTCCCAGCCGGTGCGACAGGCCGACGTGGAGCCGGGCAGGGCGAACAGGAAGGTGCCGTTGGCGAGGCCGGCGAACGCGCGCGACTGCAGCGTGGAGGTGCCGATTTCGTCGAAGCTGATCGCGCGGAACAGTTCGCCGAAGCCGGGCATTTCCTTGTCGAGCAGCGGCAACAGGGCTTCGGGCGTGGAATCGCGACCGGTGAAGCCGGTGCCGCCGGTGACGAGGATGCCGTCGGCGGCGGGATCGGCGATCCACTGCGAGACCTGCGCGCGGAGGCGGTAGCGGTCGTCGGGCAGCAGCGCGCGGTCGTGGAGGCGGTGGCCTGCGTCGGCCAGGGCGGAGGCCAGGTAATCGCCGGAGCTGTCCTCGGCGAGGCTGCGCGTGTCGGAGACGGTGAGCACGCACAGCGAGAGGGAGATGAAATCGGTCTGGGCTGTCATGCGCCGAAGGGTAACGCTTTCGCCCGCGGCCGGCGAGGCCGGTCAAGGCCGCTGCGGGGCGTCGTCGAGGATCGCGTGCCAGGGCGCTTTCGATGCCACGAAGATGTGGGCGATGGGCTGTTCCGCATAAGGCGTGTCCAGGCCGCCGAGTGCGAACGCGACCATGCCCGGCTCGCGGGTGTCGTCGCGCCACAGCATCGGCGAACCGCAGTCGCGGCAGAAACTGCGGGTCGCGGTCGGCGAGGAATGGAAGTGGCCCAGCGTCGCTTCGCCGCGCTCGAAACGCAGTTGTTCGACGCGCACCGTGGCGTAGGTCGCGAACGCGGCGCCGTGGCCTTTGCGGCACATCGAACAGTGGCAGTGGGTGACGCGCGCGAATGCGCCGTCGACGACGTAGCCCACCGCGCCGCAGAGACAACCGCCGCGATGCGTCGAGGTGTCGGTCGCGGTGCTCATGCGTCGTCCGACCATCCCGGCGCCAGCGGCAGTTGGAAGCGCAGCGTGCCGTCGTATTCGCGCCAACCCTGCGTGCGATACAGCGCCTGCGCGGCGTGATTGTCGGGCATGGTTTCCAGATCGAGGCGGATGGCGCCTTCGCGCTGGCCGTAGTCCGCAGCGGCCGACAGCAGCGCCAGGGCGACCCCGCTGCGGCGCGCGTGTTCGGCCACGAACAGATCGTTGAGCAGGAACACCCGGGCCGCGCGCACCGAGGAGAACAGCGGATAGAGCTGGGTGAACCCGACCGGCGCGCCGTCGTGCAGGCCTTTGACCGCGGCGATGAAAATCGTGGAGTCGTTGCGGCTCAGCCGGTCGTACAGAAAGCGACGCGCGGTTTCCGGATCCTGCGGCTGCCCGTAAAACGTGCGGTATTGCGCGAACAGCGGCACGAGTTCGCCGAGATCGTTGAGGGCGGCGCGACGGGTGATGACGGTCATGGGGGCATCCTGCGGTGATGCTGCGATGCTATCGCGCTGTGCGATGCCGGCGCGTGTCGGCAATCGAAAAAAACGAAGCCCGGCAGTGCCGGGCTTCGTTGCGGTGCATGGTCGGAGTCCGCGTCAGGGCACTTCGCTCAGTTCGACCAGATACGTGGTGGTGGCGCCGCTGATATCGATCCGCCAGCCCTTGGTGAACTCACTGCTGTCGACCGTGTTCCAGTTGCGCAGGGTGATGGTGGCGTTGGCCGGTTCCAGCACGCGCACGCGCAGGCGGCCGGCTGTGACCGTGCTGCCGCTGACCGTGGGCTGCACCGGTACCTGCACCTGGAAGAACGCGGTGGTGCCCGCGGCCAGGGTGAAGTTGTCGCGCACGGTGAGCTTGCGCGCGGCGAAATCCAGACGACGGGTCCAGGCGCTGAGCGCCGGGTTGCCCTTGTAGGCCGGGGTGAGATCGGAAACGACGGTCAGCGCACCGTTGGCGCCCGGGGTGACGGTCATCGTCGAGGTGCTGGGTTCGCACTGGTGGACGATGCGGTCGTTGGCGGGCGACGCGCACTGCTGGGCGCTGGTGTTGGTGCGTTCGAAGCGCAGCATGTTGTGGACGTCGGTGCCCTGCTGGATGCCGCTGCGGCTCCAGATGTTCTCGGTCACCGCCAGCCAGTCGCTGGCGAACAGCGTGAACGCGCCCTGGTCCTGATGGGCGTGGCTCTCGTTGTATTTGCCGGTGACGTAGGACATCCACATCGCGGCGTTGTCCCAGCCGCTGCGTGCGAACAGGTGGCCGGTGCCGGTGCCGTTGTAGTGCAGCTCGGCGGGGGCGACGCCGTTGCTGCCGACCGGCAGCAAGTCGTAGCGGAAGTTCGCGCCCTGGCCCATCTGCTGGACCGAGATGCCGTTGAGCCACCAACTGGCGATGCGCTGGGTGGTGGCGTCGTTGGTGAGGTGGCGCGCTTCCAGCATCAGGCGACGGTGGTAGTCGTACAGCTCCGGCACCGAATTGCGCGACTGGTCGCCGATCGGCGCGAAACGGTCGCGGGTGGGCACGGTGGCGTGCGTCCACCATTTGATGGTGTTGGTGGCGTGGGTATTCGCGTTGGCCAGATCGATGCCGGTGGCGTCCTTCCACATCCGGTACAGCTCGAACAGACGCATCTGCGCGGTGCCGTAGCCGGTGCCTTCCAGGCTGCCGCCGGTGGGCATCGCCCGGTAATAGGCTTCCAGCTTCGGCAGTTTGTCGGTCTGCAGCAGGCTCATCCACGTGGCGTTGCGCGAGGCCAGCGCCCACGACATCGTGGCTTCGATGAAGCTGTAGTGATAGTTGTTGCCGGGGTTGGTGACCGACCAGCCGCTCCACGGGTGCGAGGTCGTGCCCCAGCGCGCGTTCTGGTAGTTCCAGACGTTCCAGATCGCCTGTTCGGCATAGGCCGACCAGCGCTGGCGCTGGCTGGCGGTAACGCGCGCGGCGCAGGTGTCGTAGGTCATCGCCAGGTCGGCGATCATCGGGCCGACTTCCAGATAGGAGTCGCCGGCGATCTCGGGGCGTTGGCCGGCGGCGATCGCGGTTTCGGCCTGCGATACCTGCTGTTCGACCATTGTCACCGCGTGGTTGCAGTACTTCACGTCGCGGGTGATGCGGAACATCAGCGCCGAATCGCGGGCCTCGTAGGCGTAGCCCGGGCTGCCGTTCACGGCGTTGTCCACCCAGGTGCGGAAGCGGGTGTAGGGCGTGCGGCTGATGTCGACGTAGGTGAGATTCATCGGAATCTCGGACAACTGGGCCGAGGTCGAATTGCCGGTGAGGCGGCGCCGGCGCGCGGCGGCCTGGGCGAGCAGATCCGCTTGGCTCAATGTGGGCGGGATGCGTTCGATGCGGGCGGCGCGGTCGCCTTCGAGCCAGCGCGAGCGCAGTTCGCGCATCAGCTTGGCCGGGCCGGCGAGGGCGATGCCGGTGGTCGCGACGATGCCCAGGGCGATCAGGGCCTGGGTCAGGCGGCTGCGGGGCAGAACGGAACGGCGGCGCGTCTGCGCGGGCGTCTTCGAAGAAGCGGTGTTGCGATGCGACAAGGGCATGGTATGGGCTCGGCTTTCGCGTCCGTTGCGATACTGCGGTCGGTCGCGCCCCCTGAAGCACCTCTTCCGGACCTGGGTGCGGCGCGTCTCACTCAAGACCGCCTCCAGAAGCTGAACGGAGGCGACTCGGGCTGCAGTATGGGCCGAGATTTTGGGCCGAAGTGTGACCGGCCGGACGGATGCTCAGCGGTTTTTCGCTAAGCGTGAACCCTGTCTCAGGTCAGAGTCAGGAAGCGTTCAGTTTGAGCCGACTTCCTCAAGCTCGATCACGTAAGTGTCTGTCCCGCCTGCGATATCCAGGCGCCAACCGGATCGGAATTCGGCGCTGTCGATGCTCCGCCAATCCAGCGTGCTGAGCTTTGCGTCGGCCGGAGCGACCACTTTGATCCTCAACCGCCCGGCCACGGCGGTGTTGCCGTCGATCCTGGGCTCGCCGGGAAGATTGAGCTGGAACACCGCCCGGGTGTCCGCTGCGAGGCCGAACCGGTCCTCCACCCGCAGCTTGCGCCCGGCGAAGTCGAGTTTGCGGGTCCAGCGCCGGACCGGCGAATCCTCGCCGTAGGCGCCGGTGAGGTCGGCGTCGACGCTGAGCGCGCCGTCGGTACCGGGCGTCACCGTCATCCGCGAACGGCTGGGCTCGCACTGATGGACCACGCGGTCGTCTGGCGGCGAATGACACTGGCGCGCGATCGGCGTGCCGCGCTCGAAGCGCAGCACGTTGTGGGTTTCTGTGCCCTGCTGGATGCCGCTGTGGCTCCAGATGTTTTCGGTGACGGTCAGCCAGTCGCGCGCGAACAGGGTGAAGCCGCCCTGTTCCTGATGCGCGTGGCTTTCGTTGTAAGGGCCGGCGACGAAGGCCAACCACATCGCGTCCTGGTCCCAGCCGCTGCGCGCGAATAGATGCCCGGTGCCCTCGGCGTGATGGAACAGTTCGACGGGAGCGGGCGCCTTGGCGTCGCCCGTCGGCAGCAGGTCGTGCAGGGTGTTGAAGCCGCTGCTCATCTGCGCCATCGAGATCCGGTACAGCCACCACGACGCCAGCGCCTGTCGCTGCGGATCCTTGCCGAGCGCACGCGCTTCCAGCACCAGTCGGCGGTGGTAGTCGAAGATTTCCGGCACCGAGTTGCGCGACTGATCGCCGATCGGCGCGAACCGGTCGAGGGTCGGCACGGTGGCATGCACCCAGTAGGCGATGGTGTCGTTCACGTGCGGGCTGGCGTTGGCGATGTCGTCGCCGGTGGCGTCGCGCCACAGTCGGTACAGCGCGAACAGGCGCATGTGCGCGGCGCCGTAGCCGGTGCCTTCGAGGCTGCCGCCGCCGGGCAGCTTCGCGAAATAGGCCTGCAGCGGCGGCATTTTTTCTTCGTGCAGGAAACGCATCCAGTCGTTGTTGCCGCTGGCCAGCGCCCAGTACAGGGTCGCCTCGACGAAGCTGTAGTAATAGTTGTTGCCGGGGTTGTCGACCGACCAACCGGTCCACGGCCGCGGGCGTCCGCCCCAGTTGGCGCGGACGTGGTGCCACACGTTCCACACCGCCTGCTCGGCGAACGCGCCCCAGCGTTTTTGCTGCGCGTCGTCGATCTGCGTCTTGCAGGTGTCCAGGGTCAACGACAGCGCGGCGACGCGCGGGCCGACTTCCAGATACGAGTCGCCGGCGATCTCCGGTGCGCGGCCGTCGGCGATGGCGGCTTCGGCATCGGCGACTTCCTTCTCGACCATGGTCACCGCGAGGTCGCAGTATTTTTTCTTCGGATCGATGCGATACAGCAGCGCGGCGTCGTAGGCGGAGAAGGCGTAGCCCGGTTGGCCCGAGACCGCGCTGTCGACCCAACGCTGGAAACGCGCGAGCTGCGGCGACTTGCGGTCGATGTAATCCAGATTCAGTGGAATGCCCGCTTCGATCGGCGCCAGCGGCGTGCGCGCCGTTGCGGGTGCTGCTGCGCCACCGCCGGTGCCGGTTTCGCTCACGGCCGCATTTGCGGTGGTCTGCTGGCCGCAGGCGGCGGCGAACAGCGACAACAGTCCGAGCACCGACGCATGCATGCGGCGGCGTGTGGGTGGGCGTTGCGCAGATGAGGTGCAGCGGGAGGCAGTGTCCATGGCGGCGTCAGCGGTTGTTGTAGCTGATGGTCAGCGTGATCGCGTTCTGGTCGGCGTCCTGTCCGGCGGAGGTGCTTTTGCGCGCGTAGTGCGCCAGCGTCAGCATCCCGCTCCAGTGCCGCGCCCAGTCGAGGCGGGCGTAGCCGGCGTAGCGCCGGGTTTCGTCCTCGCGATCGAGATTCACGTATTCGTTGCGGTCCAGCGCACTGGCGAAGCCGAGCATCAGATTGCGGCGCGCGCGCCAGCTCACTTCAAGCCCGGCGCCCCAACCGTTCTGGTCGAACTGGTCGGTGTCGTCGTAGCGCAGGCGATCCAGGTACGGGCTGATGCTGGCGGTCCAGCGCGTCGCCGTGTAGGCGTATTCGGTTTCCAGCCGGCGTTCGAGGAAGGGCGAGGCGTTGACCACTGTTTCGCCGGTGACGATTTCGGAAGGAATGCCGGCGTCCTCGCCGACGCTGGCGAGGCTGCTGGACGCGACGTCGGAGAACGCGCTGCTGAGGCGGGCTTCGAAGCGGTGCAGATCGCTCGGCCGCCAGGTCAGTTCGGTGCGCAGCATCGGATCGGAGCGCGCGCCCGCGAAGCCCGGCAGATCGTTTTTGTAGTCGAGGCGCGAATAGCCGGCATCGATGGCGAAATCCAGGCGGTTGAGCGTGCGCGAATAGCGCGCGAAGAATTCCGAACGGGTGTAGTCGCGGGCGATGATGTCCTGCTCGAAATCCACCTGCTGGGTCTGCACGTTGAAGGCCAGCCGGCTGGTGGGGCTGAGCCGCTTGGTCGCGCGCAGCGCCAGATCGACGCGCTGCGAGTTGAATTCGTCGGTGACCTCCGCTTCGCTGCGCACGTAGCGCAGTTCGGTGGAACCGCGCCAGCCGTCGCCCCATTCGAAACTCAGGGTCGGGCCGGCCGACAGCACGTTCACCTGCTGGCGGTTGCCGGGCGTGTCGGCGCCGAGGGTGTTGACCGGCTGCAGGGTCAGGCTGTCGACCACGGTGAAACTCAGACGTTCGGGAATCGCGACCCAGTTGACGCGGGCGTTGAGGGTGCCGTCGACGACATCGGAGAAGCGGGCGTCGTCGTAGCGGCGGTATTCGGCGCGGCCGCTGATGCGGGTCTGCAGGGTCGAACTGTCGTGGAAGACTTCGAAGCCGACGCCCGGACGCAGGAGGGTGAGCGCGATCGGGTCGTCCGGCGTCAGCAGCAGATTGTCGTTGTGCTCGACGATGAGATCGAGCGCGTAATCGATGCGCAGCGCATGCGCGGCCTGCGGAATGGCCGTCAGCGATGCGAACAACAGGGCATGGTAGAGGCGAGTGCGCGACATACGGCCTCCCGGGCCATGTTATGGCCGGCGGTTGAAAACCACGCCGGCGAATTTCTCCGGCGGGAAACTGGCGACGGCCTTGTCGATGGCTTCGGTACCGACCTGTCCATAACCGACCACCAGCACCACCAGGTCGGCGAGATCCGACAGGATGCGTGCGTCCGGCGAACCCTGCACCGGCGAGCCGTCCAGGATCAGATGGCGGTTGCCGTGATGCGCGCGCAGCGAATCGATCATCGCGCGCATGCGGAACGAACTGAAACTCTCGCCCGGGGTTTCGCGGCTGCGCCCGAAGGGAATCAGTTGCAGGCGCGGCACGCCGGTGGGATAGACGATCTCGCCGAGCGGCACATCGTCGTTTTCGAGATAGTCGATCAGGCCGCCGCGTGCGGCCTCGACCTGCAGCGCGCCGCCCTGCGCCGGGTGAGTGGCGTCGCAATCGATCAGCAGCGCCTGTTTGGATTCGTCGAAGGCGAACGCGGCGGCGAGATTGCGCGCGACGTAACTGCCGCCGCTGCCGTGGCGCACCGGCGCCACCAGGGTGACGAAACTGCCGTTGACGTTGGCCAGCCCGCTGCCCAGCGCGAGCAGGCGCGTGCGCAGCTCGCGGAAGGCGTCGGCGTGTTCGCGCACCGATTCCTGGCGGTGGATCAGCCGGCGTTCTTCCAGCTGACGCGTGGTCAGCGGCTGATGGAGTCCGTCGTTCGTTCGCGCAGTGCTCAGCGCGCGCGAGGCGTTGCGATCGGAGCTGGAGTCGGAGTCGTTGCTCATGCGTGCTGCATTTGCTTGAAGAGATAGGTCAGGCCGTACGCGAGGACCACCGCGCCCAGAATCGACGCACTGAGCGCCATGCGTCCGAATTCGCGGCGCCGGTCGCGCTTGGTGCGATAAGCGGGCACCACGGTGAGCACCGGGAAGTTGCCCTGGCGTTCGATCTGTCCGGGCGAGCGTACGCGCGGATCGAAGCGCACCAGCAGGAACAGCAGGCCCAACGGCACCAGCGCCGCGACCGCCAGGCCGCCCATCGCGAAATGCATGAAGCGCAGACCGCTGGGGCGCACCGGCATCTGCGCCGGGTCCTGGATGCGCATGGTCAGGCCGCGGCGTTCGCGGTCCAGTTCCATCGACACCCGCGCGTTCTCGCGCCGACGCAGCATGTCCTGATAAATGTCGCGGTTCACTTCGTAATCGCGGGTGAGTTCGGCGAGCGCGCTCTCGGCGGAAGCGATGCGACGGCCGCGACCGAGTTCTTCGCCGAGCAGCCCTTCGGAAGCGCCCATCCGCGACTGGATCGCCGCGATCTCGCGGCGGGTTTCGGCCAAGCGGCTGCGCAGTTCCTGGTACATCGGATTGAGCCGCGCTTCGGCCCCGGCGTCGCCGCTGCGCGGCTGGTTGCGGCGCAACTCTTCCTGGCGCATCGCGGCCTGGATGTCGGCCATCTGGTGACGGGTGCGGATCACGTCGGGATGCTTGTCGGTGTAGCTCAGTAGCAGGGTGTCGAGCTGGTTCTGCAGTTCCAGCAATTGCGTGCGGTACAGCGTCTCGCGGGTCTGCACCGCGGTCACCGCCGATTCGCCCGACAGCTGCGCGGTCAGCGCCTGCTCGCGCGAGCGCAGCTCCATCAGACTCATGCGGGTCTGTTCGACCTGGGTGCGCAGCACGCCGATCCGGCTGCTCACGTCGGTGGCGCTGCCGGGCTGCGCGTCGGCGTTCGCCGAACGGTAGGCCAGCAGATTCGCTTCGGCATCGGTGAGCTTGGCGTGATAGTCGTTGACCTGCTTGTCGATGAATTCGTAGGCCTCGCGGCTTTCGCGTTCCTTGCTGGCCAGGCTTTCCTCGATCAACAGATGCGCCATCGCCTCGGCGACCTTGAACGCGCGCTCCGGCTCGTTGTCGGTGTAGGTGATCTGCACCAGGTTTTCGCGCGCGTTGCTGATGCGCGTGCGATCGCGGACCTGTTCGATCAAGCGGTCCTGCATCACCGCCGAGGGTTTTTCTTCCATCCAGCCGCCGACGGTCAGGATTTCGCCCATGACCTTGCGGCCGAACACCACCTGCCGCGCCAGTCCGGCGCGATCCACGGCCTGGGTCGAAACCGCGCGATTTTCCAGCAGCGGCTGCAGGATGTCGCTTTCCTGCGCCAGCACCGATGTCGACGCGACGTATTTGCGCGGCAGCAGGAACAGCCCGACCAGCAGTGCGATGAGCGCGATCGCGGCGAAGATCGAGACCAGCACCAGTTGGTAATGACGCGCTTCGTGCAGCAGCGCCGGGATCAGTTCGCTCGGCGCCAATCCGGACTGCGCGTTGTGCGCGCCGGTCCGCGCGCCCGGCGTGCGGCGAACCGGCAGCGATGCGTTGGTCATCAGAACGTACGCTCCGGAACCGTGATCACGTCGCCCGGCGCGACCGGGTAGTTGGTGCTGAGGTCGCCGCGATTGAGGATGCGGTCGAGCTTCACTTCATAGGTCCGCGAGCCTTCGCCGGACTTGCGGTGCAGCTCCGAACGGTCGGGCGCTGCGAACTCGGTCAGGCCGCCGGCCGCCAGCACCGCGTCCAGCACGGTCATGCCGGGACGGAACGGCACCGACACCGGCTGGCGCACCGCGCCGGTCACCCGCACCCGCGACAGATATTCGTGACTGCGCAATTGGGTGAGGATCACCGCGACCTGCGGGTCGCGGACATAGGAGGCGAGCTTGTCCTGGATGTCCTTGGCCACTTCCGGCGGCGTGCGGCCACCGGCGAGCACGTCGCCGATCAGCGGCACCGAGATCATGCCGTCCGGGCGCACCGGCACGGTGATGCCCAGCTCGGGATTGCGCCAGACGGTGACCTGGACCTGATCGTCCACGCCGATTCGATACGCCTCCACGGCCTGTGTCTGTCCCCCATCCGTGGGTGGAGCGCCGGCTGCCGGGCCTTGTGTGGCGCAGCTGGTCAGCATGAAAGCAAGGATGAGCGACAGGCTCAGTGCCCAGACGCATCGGATCGTAAGCATTCGGTCCCCCGTTTATTTGCTTGAATTGTAACGGGATTAGGCAAAATTTGAGGCCAGTCACAAAATCGCAGTGCGTCGGCCCTGCGCCGGACGAAAGAAAGGCCGCTTGCGCGGCCTTCCCTGGATCGGCTGCGTTGGCGCTGCCTTATTTCTTCGGTTTCAGCGGCTTGGCCGGCTTGAGCTTCGCCGCGACCGCAGCGTAGGCGCTCTGGTTCGACGGCGACAGATTCGGACGGCCGGCGAACACGCCCATGCTGACGCCGCCGGAGACGAAGTAGGTTTCGCCCGCTTCGACTTCGAGGTTCAGCAGGTCCTTCGCCTCGGAATGCACGGTGTAGGTGTGCGCGCCGGGCTCGGCGACGTAGACGAAGTAGCTGCCGTTGCTCAGCTTGCCGAGTTCGGTTTCGCCTTCGCGGACCTTGTAGCTGATAGCGCCGCCGACGAACTTGCTTTCGCGGAAGAACACGATCTGGCCCTTGCCTTCCGGCGGTGCCGCGATGCCGTTGGGCAGCGCTTCGGCGACGGGCGCTACGGCGGCCACGGGCGCGGCTTCGGGGGCTGCCGGGACTTCGACGGCGGCGGGCGCTTCAGGTGCTGCCGGGGCTTCGGCCGCCGGGGCTCCGGTGACCGGCGGCTGCGGCTCGACCGGTGCGGGCGTGGTGGTGTCCTGGGCCTGGGCGGCGAACGCGGCGGTCAGCAGTGCGGTGTACAGGACGGTCTTGGACGCAAAACGCATGTGGGTAACTCCTGATGATGATCTTAGTGACGATCTTGGATCGGTGTAGGTGTCGGCGTCGGTGACGACGGTGCCGATGCGGGAGGTGTTGCGGATGTCGGTGCGCCCGCTGTCGGCAGGTCTTCTGTCAGAAGGCCCTTTGTCAGCATGTCCTGGCCGGCGACGGAGGCCGGTGCGGCCTCCGCGGTGTCCATGTTCGGTGCAGCGTTCGCTGCGGCGGCCGGCATCGGCGGCAGACGGATCGCCCCGGCCAGTTTCGCGCTGGCGGGCGTGCCGGCCGGGATCTCGATCTCGCTGCCGCGGATGAAGCCGCCGAGCGGCAGGATCAGCGATGCGCCCATCGCCGCGCCGGTCTTGTCGTTGCCGCTGCCGCCCAGCTTCATGCCGCGGAGCTTGATCGGGCCGTCGGGCCCCTGCAGATAACGTGCGGCGAGGATCAATTCGCCCGCCTTGCCGCCGCCGCGGCTGCGTTCGGCGTGGATCACTTCGCCCGCGCCCGTCGTGCCTGCCGGCAGCAGCACGCCCTCGGCGGTGCGCAATGGATGGGCGAGTCGCAGTGCGAAGGTCTGTCCGCGCAGGGCGGTTTTCGAGCTGATCGGGCCGACGACTTCGAGCTGTACCGGGCTGCCGTCCGCCAGCGTGCAGCACGGCCCCGGCGCGATCGCCGCTGCGGGTGCGGGCGGCACGATGTTTTCGACGCTGTTGGCGGATGTCCCGCCGCCGGAAGACGGCGCGGCGGCTGTGGTTGGCGCCTGATCCGCCATGTCCTGCGGCGCTTGCGGCGCGGATTCGGCGGCGGCGGGAGGGGCGGGCGTCTGCGCGATGGCGCTCGCGACGACACTGGAACCCAGACACAGCGACAGCAGCGCGGACGCATGCGCGCGGTTGAATTTGAAAGACATGATTTCCCCCTTGGAGGCCGGATTATCGCAAACGCCGAACGCCGGTCCAATCCCCGGCGTACGTTTCCGCGGTGTCCATTCCATGCCCGTCGATGTGCGGTCCGTCGGCTTGCCGCCTGTCGCGGCCCGCTTGACAGTCGGGGGTCATCTGGAAGTTAATTAGGAAATTACTTAACTAACGAATTCCCATGGACCGCGTTTTCGAAGCCCTCGCCTCCACCGCCCGGCGCAAGATCCTGGCCTATCTCAACGAAGGCGAATTGACCGCAGGCGAGATCGGCTCCCGATTCGACTTCAGCAAGCCGGCGCTGTCAGGGCATCTGCGGATCCTCGAAGACGCCGGCCTGATTTCCCGCGAGAAACGCGGCCAGTTCGTGTACTTCCAACTGGTGCCGGACCGGCTGGCCAACACCGTCTTCGCCTGGGCCGCGGAACTCTGCCCGGTGGCCGGGCCGCTGAAGCGCGAAAGCCGCCAGCGCGCGCGCGCGCCCAAGGTCGCTCCTGCCGGTCCCGACACCGACCCGGGCAACGAGGATCTGCCATGACCGCATCGACCCGCACCCTGGATACTTTTCCGTCGGTGCGCCTGCCGTCGCAGTCCGGCGGTCTGCCGGTGGAAGTGGTGCTGATCGCGCAGATCGGCATCGGCGCCGGCAGCCCGCTGATCGCTTCGACCGCGGCGCTGCAGCGCGGCCACGACAGCTTCGTCGATGCGCTGGACGAACCCTCCGCGCGCATCGGCGGCGCCGATTTCCAGCGCGGCGACGCGACATCGCTTTACAGCTTCGTCGTCGGCACCGAAGGCCATCCGTTCCACCGCCACGCCGGCCATCGCGTGTTCACCGCCATTTCCGGCAGCGGCGGCGCGATGCTGCGGTTCTCCACCGCATCCCAGGACCAGATCGACGTCGACCCGCAGGCCTTCCTGCGCGCGCTGCGCCACGTCGAGATTCCGCCGGACTGCCTGTTCACCGTGCGCTTCGGCGGCGGCACCTGGCACCAGTTCCTGCCGCGCGATGCCGCCGCCGGGCATCCGGCGCTGTTCGCGCTGTCCTGCCACACCAACGAACTCGGCGGAGAACTCGACGCCGAACAGCGCCGCCGGGTGCTGGCCAACGAGGCGGACATTCCCACGCTCACCGAACTGCTGCCCGAACCTGTGGCGGCGCTGCTGGCGGCTGCGGACGCGGGTGAGGTGCCGACGATCACCCTCTCGCTCACCGCCGCCACGACCTCGCTGCGCGGCCGTTTCTGCGCGCGCGCACGCGGCCTGTCCGGGCGCCTGCGCCGCACGCTCGGCCGCTGGCGCCGGCCGGTGGGTTTTCTCGCTGACAGTGGTGCGCCGCCGGTTGTTGAATTGGCGGAGCCGCCGCCGCAGTCGCTGCTGTGGTGCCAGTTCGGCGACAAGTTCACGCATCAGGACAGTTTCGCACTGGAGATCGATGCCGCCGATCTGCCCACGACATCCGCATCGCAGCTGCTGGCTGGTCTGCTGGATGGCTTCCTCGAAAACCGCCCGACCGGCGTGTCGCGGCTGATGGGGCTGCGCAATGTGCTGGTCAAACCGCTGGGCCTGCGCACCTCGCCGCTGGGCTGCCCGGTGTCGTCGCTGTTGAACGACGCGCCGCAGCGTTTCGCCGGCCGGTTTCCGGTGTTGGAACAGTCGGTCGAGAGCGACGACCGCCGCGCCCAGGTCGTGCTGGGCGCCGACGACAAACATCTGCGTTTCCGCTCCTGCGCCGGGGTTGAAGTCCTGCCGAACGGCAAAGTCCGCTTCACCCTCGGCACCCGCGTGCGCAATCGCAATCTGTTCGGCGCGGTTTACATGCGTCTGATCGACCGGACCCATCGCCGCTACGTCGCGCCGGCGATGCTGTCGATGGCGGTGGGGCATGTGCTGGCCGCGCCGGTGCCGTCGCTCACCATGTCCGGCGCATTCGCATAAGGAGACGCACGATCAACGCTCACCACACCATGACGGCCGGGAAAGATGCGCGTCCCGCCGCCGACAGGCGCGCGATGCCGCTGGTCGGCCGGTTGATGCTGTCGTCGATCCTGGCGATCGCCACCCCCGGACTGTTGCTGCTGCTGATCATGCTGCCCCCGCTTGTGGCGGACCCGGGCAACGCATGGTGGCAGGGCGCCTGCATCATCGCCGGCATCGCGATGCTGTTCGCGGCGGCGCATCTCGTCGCGCTGGGGATTCCTTATGTACTGGTGCTGCTGAAGATCGGGCGCATCCGCTGGTTGCCGATGATGTCGGGCGGTTTCGCGATCGGGTTCCTGCCGACATTCTGCTTCTCGTCGCTGCCGCGGATTCTCGATTACTACGCATCCACCGGTGCCAGTGACGTGTCGGCGATCGTCCTGTGGGGGCACGTGAATTCGCCGGTGTTCCTGGGCGGCTTCGGTGCGCTCAGCGCGCTGGTTTTCTTCCTCGCATTCCGATGGCTGTCGCGTGGCCGTTGAGGCCGTCTGAACGCATTTGCGTCCCCCGTAGAGCGGCCTTCAGGCCGCTGAAGCTTGCCGCTTCATTCGGAGCAGCGGCCTGAAGGCCGCTCTACGGGGTGATGGGAGATTTCGAACAGGCTCTCAGCCCTCCCAGGCCGGCAGCTTCTTCTTCACCGCGACATTCTTCAGCGTCACGTACTTCGGAAGGCCGTCGCGGCCGTACGGCGGTGGGGCTTCGCCGCGGATCAGCGGTTCCAGGTAGGTGCGGGCGGCGGCGGTGATGCCGTAGCCGTCCTTGCGCAGGAAGTTCGCGGGCATGGTCTTCTCGTGGTTGGCGACCTTGTCCAGCGGCGCGGCTTCGATCTTCCACTTGTACGGCGCATTCGAGGTGCGCTTGATCACCGGCATCGTCGAATTCAGACCCTTCAACGCGAACTGCACCGCGGCCTTGCCGGCGGCCATGGCCTGGTCGAGGTCGGTCTTCGAGGCGATGTGGCGGGCGGAGCGCTGCAGGTAGTCGGGCAGGGTCCAGTGGACCTTGAAGCCGAGTTCGTCCTTCACCTTGCCGGCCAGATACGAGGCGACGCCGCCCAACTGGGTGTGGCCGAAGGCGTCCTTGCCGCCGCCGGCATCGGCGACGAAGGTGCCGTCGGCGGTGCGGATGCCTTCCGACGCCACCACCACGCAATAGCCGACCTTCGCCACCACTTTCTTCACGTTTGCGAGGAAATCGGCCTCGTCGTAGGCGCGCTCGGGGAACAGGATCAGGTGCGGCGCCTCGTCCGGTCCGTTGCCGGCCAGGCCGGCGGCGGCGGCCAACCAGCCGGCGTGGCGGCCCATGGCTTCATAGACGAAGACCTTGGTCGAGGTCTCGGCCATCGCGGCGACATCGAACGCGGCCTCGCGCACCGATACCGCCGTGTACTTGGCTGCCGAGCCGAAGCCCGGGCAGCAGTCGGTCACGGCCAGGTCGTTGTCGATGGTCTTGGGCACGCCGATGCAGGTGAGCGGGTAGCCGAACTCGGCCGCCAGCTTCGAGACCTTCAGCGCGGTGTCGGCGGAGTCGTTGCCGCCGTTGTAGAGGAACCAGCGCACGTCGTGGGCCTTGAGCACCTGCAGCAGGCGCTCGTACTTGGCGCGGTCCTGCTCCAGCGATTTGAGCTTGAAGCGGCAGGAGCCGAAGGCGCCGCCCGGGGTGTGGGCGAGGGCGCGGATGGCCGCGGCCGACTCTTTCGAAGTATCGATCAGTTCCTCGCGCAGGGCGCCGAGGATGCCGTTGCGGGCCGCCAGCACCTTGATCTTGCGGGCGCGGGCTTCGGAAATCACCGCCGAAGCGGAGGCGTTGATGACGGCGGTGACGCCGCCGGACTGGGCGTAAAGCAGGGTGCCGGATGCCATGGGGTGGGGGACTCGGATTCTGGTCGCAGATGGGTTGGGGCGGGTGGGTTGGGGCAAGCGCTGCGAGCGGTTAAGCTGGCCGGGTTGCGCCGGGCGGACGAGTGTAGCGCCGCGGCCGAAGTTTCTCTCTTTTGGAGCATGCGATGCGATTGGTTCTCCTCGGCGCCCCGGGATCGGGCAAAGGTACTCAAGCGGCAAGATTGAAGGAACACCTGCAGGTACCGCACATTTCCACCGGCGACCTGCTGCGCGCCGAAGTCGCGGCCGGCACGGCGCTGGGGCTGCAGGCCAAAGCGGTCATGGCCCGCGGCGATCTGGTGTCCGACGAGATCCTGTTGGGCATGCTCGAAGACCGCCTGTCGCGCGCCGATGTCGCCGGCGGCTTCATCCTCGACGGCTACCCGCGCAATCTGGCGCAAGCCGATGCGCTGGGCAAACTGCTGGCCCGCATCGGCCAGCCGATGGACCACGCGGTGCAGCTCGACGTCGATACCGACCTGCTGGTCGACCGCCTCGCCGGCCGCGCCAAGGCCGAAGGCCGCGCCGACGACAATCCCGAATCGGTGCGCAACCGCCTCAACGTCTACAACGACGTCACCGCTCCGGTCATCGACTTCTATCGCCAGCACGGCATGTTGAAGGTCGTCCACGGCGAAGGCTCGATGGACGACGTGTTCACGCGGATCGTGGAGACGATTGCGGTGGGGACGGAAGTCGGTTGAAGTCGTTCTGCGGGCAGTATTGGACGATGAAGGTCGCTGAGTGAGTTTTCGATTCTCGAAATTATCCGAATCGCGGGAAAAGCAGATCGATTCACTGCGCCAAGAGATGCTGGATGCCGGATGCGTTTTCGAGTTTGTTGTTGGTTGCGTTCCAGAAGAAACTTTGATCGAAGATGGCTGGCATCGCGCTGCTCTGAAACATCTCTTCGATCATGTCGAAACCGGGCGCTCGGCTTGGCGTTCGAAAGCGATTGAGGCGGGAGCTTCAATCGCGATCACGGGATTGAGCTCGATTGAGTATGACTTTGATCGAGCTATACCGAAGCGTTGGAATATCGCCGGACTGAAAGAGGTGTTGACCCTGCCGCCAGAGCATCGCGTCTGGTATGGCCGTGATCTGCAAGGCGTGACACCGCCGGAATGGCTTTTCCAGTCTTTTCATGACCCGCCTTACTCCGCTCGTTGCCAGTCTGGTCTGTTCGTCGAATTCTGTGACGCGATTGGTCTGTTGCCGGATTTTGATGTTGTTGTGCTTGATTGGGTGGGTAGCCCTGATGCTGAGCCCGAACGAAGCGCATGGAGCACATACTTCGATGAAGGCAAAGAGTGGTGGGGGATATGGTGTTTGACCATTTGGAATCCCGGTCGTCGCACGCTGTCGGCATTGGCGGCAAGCGCCACGGACTGAAATCGAAAAGAGAGACTAGATCTTGAAACTCCACATCCTAGGCATCGCCGGCACCTTCATGGGCGGTGTCGCCGCGCTCGCGCGCGAACACGGGCACGCGGTCGAAGGCAGCGACCAGGCGGTGTATCCGCCGATGTCCACGCAGCTCGAACAGCTCGGCATCGCGCTGAGCCAGGGCTACAAACCCGACAACATCTCCGCCGACTGCGACGAGATCGTCGTCGGCAATGCGCTGTCGCGCGGCAATGCGGCGGTGGAACACGTGCTGGATCGCGGCATGAAGTACACCTCGGGCGCGCAGTGGCTGGCGGAGCACGTGCTGCCCGGACGCGACACCATCGCGGTGGCCGGCACCCACGGCAAGACCACGACCACGACGATCCTGAGTTTCCTGCTGGATCGCGCCGGCCGCGATCCGGGCTTCCTGATCGGCGGCGTCGCCGAGGACTTCGGCGTGTCCGCGCGCGTCGGTACCGGCCGCGAGTTCGTGGTCGAAGCCGACGAATACGACACCGCGTTCTTCGACAAACGCAGCAAGTTCGTCCACTACCGGCCGCTGGTCGCGATTCTCAACAATCTCGAATACGACCACGCCGATATTTTTCCGGACGTGGCCGCGATCCAGCGCCAGTTCCATCATCTGGTGCGCACCGTGCCCGGCCGCGGGCGGTTGATCGTCAACGGTGAGGACGCGCATCTGGCCGAAGTGCTGGCGATGGGCTGCTGGACGCCGGCCGAACGTTTCGGCCTGCTGCGCGATGGCATGGCCGACGACGCCTTCGACTGGGGCGCGCGGCTGATCTCCGCCGACGGCAGCGCGTTCACTGTGTTCAAATCCGGCAAGGCCGTGGGCGACGTGCATTGGCCGATGCTCGGCCTGCACAACGTACTCAACGGCCTCGCCGCCTTGGCGGCATGCAGTGCGGTCGGCGTCGAAGTCTCCGCGATCATTCCTTCGCTCGCCGGGTTCCGCAGCGTGAAACGCCGGCTGGAAGTGATCGGCGAAGCGCAGGGCATCACCGTCTACGACGATTTCGCGCATCACCCCACCGCGATCCGCACCACGCTGGAAGGCCTGCGCGCGAAGGTCGGCGGTGCGCGGATCGTGGTCGCGATGGAACCGCGCAGCAATTCGATGCGCCTCGGCGCGCATGCCGACGCGCTGGCGCCGTCGCTCGATATCGCCGACGCGGTGGTGTTCCTGCATCGTCCGGAACTGGCATGGGACGCCGGCAATGTCGTGTCCGCGATCCGCGGCGACGCGCGCACCGCCGCAGATGCGGATGCGTTGATCGCGACGCTGCGCGACATCGTGCGCGCGAGCGACCATGTGGTGTTCATGTCCAACGGCGGTTTCGACGGCGCGCCGCGGCGGTTTCTCGCCGCGTTGGGATGACGCCATGAGCGAAATGCTTCCGCAATCGCTGCCGCTGTTTCCGTTGCAGACCGTGCTGGTGCCCGGTGCGTCGTTGGCGCTGCGGATTTTCGAAGCGCGCTATCTCGATCTGGTGCGCGACTGCGCGCGCAGCGGCACCGGTTTCGGCGTGTGCGCGATCCTCGAGGGCCGCGAAGCAGGCGAACCGGCGACGCCCGTGATGATCGGCACCGAAGCGCGCATCGAGGATTTCGGCGCTACGCCCGAAGGCCTGCTGACCATCCGCGCGCGCGGCGGACGCCGGTTCCGGGTGCGCGACACCCATGCGCGCAGCAACGGCCTGCTGGTCGGTGAAGTGGAATGGTGCGAACCCGATCCCGACGACGAACTGCGCCCGGAGCATGCGCTGCTGGGCACGCTGCTGCTGCAGGTGATCGAACAGGTCGGCGGCGAATACTCGAAAGCGCCGCCGTCGCGCTTCGACGATGCCGCCTGGGTGAGCTGGCGATTGGCCGAGCTGCTGCCGCTCGACAACGCGCAGCGGCTGGGTCTGCTGGAAGACGACGACCCGCACGCGCGGCTGGATCGCGTGCTGGCGTGGATGCCCTGAGAGCCTAATCCTGTAGAGCGGCCTTCAGGCCGCTGCGCTGTCCCGAGCGGATTCAGCGGCCTGAAGGCCGCTCTACAGGTCGCTCTACCGGGGACGAATGCGTTTTGTGCTCGTCAGCGGCTCCGCCTTGCAGGCCAATGCGCCCACGCCAGCCCCAGCAGGCAGGCGATGATCAGCACGCTGTACTCCATGCCGCCGCGGCCGGCGCCGACGACGAACCAGCCCTGCGCCCAATGCACCAGCCACACACCGCAGGCGTAGATGGTCGCGAACACCAGCGCGATGGGCGAGACCCAGCGGCCCATCGCCAGCAGCGGCGCCGCGGCCAGTTCGAAGACGGTGACGAACCACGCCACGCCCCCGCCGAACGGGATGCCGTTGCTGGACAGGAATTCGCCGAACCCGTCGACTGTGCCCAAGCGCAGGCGGGTGGCGCCGTGGATGAAGAGCAGGGTCGCGAGGGCGATGCGGATCGCCATCAGTCCTTGCGAATGATGGCGTGGCTGGTCGTGCATGTGCGGCTCGCGTATCGAATCCCGGGCGATCACGATGCGCGGCGGCGATGGCGCGGGCAAGTGCCCGGTTTGGCGGTAGTGGGTCGCGCGAGCACGCTTCGGGACACTGATTGGCCCGGTACGCTCATGTTTGGATTCTATGGCTGTGCTTGCGTAGGAGGGGCTTTAGCCCCGAGCTTTTGATCGGGTTTGCGTCTTTCGGCATAAAGATCGGGCCTGAAGGCCCTCCTACGAAGGCATGCCGACTTCAAGCTTCATCAATATCTATACGCGCGCAGCCGCAGCACTTTCAGGCCGCCATCGGGATGCGGCGCTTCTTGATGCTCGATGCCGGCCGGCGCTTGCGTGGTCAACGCCGCGCTCACCAGCGCATGCGCTTCGCCGTCGTCGGGTTCCGGCATCCACAGCCCGAAGGCGGGGATCGGCCGGGTGAAACGCAGGGTCTGGGTGCTGCCGACCCACAGCGGCTGGCCCTGATCCAGCAGCGCGGGCGCGCGCCACAGCCGCAGCACGTGAGCGGTGTCGGGTCTGGCGCCGGGTCGGCGGAACAGCAGCGCTTCGGCTTCGGCGTCCAGCGTCGCCGGCAGCACCGGTTGACGCGACGACCGGCGCTTGGGATCGAGCAGGCCCAGCGTCGCGACCCAGGTCGCCTGCGGCTGCACTTCCCAACCCCGGGCTTCGAGCGTCGCGCGCACCGGCGCCAGCGGGCCGGCGATCTGCACGTCCAGCGGCCAGCGCCGGCTGGCGTCGCGCTCGTTGCGTCGCGCCGGCAGAGTGCCCCAGTCCGACCGCCACCAGGCTTCGGATGCGAGCGTGCGTTCGGGCGGCGGCGGCGCGAACTGCGCCAGCACCCCGTCGATCGCCCGCGGCGCGTGCCACAGCGACGCGACCGCGAAGGTGACGAAGAACACGGTCGCCACCGGGCGCATCCAGAATGAGCGGCCGATGTGGCGCCGGTACGCGATGCCCAGCACCAGCAGCCACATGATGCCGAACAGCGCGCCGCCGACGATATCGCTCAGCCAATGCGCGCCGAAATACAGGCGGGCGAAGCCGATCAGCGCCACCGCCGCGCCGGAGACCAGATACGGCCACACCCGCTGCCGGCCCGGCAGTTCGCGCGCGATCAGCACCGCGAAGAAACCGAACACGATCGTCACCATCGTCACCGGGATCGACGGGAAACCGAAACCGCTGGCCGCGGTCGGCGGCCGCGGCATGTCCACCGACAGGCCCAGAAACGCCGTGAACACGAAGCCGAAGGCTACCGCCGCCAGCCAGTGCAGCGCCGCCGCGAAACGTCGCCGCCACAGCAGCCAGGTCAGGGTGAGCAGCAGGGTCGGCAGCAGCACTTCCATGTCGCCCAGCGAGGCGAGGGCGGCCATGAGCCGGTCCGCCAGCGGGTTGCGCAGCGCCGCCATCGCGGCCTGGACCTGTTCGTCCAGCACCAGCGGGCCGCGCTTGGCGACCACCACGGCGAGCAGCGCGAACCAGCCCCAGCCGATCCCCAGCAGGCACATCGCCAGCATCGCCAGCGATGCGGATTCCGGCCGGTTGTGCTGGATCAAGGGCGCGGCGTAGCGGCTCAGCCGCGGATGCGCGCGGGTCCACTTCAGCGCGCGCGCCAGCAGGCGGTCGGCGTGGCCGGCGAACCAGCGGTAGGTGTACAGCACCACCGCCCACACCAGCGCCAGCACGCCGACCAGGGCCAGCAGCACCAGCGCGAGGCGGTCGGCCACCGCTGCCACCGCATCGTAGGACGCGCCGAACACCCAGCCCGGGGCCAGGAAGCAGGCCGCCCACAGCAGCGCCGCGACGAAACTCGCCGGCATGTAGCGCCGCAGCGGCATCCGCAGCATGCCCGCCACCGCGGGTACGAACGGCCGCACCGCGCCCACGAATCTGGCGATCACGATGCCCTTGCTGCCGTGCTTGCGGAACATGCGTTCGCCGCGGTCGATCAGCTGCGGATAGCGGCGGAACAGCCAGTGCTCGCGCATCGACGGCCCCCAGCGGTGGCCCAGCCAGTAGCTGAGCGCGTCGCCGGCGAACGCGCCGAGCGCGGCGCAGGCCAAGGCATACGGGCCATCCAGATGGCCCAGACCGATCAGCGTGCCCACCGCGAACAGCAGCGGCAGCGCCGGCACCACGATCCCCACCACTGCCAGCGCGTCGCAGAACGCGATCAGGAAAATCACGCCGCCGGCCGCCACCGGGTGGGCGGTGATCCATGTCGTGATGCTGTCCAGCCACTCGCTCGTCATCCGCCAATTATGGCAGGTGGGGTTTCGGGAGCGTGAAGGGGGTGGGTCGCGGGAGTCTGGAGTTGGGATGCGGGAACCGGGATGCAGGAAAAGATATCTGTCATCCCGAACGCCCGCGCAGCGGGCGGAGGGACCTGCTTGTGCGCCCCCGTCGTCAAGCCAATAGCAGATCCCTCCTCGGGCTGCGCCCTCGTTCGGGATGACAGTACAAAGCCGTCATCCCGGCGAACGCTGGGACCCAGCTTTTATTGGACATCAAGCATCAAGCAAAGGCTGGATGACCAGCCTTCGGCTGTTGAAAAGCCCCTCCGGCGTTCGCCGGGACGACGGATTTTTTAGTCGCGTAGCATCAGCCTATCGCCTTCACCGCGTTCGCCTCGACGCTGCCCGCTACAATCCCGCGTAAGGTTTCCTCTCCATGACGGTACGCGATGCTCACGTTTGAACTCAGCCCTGATGGTGAAGCAGTGTTCGTTCACGGCGACGCACCGGGGCTCCGCCGTTTGGCAGAAAACCTCCACGCGCTGGCAGCTTCTGTCGAGTGTGGTACCGCCGACCATGTCCATCTGATGTCGGCCGATTGGGGCGGTAGCGAACTATCCACCACTTCCCAAGCATTAGAGCCAGGCTGGCGTTGCATGCATCATGTCAAGCTCTTTGCTTGGCCCAGCACGAAATCGGAAACCTGACTATGCGTTCAAGCCGGCCGCCGGGGACGTCTGTCGTTCAAACCAATCGCTCCGGGCCGGCGACGGCTTGACGCTGCGATGTCTTCCGAAGCCATCGAACTCCAGGCACTGAAAGCCGACAGCTTCGGCCGCATCGCGCTGATGCGCGACGCCCGCGGCCTGTTCGTGCGTCGCGATCTCGTCCACGTGCCGCTGTGGCTGCGCTTGCCGGCCTGGTGGCTGGCGCGGCGCGAGGCCCGCGGCCTGCAGCGGGTGCTCGGCGAGGACGCGGTTCCGCAGCTCCTGAACTGGGACGGCCGCCGCCTGGACCGCAGCTATCTCGACGGCGCGGCCATGTACCAGAGTCCGCCGCACGGCGACCTGGCCTATTTCCGGCTCGCGCGCAGGCGCCTGCAGGCGCTGCACCGGCGTGGTTTCGCGCACAACGATCTGGCGAAGGAAGCCAACTGGCTGGTGCTGGCCGACGGCACCCCGGCGATCATCGATTTCCAGCTCGCGGTCTGCGGCCCGGTGCGCGGGCGCTGGATGCGCCTGCTGGCGCGCGAGGATCTGCGCCACCTGCTCAAGCACAAGCGCACCTATTGCCCGGATGCGATCACGCCGGTCGAACGCAGGCTGCTCAAACGCCGCTCGTGGGTGCGCGACCTGTGGTTCCGCACCGGCAAACCGATCTATCGCTTCGTCACGCGCAAGCTGTTGAAGTGGGAAGACAACGAAGGACAAGGACCCAAACCGTGAGCGAAATCCAATGACCACCCTCGCAGGCAAGACCCTCTTCATCACTGGCGCCTCGCGCGGCATCGGTCTGGCCATCGCGCTGCGCGCCGCGCGCGACGGCGCCAACGTCGCCATCGCCGCGAAGTCGTCGGTGCCCAATCCCAAGCTGCCCGGCACCATCCACGACGCGGCCGATGCGGTGCGGGCCGCGGGCGGGCAGGCGCTCGCGCTGAAGTGCGACATCCGCGAGGAGGACGAGGTCCGCGCCGCGGTCGCGGCCACGGTCGACACCTTCGGCGGCATCGACATCCTCATCAACAACGCCAGCGCGATCTGGCTGCGCGGCACCCTGGACACGCCGATGAAGCGCTTCGACCTGATGCAACAGGTCAACGCCCGCGGCAGCTTCCTGTGCGCGCAGGCCTGCCTGCCGCATCTGCTGCAGTCGCCGAACCCGCACATCCTGACCCTGGCGCCGCCGCCCAATCTCGATCCGAAGTGGTGGGCGCCGCACACCGGCTACACGCTGGCGAAGATGGGCATGAGTTTCGTCACCCTTGGGCTGGCGGCGGAATTCGGCCCGCAGGGCGTCGCCGTCAACGCGCTGTGGCCGCGCACGGTCATCGCCACCGACGCCATCAACATGATTCCCGGGGTGTCGCTCGCGCAGTGCCGCCGGCCGGAGATCATGGCCGATGCCGCGCACGCGGTGCTGGTGCGCCCGGCCGCCGGCTTCCACGGCCAATTCCTGATCGACGACGAAGTGCTGGCCGAGGCGGGCGTGACCGATCTGCCCACCTACGCGGTCGATCCCTCGCAGCCGCTGCTGCCGGATCTGTTTCTCTGAGCCTGTTCAAACTCGGTCGATCCCTCCCGTAGAGCGGCCTGCCGGCCGCTGCACCCGTGGCCCTGTCGAGCTGCCGCGGCCTGAAGGCCGCTCTACGGGAGGGATCGGACCACCGCGCAGCTTGGGAAGCAGCGTTCCGTCCGAGCTTGTTCCGGCTGGTGACCGGCGACCGCCGTTAAACTCGCAGCTCCACGCCAGGAGTCCATCATGAAATACCTCCACACCATGGTCCGCATCCGCGACATCGATGCCTCGCTGCGCTTCTACTGCGAAGGCCTGGGCTTGAAGGAAGTCCGGCGCATGGAGAACGACCCCGGCAAGTTCACCCTCGTCTTTCTGGCTGCCGATGAAACCCCGGGCGCCGAGATCGAGCTGACCTACAACTGGCCGCCGCAAGACGGCTCGCCGGAGGAGGATTACGGCACCGCCCGCAACTTCGGCCACCTCGCGTTCCGCGTCGAGAACATCTACGACACCTGCGCGCGCCTGCAGGCGATGGGTTACACCATCAACCGCCCGCCCCGTGACGGCCACATGGCCTTCGTGCGTTCGCCGGATCTGATTTCGGTGGAGCTGCTGCAGGACGGCCATCTGCCGCCGCAGGAGCCGTGGGCGTCGATGGCAAATACGGGAGTCTGGTGATGACGCAGGACGACACCGCGGCGCTGGTCGAGAAAGGGCAGCGCTACTACCTGCCGGTCTACAAGCCGCGCCATGTGATCCTCGATCGCGGCGCGGGCAGCCGTGTCTGGGACATCGAAGGCCGCGATTACGTCGATCTCAGCGCGGGCATCGCCGTTTGTGGGCTCGGCCACTGCGATCCCGATCTGGTCGCCGCGCTCACCGAACAGGCCGGCAAGCTCTGGCATACCAGCAATGTGTTCTACAGCGAACCGCCGGTGCGCCTGGCCGAAGAACTGGCGCAGGCCTCGCGCTTCGCCGAGCGCGTGTTCCTGTGCAATTCCGGCACCGAAGCCAACGAGGCGGCGATCAAACTCGCGCGCAAGTGGGCCAGCGCGCAGGGCCGCCCGCCCGAGCGCCGCGTGATCGTCACCTGCCACGGCAGTTTCCACGGCCGCACCCTGGCCGCGGTCACCGCCACCGCGCAGCCGAAATACCAGGCCGGCTACGAGCCGCTGCCCGGCGGGTTCCGGCATGTCGATTTCAACGATCTCGAACAACTCGAAGCCGCGATGGCCGGCGGCGATGTCTGCGCGGTGCTGATCGAACCGGTGCAGGGTGAGGGCGGGGTGATGCCGGCCCGCGACGGTTATCTGGCCGGCGTGCGCGCGCTCTGCGACCGCTACGACGCGCTGCTGGCGCTGGACGAAATCCAGTGCGGCATGGGCCGCACCGGTCCGCTGTTCGCGCACTGGGGCGATGGCGTGGTGCCGGATATCGTGACCTTGGCGAAGGCGTTGGGCGGCGGCTTTCCCATCGGCGCGATGCTTGCCGGCCCGAAAGCTGCCGAAGCCATGCAGTTCGGCGCCCACGGCACCACCTTCGGCGGCAATCCGCTGGCGGCGGCGGTCGCGCGCGTGGTCCTGCGCAAGCTGTCGTCGCGGGAGATCGTCGCGAATGTCGACAGACAAAGCCGCGCGCTGCGCGATGGTCTCGCCGCGATCGATCGCGAATTGAATCTGTTCGCCGAAGTCCGCGGCCGCGGGCTGATGCTGGGCGCGGTGCTCGCGCCGCAGTACGCCGGACGCGCCGGCGAGATCCTCGACCTCGCCGCGGCCGAAGGTCTGCTGATGCTGCAGGCTGGCCCCGACGTGCTGCGCTTCGTGCCGGCGCTGAACATCGACGATGCGGCGTTGGCAGAAGGTCTTGCGCGCCTTGGCCGCGCGCTACGGGCGTTTGCGAAGAACGCGGCGCCCTTGTAGAGCGGGCTTCAGCCCGCTGCTTTTGCGATGCAGGAAGCGGGCTGAAGCCCGCTCTACAGGATCATCGGGGCTTAAGCCTCTCCCGCGGCGGATTTACGTCAACGCTTGCCGCAGATCCTCGATCAAATCGTCCACGTGCTCCAGACCCACCGACATCCGCAGCAGGTTCTGCGGCGAGCGCGGGTTCGGGCCTTCGACCGAGGCGCGGTGTTCGACCAGCGATTCGCAGCCGCCCAGCGAGGTGGCGTTGGTGAAGAGGCGCAGTTTCGAGGCCATCGCCAGCGCTGCGTCGCGGCCGCCGCGCAGTTCGATGCTCATCATCCCGCCGAAGTCGCGCATCTGTTTCGCGGCGACGGTGTGGCCGGGGTGCGACGCCAGACCCGGATAGTTCACGCGCTCGATCTGCGGCTGTGCGGCGAGGAAATCTGCGACCGCACGCGCGTTGGCGCAGTGCATGGCCATGCGCGCGCCCAGCGAACGACAGCCGCGCAGCGTCAACCAGGCGCTGAACGGTGCGAGCGTGGCGCCGGTGATGTGAACGCGATGCGCGACCTTCGCGAAGAAGTCGCCGCGCTTCGCGAACACAAGCGCGCCGCCCAGCACGTCGCTGTGGCCGCCGAAATACTTGGTGGTGGAGTGCATGACGACATCCGCGCCCAGCGCCAGCGGCCGCTGCAGCAGCGGAGTGGCGAAGGTGTTGTCGACCACCGCCAGCGCGCCGGCGGCGTGCGCGATATCGACCAACGCGGCGATGTCGCTGACTTTCATCTTCGGATTCGACGGAGTTTCGATCCAGACCAGCGCCGTCGGCTGGGCGCAGGCCGCGCGCACAGCATTCGGGTCGCCCATGTCGACCATCACCGTCTCGATGCCGCGTTCCGGCAGGTATTCGGCGCAGACCATGCGCAGGCCGGTGTAGCAGTCGTCGGGAATCAACAGCCGCGCGCCGTTCGGCAGGCATTCCAGCAGGTTGCTGATCGCGGCCATGCCGGAGGCGAAGGTGATCGCGTCCTCGCCGCCCTCCAGCGCAGCCAAGGCCTCGCGCAGGCGGTCGTTGGTCGGGTTGCCCTCGCGCTGGTACTCGTAGCCGGCGATGCGTTCGCCGTCGGCGCCGTGGCGGAAGGTCGTGGCCAGATGGATCGGCGGCGCCACCGCGCCGGTGGCGGGGTCGGGCTCGTTGCCGGTGTGGACGGACAGGGTTTCAGGACGCATCGGCGACGGGCTCCAGCAGATCGAGACGGGACAGGTGCGCGCGCAGCGCATCGGGTTCGCGGTAATGATGCCCGATCATGCCCGCCCGCTCGGCGCCGAGGGCGTTTTCGGGCTTGTCGTCGATGAACAGCACGTGTTGTGGCGCGACGCCCAGCGCGGCGGCGCAGCGCAGGAAGACTTCGGGATCGGGTTTGGCGATGCCGTACATCGCCGAGCAATGCACGCGGCCCGCGAAGAACGGCGCGAACGGTGGGCACAGGGTGTCGAAGTGGTCGCGGATCAGCACGCCGTTGTTGGTCAGGATCGCCAGCGCGCCGCGCCGCTGCAGCGCGGACACCATGTCGAGCAGGCGCAGGTCCGGGGTCATCGAAGCCGCGCGGGCGGCGACGCAATCGTCGATGTCGACCGCCAGCCCCAAGGCCGCGGACAACGCGCGCGCCTGCGCCTCGGGGCCGATCCGCCCCAGATCGGCCTCGGTTTCCAGTCCCGATTCGAACAGCGCCGCATGCACCGTTCGCGGATCGCTGCCGACCCGCTCGGCCAGCACCCGGCAGCGGACTGCGTGGCTGTACTCGACCAGCACGTCGTCGAGATCGAACAACACGAGGTCGATGCGCATCGCGCGGCCGACTTACAGCGTGGCGAACGCGGCCCGCGCGGCTTCGACGGTCGCGGCGATCACCGCGTCGTCGTGCGCCATCGACAGGAAGCCGGCCTCGAACGCCGACGGCGCCAGATACACACCGCGTTCCAGCATCGCGTGGAAGAAACGGTTGAACGCCGCGGTGTCGCAGGCGGTGGCCTGGGCGTAGGTGTCGACCTTCTCGCCAGTGAAGAAC
>CBIHKW010000011.1:0-47717 GCA_966203835.1 uncultured Thermomonas sp.
GCTGGCCGGCGCGCTGGGGCTGTGGTGGACGCGCGGCGGGAACGACGCCACCACCCTCGCGACGCTGCGGTCGCTCCTGATGGTGTCGATGCTGCTCGAACGGCTGGTGCCGGCTGAGCCGACATGGCGCCTGGGCTTGGGCGCGACGCTGCGCTTGGCGGGCGTGTACCTGCTCGGCCTGATCGTTTCCGGCGGCCTGATCGCCGCCTACGAATCGCTGCTGCCGGCGGCGCTGGCCGGCGTCCGCACGCGCATGGGCCTGGCCGTCTGGCCCGCGGACTGGCCGCTGCTGGCGCAGGCGCTGCTGCTCTTTTTCGCCTCCGATCTCCTTTATTACTGGGCCCATCGCGGCATCCACCGCTGGCCGCTGCTGTGGCGGATGAGCGGGCACGGCTTCCACCACGGGTTCCAGAACCTGCACGCGATCAACGTCGGCGCCAACCATCCGTTCGAACTGGTACTGATCGCGCTGCCGCTGATCCTGGTCGCCGCGGCCTTCGGCGCGCCGGCCGCGGCCGTCGACACGGCGGGCGTGCTGCTGATGACGAACGCGATGCTGGCGCACGCGAACGTGCGCATGGAAACCCCAGTGTTCAGCGCGCTGTTCACCTGCAGCGATCAGCACCGCCGCCACCACTCGGCAGTGTTCGAGGACAGCAACACCAATTACGCCTGCAACGCGATCCTGTGGGACCGGGTGTTCGGCACCTACAGCCGCGGCCCGGTGCGGCAGACCGGAATCGGCCCGACCCAGCCGCCGCTGTGGCGAATGTTCCTGTTGCCGTTCGCCGAGCCGCAAGGCGTCGACACCATCTCGAGCCGCGCCCACAAGACCGAGTGACGGCGGCAGCCGCGCCCGCACGCCGCTAAACTTGCGCCACGCCGGATCACGGCGGTACGGACTCCGCCATGCGCATTCGCTTGTTGACCCTTCTCACGCTGTCCCTGCTGTGTACGCCCGCGCTGGCCCAGAACGCCGGCCACGACACCTGTCTGGTGCTCAGCGGCGGCGGCGCGCGCGGCATGGCGCATATCGGCGTGATCAAGGTATTGGAGCGTGAGCGCATTCCGGTGGACTGCATCGTCGGCACCAGCATGGGCGCGGTGGTCGGCAGTCTGTACGCGAGCGGCATGAGCGCGATCGAGATCGAAACCCAACTGCGCGCGCTGGACTGGAACACGATGTTCGTCGATCGCATCGACCGCCGCGTCTTCACCCAGCGGCGCAAGGCCGAGGACCGCAGTTTTCTGGCCAAGGGCGGCTTCGGCCTGCGCGACGGCAAGCTGGGCGTGCCGCCGTCGCTGTTCGAGGGTCAACGGCTGGCGGTAGCGTTGCGCTCGGCGCTGCTGCCGAGCGCGAACATCCCGCGTTTCGACGATCTGCCGATTCCCTTCCGCGCGATCGGCACCGATCTGGAAACCGGCGATGCGGTGGAGATGGATCGGGGCGATCTGGTCAATGCGGTGCGCGCCAGCATGGCGGTGCCGGGCGCGTTCGCGCCGGTGAGCTACGGCGAGCGTTCGCTGATCGACGGCGGCGTGTCGATGAATCTGCCGGTGGAAATCGCGCAGGGCTGGGGCGCGCGGCGGATCATCGCGGTGGACATCGCCGCGCCGCTGAAGAAACGCGAGCAACTGCTCGATCCGTTCAGCATCACCGACCAGATGGTCACTGCGCTGATGCTCAAGGAAACAAAACGCCAGCGCGAACGTCTGGGCGCGGACGATGTGCTGATCATTCCCGAACTGGGCGATCTGGGCTCGGCCGATTTCACCCTCGCGCTCGACCAGGGCGTGGCGCTGGGCGAACAGGCCACGGTGGCCGCGCTGCCGCGGCTGCAATCGCTGCGGATCTCGCCCGAAGCCTATGCGGCCTGGCGCGAAGCGCGGGTCGCGAAACTGAAACCGATCGGCGCCATCGATCGCGTCGAACTGGTCAACACGTCGACCATGGACGACGAGGCGCTGCGCGCGTATCTCACGACCCAGCCCGGCGACAACGTCGATCCGAAGAAGATCGAAGAAGATCTGGGCAAGCTGTACGGACTCGGCGAATTCTCGCGGGCTTATTACACGGTCGACAACGACGAAGCCGGCAAGACCGTACTGACCTATGTCGCCCGCAGCCGGCGCTGGGAGGAAGACGGCACGCTGAAGTTCGGCATCTTCATGCAGGACGATTTCGAGGGCGGCGGCGAATATCTGCTCGGCGCGCGCTACGGCAAGCGCGAACTCAACCGCTTCGGCGGCGACCTGCTGCTGGAAGCGCGGCTGGGCGACAGCAACCTCGCGCGCGCCGAATGGCATCAGCCGCTGAACCTGCATCGCAGCATGTTCGTGCGGCCCGCGCTGGAATGGGTCGGCGAGAACGAGTCGCTGATCGACGACGACAATTTCAGCGGCGATTACCGCTACAGCCGCTGGGACGCGCGCGCCGCGCTGGGCCTGAGCCTCGATCGCTGGGGCGAAATTTCGATCTCGCCATTCCTGCGCCGCAATCATTTCGAGCTGCGCAACGACTCGCTGTCCACCGGCATTCCGCGCACCAGCACCAGCGCCGGCGTCGATCTCGCGTTCACGCTCGACACCCAGGACGACGCCGAATTCCCGGGACATGGCTGGTATCTGCAGGCGCGGCACACGCGCTATCTGTCGGCGCTCGATGCCGACACCGAAGGCTTCACCAGCCACGCGAAGGCGTCGTATGCGTTCACCGCGCTGGGCGCGCGCTGGCAGCTCGGCGCGGAGGCGCAGGACCACAAAGGCAACGCCTATGAAGACGTGGCGCTGCTCGGCGGGCCGCTGCGGATGTCGGGCTACGGCATCGATCGCCTGCGCGGCACCGGGTCGGCGCTGACCACGTTGCAGTTCAGCTATCCGCTGGCGCAGTTGCTGCAATACCCGCTGTTCGTGGGCGGTTCGCTGGAAGCCGGACAGGTGTGGCGGCGCGGACAGGCGTGGCGTTTCGACCGCACGATCTTCGGCGGCAGCGTCTACACCGCGCTCGACACGCCGATAGGCCCGATCTATTTCGGTCTGGGCCTGGCCGAAGAGGGTGAAGAGGCGGTGTTCCTGCGCCTCGGACAGCCGTACTGATTTTGCTGCACTGAATTTTCTGCAATAAATCCGCTGCATTGAATCCGCTGCCTGGCGCACGCTTCCGGTCATGAGCCGGTGCTAACCTGCGCCGGCCACGCGACGGATCGCAGGCGGCCCGTTCGTTCGCGGCCATGCGCAGGGATCCGCCGTGGGCCGGTTCGCGCCCCCGCACGGACCGTATCCCCGTTCGACACAAGGAGTGTCTTATGCGCAGGATCCATGCCTCTCGTATCCATACCCCCCGTTCCTCCCTTCGTCTCGCGCCCGGTCTGGTGCTCGCCATGAGCGCCGCGCTCGGCAGCATGCTCGCCGCGCCCGCGTTCGCGGCCGACGATCCGAGCCTCCCCGTCTCCGCGGCGATGCGTCAGGCGCTGCAGCGCGATCTCGGCCTGTCCGCAGGCGCCATCCCCCGCTATCTGGACACCGAACGCAGAGCGACGCGCCAGCAGGGCGAAGCCCGGCGCACACTCGGCGCGAGCTACGCCGGCAGCTGGCTGGAACGCGACGCGAGCGGTGAATTCAAACTGGTGATCGCCACCACGCAGCAGAGCCGCACCGCCGCCGCGCGCGCGCTCGGCGCCGATGTCCGCGTCGTGCGCCACAGCCTCAACACCTTGGAAGCCGCGAAAGCGAAACTCGACCGGCAGCGCGGCAAAACCGCCCGCAACGTCGCCGTGCATTCCTGGTTCGTGGACCCGCGCGACAACACCGTGGTGGTGACCACCGATCCGGGCGCCGAAGCGACCGGCAAGGCGCTGGTCGCGGCCAGCGGCGTCGATCCGGCGCTGGTGCGCTACGTCGCATCCAGCCAGCGTCCGCAGCCGGTGTACGACATCCGCGGCGGCGACCGCTACAACGTGCCGAACAGCTGGTGCTCGATCGGTTTCTCGGTGACCCAGGGCGCGAACACCGGCTTCGTCACCGCCGGCCATTGCGGCGGCGCCGGCACCGCGGTCAGCGGCAGCAACGGCGTGGCCATCGGCAATTTCGCCGGCTCCACGTTCCCGGGCAACGATTACGCCTGGGTGCGCAACACCAGCGCGTCGTGGTCGATCCAACCGCTGGTCAACAACTACAGCGGCGGCACGCTCAACGTGATCGGCGGCCTCGAAGCGCCGGTCGGCGCCGCGATCTGCCGCTCCGGCGCACGCACCGGCTATCGCTGCGGCACGGTCAATGCCAAGAACGTCACCGTGAACTACAGCGCCGGTCCGGTCTACAACATGGTGCGCTCCAGCGCCTGCGTCGGCGGCGGCGATTCCGGCGGTTCGTTCATCACCCCCGGCGGCGAAGCGCAGGGCGTGACCTCCGGCGGACAGCTCAATCCGCAGACCAACGAGAACTGCTCGCTGGCCGCGCCGGTGACCTTCCACCAGCCGCTGCAGCCGATCCTCAACGCCTACGGCCTGGTGCTGCAGACGGTGCAGACCTGCGGCCGCATGAATCCCGGACGCACGCTGCCCAACGGCGGTTCGGTGACCTCCTGCGACGGTCGCTTCACCCTCGTTATCCAGGGCGATGGTCATCTGGTGCTGTACAAGGCCGGCATCGGCGCCATCTGGTACAACAGCGTCTTCGGCAGCGGCCACACGCTGAGCATGCAGACCGACGGCCATCTGGTCGTCTACAACGGCGGCGGCCAGCCGGTCTGGTACACCGGCACCAACGGCAACAACGGCGCGATCCTGCGCGTGCAGGACGACGGCAACGTGGTGATCTACAACTACCTCGGCCAGCCGATCTGGGCGACCAACACGTCCGGCGCCTGATCGCATGTTTCTGATCGAATGCATCTGATCGAATGGATTTGATCGAACGCATCTGATCGAAAGCATCGAAGCGAACATGAAATACCCCCGGCTCTCCGGGGGTATTTCTTTTTCCGCGGATCGTTTCGATGTCGCGCGCCCTCACTTCCGCATGAATTTCTGAACGAAGACCTATCGACGCGAAACAGGAACGTGACTCCCGTCGACATGTCGGAATGCGGCGCATGGAATCGCGATCAAGGCGCATCGGCCTCGTCTAGGATCGAACCGCCACGCATGGAATGCGCTCAGGCGGACGCACAACCGGAACATTCCTCGATCATTGATCGATTGATGGATCGATCGTCCGCATGAACGGCCAGGACAACGGCCAAGACATCCGCGGAGGATGTCCAAGCGGACACCATGCGGGCCGGCGCATCGCCTGCCCCCATCGAACGGCGAGACGCCGCATCCCCCATCGAAAAGGAGTTCCACATGCGCAACATGAAAATGTCCGTACGTACGGCAGCCCTCGCCGTTTCGGCCCTCGCGCTCGCCACGTCGGCGATGTTCGTTTCGCCTCGCGCGAACGCGGCGACAGGCCCGTCCGACACCGACATTCCCGTCGAGATGCGCTTCGCGCTGCAGCGCGACCTGGGCATCATGCCCGGACAGATTCCGCAGTATCTGCGAGCCGAAAAACGCATGCCCGACACCGAACGCAAAGCCCGCAGCGCGCTCGGCAAGCACTACGCCGGCAGTTGGCTCGAACGCAATCGACAGGGCGTATACGTGCCGGTGGTCGCCGTCGCCAGCGCAGGCGACGCGGGCAAGGCCCGTGCGCTCGGCGTACAGATCCGCGTGGTCGCGCACAGCCTGGCGCAACTGCAGGCCACGCAAGCGCGACTCGACGGCGTGGTCGGCGCGCTCCGTGCATCGGGCAAGGCCCGCAAGCTCGATCCCAGCATCCATTCCTGGCACGTCGATCCGATCAGCAACCGCGTGGTCGTCGCCACCGATCGCGGCGCCAGAGGTGCGGCGCTCGATTTCATCGCCGCCAGCGGCGCCGATGCCAGGACTGTGCGCTTCGTGGAGTCGGATGCCCGGCCGCGACCGGCGCAGCAGGCGACGTTCGATATCCGCGGCGGCGATTACTACAGCATGTCCAATTTCCGCGCGTGTTCGATCGGCTTCGCGGTTACCCTCGGCACCGCAAACGGTTTCGTCACTGCGGGGCATTGCGGCCCCACCAACACGACTGCGGCCAACAGCGCCGGCCAGTCGCTCGGTTACTTTTTCGATTCGGTGTTTCCCGGCAGCGACTTCGCGGTCGTCCACAACACCAACCCGCTCGGCATTCCGCGGCCGTGGGTGAATGCCTACGCCTATGGCGGCAATCTGAACGTGCGCGGCGCCAATCCCGCGGCGCTCAACGCGGTGGTCTGCCGCTCGGGCGCCCGCACCGGCGCGCAGTGCGGAACGCTGCTGGCTACCGGAGTCACGGTCAACTATTCCGTCGGCCCGGTGTTCAATATGTCGTCGTCGACCGCCTGCGTGGGCAGCGGCGATTCCGGCGGATCGTTCGTCACGCCCGAAGGACAGGCGCAGGGCGTGACCTCCGGCGGCAGCTTCTACAGCGGCAGCGACGACAACTGCGCCACGCCCTTGCCCCCGGGCTCGGTGTCCAGCTTTTACCAGCCGCTGCAGCCGATCCTCGCCAACTATCCCGGGCTGACCCTGGTGGTCGCGCCCTGAGTCGCACCGGGACGATGCGTTTCCCCGACACCCCCGGATAGCCGGGGGTGTCTTTTCCGGCAGCGGCGAGCGGCGGGCTTGGCCGTTACACTTTGCCTTTCCTCCCGCGAACGTGCGCATGACCGACCTGCTCGCCGCCCTGTTGCTCGGCATCATCGAAGGCATCACCGAATTCCTGCCGATCTCCAGCACCGGTCATCTGTTGATCGCCGAACGCTGGCTGGGCCATCGCAGCGACCTGTTCAACGTCGCGATCCAGGCCGGCGCGATCCTCGCGGTGGTCGCGATCTATCGGCAGCGGCTGTGGAACCTCCTCGTCGGTTTCCGCCAGAAGGAAAACTTCGATTACGCGCTCAAGCTCGCGGTGGCGTTCGGCGTGACCGCGGTCGGCGGGCTCACGGTGAAAAAGCTCGGCTGGGAGCTGCCCGATGCAGTGCGGCCCATCGCCTGGGCGCTGATCATCGGCGGCATCTGGATGCTGCTGGCCGAACACTTCGCCGCCAAGCGCGCGGCCGCGCTCGGCGAACGCACGTCGATCAGCTGGACCGTCGCGATCCTGGTCGGCATCGCCCAGGTCGTGGCCGGCGTGTTCCCCGGCACCTCGCGGTCGGGCGCGACCATCTTCGTCGCCCTGCTCGCCGGCACCACCAGCCGCGTGGCCGCCACCGAGTTCGCGTTCCTCGTCGGCATCCCGACGATGTTCGCCGCCACCGCCTACGAACTGCTGGGCGTGTTCAAGGACGGCAGCGCCGCCCACGAAGACTGGACCGCGCTCGCGGTCGCGTTCGTCGCCTCGGCCGTCACCGCGTTCGTCGCGGTGAAATGGCTGCTGGTCTACATCCAGACCCATCGCTTCACAGCATTCGCGGTGTATCGCTTCGTGCTGGGCGCGGCGTTGCTGCTGATGATTCCGGTCGGCGAATGAGTGCGAGCGCATGAGCGCGACGCCGCCGGACGTCGACGCGCCACGCGGCGCCTGGCTGCGCGACATCGCGCCGTCGTCGGTCGCGGCCGGTTTCGTCACCGTGCTGGTCGGATTCACCAGTTCGGCGGTAATCGTGTTCCAGGCCGCGCAGGCGCTGGGCGCCTCGGAAGCCGAAATCGCATCGTGGCTGTGGGCGCTGGGCATCGGCATGGGCGTCACCTGCATCGGCCTGTCGCTGCGCTGGCGCATGCCCATCGTCACCGCATGGCCCACGGCCGGCGCGGCGATGCTGATCGCCGGCAACGCCGGCGTGCCGCTGTCCGACGCCATCGGCGCGTTCGTGCTGGCGGCCGCGCTGACCGCGCTGGTCGGCTTCAGCGGCATCTTCGAGCGCGGCATGCGCCGCGTACCGATGTCGCTGGCCTCGGGCCTGCTCGGCGGCGTGCTGCTGCGCTTCGGCATGGACGTCTTCGTGTCGATGCGCACGCAGATGGCGATGATCCTCGCGATGTTCGTCGTGTATCTGTGCGGGCGGCGCTGGTTCCCGCGTTACGCGGTGCTGGCGACGCTGCTGCTGGGCATGGCCATCGCCGGCGTCTCGGGATTGCTGCATCTGGGCGATGTCGAGCTGCGCGTCGCGCAGCCGGTGTTCACGATGCCGTCGCTGTCGCTGGCGGCGGTGTTCGGCATCGCGCTGCCGCTGTTCGTGGTGACCATGGCCTCGCAGAACATCTCCGGCATCGCGGTGCTGCGCGCATCCGGCTACGCGCCGCCGGTCTCCTCGACCATCGGCTGGATCGGCGCGACCAACATCCTGCTTGCGCCGTTCGGCGCCTATTCGCTGTGCATGGCTGCAATTACCGCTGCGATCTGCAGCGGCCGCGAGGCGCATCCGGACCCGTCGAAACGTTATGTGGCCGCGGTGTTCGCGGGCATCTTCTATCTGTTCACCGGCGTGTTCGGCGCCACCGTGGCCGCGCTGTTCGCGGCGTTCCCCAAGGAACTGGTGGTGGCGGTGGCCGGGCTGGCGCTGTTCGGCACCATCGGCAACAGCCTGGCCGCCGCGCTGCGCGAGGACCGCGACCGCGAAGCCGCGGTGATCACCTTCCTGGTGACCGCTTCGGGATTCAGCCTCGGCGGCATCGGTTCAGCGTTCTGGGGGCTGATCGCCGGTAGCATCGCCCTGCTGCTGCGGCCGCGCGCCCACTGAGGCAACGCACCGCCGGTTCGACAACCTGCTCAACCAGCCACTCGACCAGCCTTGCCCTTGCCGCATGCGGTGTATGGTTCGGGACGCCACCTCCGGTTCGCGCGGACCCCGTTCCTCTCCACCGCCCATTCATGGAAGCGCTATGGAAGTTCTCTCGCGGAGCCCGCTATGACCCGTTCTTCATCGCCGCTGCCCCTGTCGTCATTGCTGCTGTCGTCCCTGATGCTGTCGCTGGCCCTCACCGGCTGCACGCAGCCCACCGCCATCGCCGACCCCGCGGCCGTCGCGCCCGCACCACCGTCGCCGTCGCCTCCTCCGCCACCCTCACCGTCGCCGTCGCAGGGCACCCATGCCATGAATGCCACCCTCGGCGGTTATCACTGGCAGTTGCAGGACGCCACCGACGCACGCGGCCAGCGCATCGCTGCGCTGCTGGTGCGGCCGGAACTGCCGCTGCAGTTCGATTTCGTCGACGGTCACATCCGCGTCACCAACGCCTGCAACAGCATCGGCGGCGACGTGAGCCTCCACGTCGATAAAATCCTCATCGGCCCGCTGCGCGGAACCAAGATGGGCTGCATGGATGCCGCGGTGATGGCGCTCGACGACGAAATCAGCAAGCGCCTGCAGGGCGAAGCGCGCATCCAGCTGCGCGAAAGCGATCCGCCGCAGCTGGTGTGGACCACCGCCGACGGCGATGTCCTGCGGTTCGTCGGCGCAGCCACGCCGGAAACCCGCTTCGGCAATTCCAGCACTACAGTCTTCATGGAAGTCGCCGCACACACCAAGCCCTGCCGGCACCCGCTGATGCCGGCGCCGCAATCCTGTCTCGAAATGCGCGAAGTCCAGTTCGCGGAAGGCCTGCGCGTCGGCGAACCCGGCGCATGGCAGCTGTTCCACGGCAAGATCGATGGCTACACCCACGAGGACGGCATCCGCACCGTGCTGCGGGTCAAACGTTTCCCCATCGCCAATCCGCCGATGGACGCCCCCAATGTCGGCTACGTGCTCGACATGATCATCGAATCCGAAATGGCCGGCCCGTGATGCCGCGCCGCTCCGCCGTTACCGTCACCACGCTTCATTGTCCCGCCTCCGGAGATCCACCATGTCTGTCCGCAACGCCATGATCGCCGCCGCACTGCTGTTCTCGACCACCGCCTGCGCTTCCGCGAACGGCACCAGTGCCGGCGATTCGCCCGCCGATGCCGCCGCCGATGCACCGGGCAGCGCCGCCGCCGCGGGCGCAGAACGCGAACGCACCGCCAGCTTCAATCGCGACGAACTGATCAACACCGGCGGCTGGACGCTGCAGTCCGCCACCGCCGCGGGCGGCGCCAGCATCGCCGAGGTGCGCGCATCGGGCGCGGATTTCGAAATGACCTTTTCCGGCGGCGGCGTCGACGCCAAGGCCGACTGCAATCAACTGCGCGGCGAGTACACGGTCTCCGGCAAACGCCTGCAGATGACCCTGAACATCGCCACCCGCATGTCCTGCGCCGACGACAAGAACATCGCCGACCGCCGCTTCAGCGAATTGATGAGCCAGTCGTTCAAGGTCGAACTGCTGGAGCCGCAGCCCTATCGCATGCGCCTGACCAGCGACAGCGGCGACGTGCTGGTGTTCCAGGCGAAACCCCTCCAGCTTTGAGCGCATGCTGGAACCCCGGCCCGCGGCGGATCGCTCCGCTGCGGGCCGGCGCGCTCAACGCCTGCGTACGACGTAGGTCTTCGACAGCGAATCGTGCCAGCCCCGGCGCTCCTTTTCGTTCGAGAACAATACGGAAAATGCTTCGAACGGGATGAAGCGCGCGAGGCTGCGGCCCACGACCTGGCTCCAGCGCGGTTTACTGCCCTGCTCGTTCACCACCCGGGTGCCGGTGACCAGCTTGCCCACGGTGAAGCCGAAGCATCCTTCCATCGCGATGTAGTACAGCAGCATCGCGCCTATGCCCAAAGCGTAGTCGCGCAGGAAGCCCGACTGTTCCAGCAGCATCTCCTGCGTCACATCGCCCCAGCCCAAGTACAGCCTCATGCCATAGGCGAACAGCGCCAGAATGGCGAGCAGCATCGAGCACACAGAGTCGATGAGCAGATTGAAGGACCGGCGCCAGCGGCCGGCGGGCTCGATCGTCAGCCGTTCCTGCGGCAGAGTGCCCGCAATCTGCGCGGCCGGCGAATGATACGGGTTGTGCTCGTCCATGTAGCGCCTCTATCGGATGTCACTGTCTGATGCCGGATCGCGAAACTGCGCTCAGCCCTTCACAGCGGCGTTGAGCGAATACGTTCCGTAGATCGCGGTTTCCGCCAGCACGTGCGCGTGCATGGCGCGGAAGACATCGGCGGCGGCGAAGGTCGCGGGCAGTGCGAGATGCTCGACATCCAGCGCGAACAGGCGGAAGAAATAGCGGTGCAGGCGCAGGTCGTGGCTTGGCGGATACGGGCCGTCGTAGCCGAGATAGTCGCCGCCCATCTGTGCGTCGCCCGCGAACCAGCCGGTGTAATCGTTCAAGCCGTGGCGCGCGCCTGCGGGGCCGCCCGGTGCAGGTTTACCGCGCGCGGTCACGCCGTCGCTGGCGCTGCCTGCTGCGATTTCATGTACGTCGGCAGGAATGTCGGCGAGGACCCAATGCACGAAATCGCCGCGCGGGTGATCCACGGCAATGGGCGTCGCTTCGTCGGCGACCAGCGCGCCGTCGGTGGGCGCATCGGTATCGATGCACAGCAGCACGAAGCTGCGGGTGTCGGCCGGCGCATCGCTCCAGCGCAGATGCGGGTTGCGGTTGCCGCCGAAGCCGTCCGGCGTACCCATCGCGAATTCGGCGGGAATGCGGTGGCCGTGTTCGAAACTGTTGCTGACGATACGCATTGGGAACTCCTGGGTTAAGTCGGTTCGGGCATGGCTTCGGTGAATGAACTGTTGGAACCCACTTCAGAATCAGCGAACGTTTTCCCCGGCCGTCGTCCCGGCGGCTTTCAACAGCCGAAGGCTGGTCAAGCCTGGATCCAGCCTTGAGAGACGAGACCGAGTCTTTGGATCGCGGAGGACGTTTTTTTGTGCATAGGCCTGCTGCCTGCTGAATTTCGTTGCCCTGCCGCCAAGCGGCCCGGATGCTGCAAGCGTAGCGTAGGCACGGAATCGAAGCTAATACGTGGGGTGGCTTGCAACAACAGCAGAGCTTCCGCGCTTTGCGCGGGTCACTTTCTTTGGCGCACTGCGCCGCTTGCGGCGCGAACGGCGAAGCCGGCCCGAAGGGCGAACGCCGCAGGCGCGAGTCAAGAAAGTAAGCAAAGAAAACTCTCAGTGCCGAGGCAAATCTGCCATCGGGAACATGGCCGGGATTTTTCTATGAGGCATCCTTGCCGCATAGAAAAACGGCGCACGTCCCCCGCCTTCGCGGGGGCAGGCTCTGTGCGCTGCCCTTCGGGTCTACGATCATGCGTTGATCCATCGGCTCGGAATGGTCGCGTGGACGAAGTCCATGAGACAGGATTCGCAGCATCGTAGGGTGGGGTGAGCGCAGCGATGCCCACCATCCCGACACGCAAAATGAGGTAAGCATCGAACGGAGCAAGAACAGCACGCAGATACATCAAGCTTTGTTGGCGGTTTGGGTGGGCATCGCTGCGCTCACCCCACCCTACGTGCTAAAGCTCAAATAAGGTGAGCAATACCAAGGCAGCAATAACGATAGCAACGCTCGCCTTACCGTATTTCCGCCATGCGCCATCTTGACGAAAAAATGTGTTGCGAATTGGATCGTTGCGTCTGAACCGCCACATCCTATCTGGGCCCGCACCATTGAAGAGGTGAAATGCCCCAAGGGCAGCACCAGCAACAGCCACAACGAAAAATAGAGCGGTTCCAAATTGCATGTGACTCAGCACTCCTGACGCGAGGCCTTACGCCCGATATCAAGAAAAGAAGAAGCACTACTCCGCCGGATACCCCAACGTCTGCGCCACATCAGAAAGCAGCGCGAACGGTTCGGCCAATGCCTTCGAATACTGGCGCCAGTGGCCGAACGGGAAACGCTGGGTGCCGAGCGCGGAGGCGGGCGGGACGCGGATCTGCTCCAGGCCCAGGGCGCTGCCGACTTCGGCCGCGAAGGCTTCGACATCGGCCAGCGCGTGATCGGTACGGATCAGTCGGTGCGGTTGCAGATTGCCCTGATGCAGGGCGACCACGTGCTGCAGTTGTCGCGCGATCCACAGCGCGGCGTCGGTGGGCGAGACGATGCCGAACGGCACCGGGCTTCCGAACGCGATCCACTCCAGCAGCGTGTCGCGGGGATCGCGCAGCGCGATCACCACGATCGCTTCGGGCTGCAGCGGACGCAGCATTTTCAGCAGCGCGTTGTCCCAGTACGGCAGCCAGTCGATGATGATGCCGTCGTGGACGCCGCGCGCGGGCAGCGCCGCGCGCCATTCGGCGAGCAGGCGTTCCGGCGACAGCGAGCCGTCGTTGAGCGCGGCGATGGTGTCGGGGTTCTGCAGCGGATCCGGCGGCGGATTCGGCGCGTAGCGGTCGGCGCGCAGCGGGTAGCCGGCATGCGCGATCACGGCGGCGACTTTTTCCACGCCCGAGCCCGGCAGGCCCCAGACATAGGCGACCGGCGGCGTGCCCGGCAGCAGCGTCGCCGCATCGGGCCACGGGCCACCGGCATGGCCGGGCACCGTCAGCGGCCAGCGCAGGGCGGCTTCGACGCTGTTGACCGCGTGCCAGGTCATCGCCGCCTCGCCGTGACGGCCGGCGCGGTCCTGGGCGTAACCCAGCCACAGCATCAGGCTGCGCTTGGCCACGTCGTCGGCCGCTTTGGAGATGAGTCCCTGGACATGCACGATGGCGGCGTCCGGCTGGTCGCGGATCATGCGGTCGAGCAGGCGCAGTTCGGCGCTGCTGCGGCCGGGCTCCAGTTCGACGATGCGCTGCGCGAGCGCGTCGACGGCTTCGGCGTCGCCGCGGGCTTCGTGCAGGTGCATCGCCGCGTCCAGCGCATCGGCATTGTCCGGCGTCGCCGCAAGCCAACGGTCCAGCACCGCCTTGGCCTCGTCGCTGGCTTCGGCCTCGAACGCCAGGCGCAGCTGCCACAGCGAAGCCGCCTCGGGATGCTGCGCCAGCGAGGTTTCCAGCGTCGCGCGTGCATCGGCGAAATCGCCGCTGCGGCGCCAGAGATCGGTGAGGATCGCCCATGCGCGCGGGTCGCGATGTTCTTCGGTCACCGCTTCGCGCAACAGCGCGAGCGCCTGCTCGTGGCGGCCCATCGCCAAGTCGAGCTCCGCGGTCATGCGCTTCAGCGCCGGGGTGGCGGTTTCGGGGTTGTCCAGCAGCGGCTGCAGCACTTCGCGCGCTTCTTCCGGGCGCTGCTGCTGCAGCAGCACGTCGGCGAGCATGCCGCGCAGGCCATGCATCTGCGGCGCGAGCGCGATGATCTTGACGAACGCCTGTTCGGCGAACGCGAACTGACGCTGGCTCAGGTGGGCGAAGCCCAGCGCATACAGCACCTGCAGATCGTCCGGCATCCGCGCGGCGGCGCGGGTCAACAGCGACTGCGCGCGCGCGCCGTCGCCGCGACGCAGGGCGATCATGCCTTCCAGGGTCTTGACCCAGGGGTGATCGGGCTCGATGCGACCGGCCGAACGCTGCAGGCGCTCGGCTTCGTCGATGGCGCCGCGGCCCACGGCCATCTGCGCCTGCAGGATGTAGGCCTCGAACTGGTTCGGGTTGAGATCGATGGTGCGGGTCAGCGCGGCCTGCGCTTCATCGAGCTTGTGTTCCGTCAGCAGGAAGCCGGCGCGCTGGAAATGCAGCTCGGCGTCGTCCGGGGCCAGCAGCACGGCGCGGTTGATCGCGTACTGGGCGGCGGCGTTGTCGCCGGTGGCGCGCTCGGCGTGGGCCAGCAGCGCATGGGCGCGGGCGTCGTGCGGCGACTCCGCAACGGCGACACGGGCGAGCGACAGGGCTTCGGCATTGGCGCCGCGCCGCAGGGCAGCGAGAATTCGTTCTTGCATGAGGTTTTCTGGGACTGCGGGGCCGGGGCCCGGAACCGCCTAGTGTACCGTCCGGGGCCGCGGCACCGGGCAAGGCGCGGTCAAACGTCGAGCGCCGCCGACAGCCGCGCGGCGACCCAGCGTTCGGCGTAACCGTCGAGGCGGGTGGTTTCCAGGAAGCCGCAGTGCCCGCCCCAGCGGGCGATCTCGATCTTCGCGATGTCCGGCAGCCGCAGGGCGTGGAATTCCGCGACCGGAATCACCGGATCGTCCGCGGCGGTGAGCAGATCGGCCGGCACGTCCAGCGCGGTCAGGCGGTCGCCGGCGATCGAGTAGCCGTTGAAGTAATCGTCGAGGGTGTCGAAATCGGTGTGCCGTTCCACCATCCAGCGGGTCAGCTCGCGCATGCCCAGCTTCAGCACGCGGTCGTCGAAGTCGTAGAACTGCGGGAAGTTGTCGCGCTTGCGGCGCAGCGACGCGCGCCAGCTCTGTTCGAAATAGCGGATGTAGAACGGCAGCCCCTGCTCCATGCGGTTCATGGTCAGGCCCGGGTCCAGCAAGGGACACACCGCCGCCGCCCGCACCAGCGGCAGCCCGGCGGCGCGCGCGCGCATGGCCACCCGCAGCGCGAAATTGCCGCCCAGCGAATACCCGGCGACCACCATCGGCCGCGACGAACCGGCGAGGAACCGCTCGGCGACATCGCTGGCCGCGTGCATCACTTCGTCGATGCGGTTGGAGTGGAACAGCGCCTGATTGAGATGATGGGTGTCGCCGTGGTCGCGGAAATTCAGCCGGAACACTTCGAATCCGGCGCCCAGCAGATGCGCCGCGGTCAGCCGCATGTAGCTGGATTCGGCGCTGCCTTCCCAGCCGTGCAGCAGCAGCGCCAGACCGCGCGGCTCCGCGCCGGGCAAGCGGCTGTGGACGCCTTCCAGGCGCACGCCGTCGCCGCCGTCGACGATGTAGGGCTTGCTCACCGCACCGCTGCGCCGCAGCAGCACCGCGCCGCGCGCGCGCCGCAGCGGGCTGGTCGCGAACAGCGACTGCAGATGCGGGCTGCGCAGCCAGAGCGGTGGCTGGTAGGGGGAGGGCGCGATGGTCATTGCGGAGGCGTCACGGCGCGGCTCGCGCGGCCACGTTAGTCCACGCCCAGACGGAAAAGGTGTTCGCTGATCTCGGCGACCAGCATCTCTTCGTCCAGGTCGAACTCCACGTACCCGTCATGCTCGGTGAACACCGCGAGCAGCGCCGCCGCCGGGCGGACCACCGCAAAGGCGGCGGAGAAGCGCACGGTCATGCCGGTATCGCGGCGCACCTCCACCGAGGTGCCGGGGAAGTCGCGCAGCGTCAGACCGCCTGCCAGCAGGTCCGCGACCGGGCGGCCCAGCCGCGCGGACAGCTCCGGCGCCCAGTCGGCCAGCACCTCGCGGGTGGGGCGCAGCGGCCTCATCCGCCGTCGTCCCCGGTCGGCGGCAGGGCGGCGCTTTGGCCCATCGCCTCCACGATCCTCGTCCTTGCGGTGTCGGCGAGTCGCCTGCGGCCTTCGGCATCGCCGGGCAGGATCGGTTCGAGGAACACGACTTCGGCATTGCAGCCCGGTTCGCCGAGCACGCGCAGCAGGTTGGCGGCGAAACTTTCGGTCGGGCCGAACGCGACCGCGGTCTGGCGCGAGGCGCCGTCGCCATAGCGCAGCGCCACCGGCTGCACCGGCACTTCGGCCTCCACCGCGGCCAGGAAGATGCGGGCGTGGAACGGGCCGATTTCGCCGCCGCCGCGGGTGCGGCCTTCGGGAAATACCCCGATGGCGCGGCCCTCGCGCAGTCGCGCGAGCATTTCGTGCAGCACGCCGCCGAGGGATTCCTGGCTGCCGCGCTGGTGATAGATGGTTTCGCCCATGGTCGCGAGCCAGCCGACCACCGGCCAGCCGGCGATTTCGCGTTTGGCGACGAAGCCCATCATCCGGTAGCTGTGCAGAGCGGAGATATCGATCCAGCTGACGTGGTTGGCGACGAACATCACCGGACCCGGCAGCGGCGTGCCGACGCGGCGCATGCGGAAACCGAACACCCGCATCAGCCCGCCCTGCCACCAGCGCACCATGCAGTGGCCGAGGCGATCGTCGCCGATGCGAATCCCGCCGAACGGCGGCGACATCAGGATCAGGGTGATCGGCAGATGCACCAGCGCATGCCAGACCAGCATGGGCGTACGCACGAGGTAACGCAGCAGCCTGGCGGCGCGCGCAGCGGAGGGGGCACGGGTCATGGCGCCACCATACCGAAGCGGATTAGAGCTTTGAACCATGGTCGGGTCGGGTACGGAATCAGGCGCGATGGGGAATGACGGCCAGGGTCAGCCGGGAGATGCAGATCAGGCGACCAAGGCCGTCCTCGATGCGGATTTCCCAGACCTGGGTGCGCGCGCCGACGTGCGCCGCGCGCGCGGTGCCGGTGACCAGGCCCTCGCGGATGCCGTTGACGTGGTTGGCGTTGATCTCGATGCCGACGCACAGCTCGTTGGGCGCGCAGCAGAGGGTACCGGCGGTGCTGCCCACGGTCTCGGCCAGCAGCACCGAGGCGCCGCCGTGCAGCAGGCCATACGGTTGGCGGGTGCGGGCGTCCACCGGCATGGTGGCGCGCAGGTAATCGGGGCCGATCTCGGTGAACACGATCCCCAGCGGCGCCATGGCGGTGTCGATGGAGAGTGCGTTGAGCTGTTCGAGGGTGGTGCTGCGGCGGAAGATGCGGGAAGCGGGGGGTGCGGGCGTACTCATGCCGTCAGGATAACCGAGCCTGCCGGCGGTGGCCCGGCCACAGGCGCATGGGAGAGAGGTCATGCGCTGCGGCCGGGGCTCCGGGCGCGCGGGGGAGGCGGTGGCTCAGGCAGGTTGCGCCGTCAGGTTCAGCGGCAGCGGAAGTGGGTCTGGCCCCAATCGCTGGTGTAACGCTTGTCCTGGGCATAGCCGCTGCTGGCGCCGTAGCCGATGCCGAAATCGCGTTCGCGATAGCGGGCGGAAGAAGGGGTGGACTCGACCTGCGACTGCACGGCGACCGGCGTGCGCGGGGCGAGTGAGACGTGGGTGTGCGAGGTGTTCATGGCGTTCTCTGAGTGCGGGGGTGAATGCGGGGGAATGACTTGCGGGTGTTGCGTGGCGACGGTGGATCCGGAAACTGGTTAAGACTGGTCGGCGAAGCGGATCAGGCGCAGCGGAAGCGGATCTGGCCCCAGTCGGTGGTGTAGCGCTTGTCCATGGCATAACCGCTGCTCTTGCCGTAACCGACGCCGAAGCTGCGCGTGGCATAACTGCGACGGGCCTTGCTGGCGATGGAGACGACGTTGTTGAGGGTTTCGGCCGGGGTGCGGTCGGTGCGGTCGGTGGTGGTGTTGGAGACGTTCATGGCGGGTTCCGTGTGTGCTTGTGATTTGGTGTGTTGGTAATCTACAACACCTACCTACCAAAACAGACATGCCGGAAGTCACCCCACTCTCGCCATGGGCTTAAATGATTGTTTTTATTGATTTTCGACGTTTGTCGAGCCGACGAACGGTCGCAATGAACCCCACCAGAAGGGCTGGCGGGACAGGTTTTGGAGGGGCGAATGCGCAGATTCAGGCCAGATCGCGCACGGATCGAGGGATTTATTGCTTGCGCAGCGGCCGGATAAGCCGCAATGGCGGGCTTGAGCCCGCCCTACTACAGGATTGGGGCCAATCCGGCGCCGAACGCGGTGAAGATCCGCGTCAGCGGCCGGATGACCGGCGCCACTTCCGGGAAATCGCCCACCGGCTCGTAGCAACGCCGGAATTCGGGATCGCGCGGCGAGATCGGCTCCGGGCAGTCCGGCCCGGGCTTGAACTCGTAGCTGGTGGCGTAGCGCACCGGCCAGAAATCGAACAGCGGCAGCAGTTCGGACACTTTCGACAGCGAGTATTCCAGCCCCGAAAACACCGGCGGCTTGTCGCGGCGCGCGATCATCCACGCATTGGCCGGCGCCATGTCGCGCTCGATGCTCGCGGCCAGCGCGCGCGCGAACGCCGGGTCTTCGATCACCACCACCGATTCGGTGTTGTAGGTGTCGCCGCGCGGATCGAAGTTGTGGGTGCCGATCACGCCGACGCGCTCATCGATCACCAGCGATTTCGCGTGCAGGCCGAAACGCACGCCGCCGCGCTTCAGCGGCACCTGTTCGTTGGCGCCGCGCTTGGAATAGCGCAGCGCGGAGTATTCGCGCGCCAGCGGCGTCGGCCGGTCGGGCGAACGGCTGCCGCCGATGTCCGACCCGTCCGAACCCGAGGCCATCCCGCTCGACGACCCCGCACCGGACGAGCCTCCAGCCGAGGACCCCAGGCCCGAAGAGCCGGTCAGCGCCGGCCCCGCCGGCTCCACGTCGACAGGCATCGCGCCGAACTTGTCCAACACGACCGGCGTGCCGTCGTCCTGCCACGCGATGCCGACGGTGCCGGTGGCTTCCACGTCGATCGGTGCGTCCTGCGGGAACGGTTTGAATTCGTAGATCTCGAATTTGAAATCGCGCAGATAGCGGCGCTTGTATTTGTACGACAGCGCGTAGGGAATGAAGGCGTCGGTGGCGGCCAGACTGTTGGTGGACACGATCACCCGCGGCGGCGCCTCGCGCAGTTGCAGCTCGCTGAACATGCGCTGCGCCGGTTTCGACAGCACGAGATACGGCGTCTGCAGCAGCACCCGGTGTTCGGCGGAGACGATCAGGTCGCGCAGCAGCCGCGACGACACGCCCGACCGCAGTTTCTCGGCCTGGTGTTTGCCCGGCGCATCGCCGATGTAGCGCAGCGACTGCACCGGCATCGCCGCATCGGCCAGGCGGCTGCGCACCAATACGGCGTCGTCGGCGTCGCGGCCGATCAGTTCGATCCGGCGCGGCCGTTCGGGCGCCGGGTTTTCCATCGGCGGCACGCCCTGGCGCAGCACCAGACGACCGACATCCGTCAGCCGCGTCAACGGCCTGCTGAGCGACGCATTCCAGAACATCTCGAAATGCGCGTCCATGCTGGCGATCGCCGGACCGGCGACGAGGATGTCGCGGTCGCGGAAGTTGTAGGACGCATCCCAGTCGTAATAGTCGTTCTGGTAATTGCGGCCGCCGGTGATGCCCACCAGCCCGTCCACCATCATCAGTTTGTTGTGCATGCGCTGATTGAGCTTGCGCCAGCAGCAGGCGGATGCCAGCGCGTACATCGGGTAGCTGATCCGCGCCCGGCCCAGCACCGGGTTGTAGAGGCGCATCTCGAAATTCGCGTGCGCGCCGGCCAGCGCCGCCAGGGTGTCGACGCGCCGCAGCGCGGCGAGCTGGTCGACCAGCAGCCGCACCTTCACCCCGCGCCGCGCCGCGATCAGCAGTTCGTCGAGGATCAGATGGCCGGCGTCGTCCTCATCGAAGATATAGGTCTGGATGTCGATGCTGCGGGTGGCGCCGCGGATCAGATCCAGACGCGCGAGCAGCGCATCCTGGCCGTAGTCGAGGATGAGCGCGTAATGCTGCGTCCCCGCCGACGCGGGCACGACACGCGCGGCATCGATAGGCACAGGCGCGGCGGGCGCCGCAGACGGATCGATGACCGGCGCCGTCGTCTGCGCCGGCATGCCGCCAGCGGCGCGCAGCCCCAGTTCGAGCAGCGGCGACGGCCGCGCGCAGGCATCGGCGCGGCCGCAGGTGTTCTCGGTGCTGCGGGCGGCGGCGACCAGCGTGTCCACCTGCCGTTGCTGCGGATCGGACAACGTGACGCAGGCGGCCTGCGTCAACACCAGCGCAAGCAGGCACAGCGCGCGCAGCGGCTTCATTCGCGGCCCTTCATTCGCGGCCCTTCATTCGGCGCCCTCGCGCACGCGCAGCCGCAGCACGAAGCGGACGCGATCGGACACCGCCAGGATCCAGCGGTCCACACCGTAGTCGGTGCGGCGCACGCTGCCGCTGGCGAGCACGTCGCAGTCGTAAGCCGGCCGCGCGCATTTGCTTTTCAGGATGACGAAGGTCTCGCGGCGCTTCACGTCGCGGATGGTCAACTCGCCGGTGAGCTCACCGCCGTCCGCGATCAGCGCCGAGTCATACGGGTCGGACACGAATTCCACATCGGGGAAGCGGTCGGCTTCGAAAAACCCGCGGCCGCGGGTCATCTCGGTGTAGTTGGGGTGACCGACGATCTCGACCTCGCGCGCGGAGAACCGCAGACGCACACGATGGCGGCCGTCCTCGAGGGTTTCGATGCGGCCGCCGTAGCGCGGGAACCGGCCCTGCAGGACCTGGCCCCAGCGGGTTTTCAGGGTGAAGCCGATCCGGGTATGCGCCGGATCGATGTCGGCGGCCTCTGCGGCAGTGTTCGCCGCAAGCAACAGAGCCAACAGCAGCGAAGCGGAGACTGTCGCGGAATTCACGGCCACCAGAACGCGGAGAGACTGGCGACGCCGGGCTCCACCGCGGCGTCGGCCGGGAAGTCCAGCACCACCACGCTGCCCGGCGGCATGCCGCGGTAATCGCCGGACTGGCCGCTGTGCATCAGCGCGGCGAGGCGCTCCAGACCCGGGTTGTGGCCGACCAGCATCAGCCGTTCGACATCGTGGTGTTCGTCGACCAGTTCGGCCAGCGCGCCGGCGGTGGCCTCGTAAATGGCGTCGAGCAGACGCTGTTCGACGAAGCCGACCCCGCCGCCCAGCACCGCTTCCAGGGTCTCGCGGGTGCGTCGCGCGGGCGAGCAGAGCACGCGATCGGGGACGAGGCCTTGCCCGGACAACCAGCGTCCGGCGGCCTCCGCCTCGGCCAGACCCTCCGCGGACAGCGCGCGATCGACATCGGCTTGCCCGTCGCTGACGGGTTCGGCATGGGCGTGGCGGAGCAGGATGAGGGTTCGCATGTGCGCTTCAGTCTTCGGCCCGGGATGATGTGGGTGAGCTTAACGCGAACCGCCGACGGATTGCCGCTGGGTGAATCCCGATTCGGGAAAAGTGCCGGCAGCCAATCCTGTGGGAGCGACGGAAGTCGCGATGGGCTGCCGGAAAGTCTTTCTTCAATTCATCGCGACTTCCGTCGCTCCCACAAGTCACTCCCCAACCCGTCGCTCCCACAAGAAAAGATCATCGCTCCTGCAAAAAGCACGGCCCGCACCGCTCAACCGACGACCTCGGGCAAGCGCCGCAGCGCATCGCGGAAGAACAGACGATCCGCGGGCGTGAGCTCGCGCAGGCGTCGACGCAGGCGCGCGGCCGCTTCGGCGCTGCGCTGCGCATCGCCGTCGTGCGCTTCGTACCACGCGACCTCCAGCAGCACGTTGGCGCGCTGCAGGGCATCGACCTGGACCCGGCCGGCATCGACATCGGCCTGCATCGTCGTCGCCAGCCCGCGCCAGCTCGTCCACGCCACCGTCAGTTCGATCGGCGCGATCTTCGCGCGGAACTCCTCCGGCGGGATCACCGGCCAGCGGCGGAAAGCATCCACGCGCGGATGCGGCAGTTCGGGGCCGCCACCGCGCGCCATGCGCAGCAGATAGATGGTGTTCCAGCAGCCGCCGCCCACGCCGTGGCGCCCGCTGAGCCACGCCGCCAGCCCGATCCACTTCAGCGGATGGCCGTCGTCGCTGGGCACGTCCAGCCCGCAGCGCTGGAACAGCCACAACGACCAGCCCAGATTGCTCGCGGTGGAGGCCGCGGCGTCGAACAGCTCGGCCTCGTTGGCCAGCGCCAGCGCCGCGCGGTAATACAGCAGCGCGGTGCGTGCGGCCTCGGTGCGTTCGCCCAGCTCGGTGCGCTCGTCCAGCGCCATCGCGCGGTGGATCAGCGCCTGCAGGTTGGCGTGTTCGCAGCGCACCCGCGGGTGGTACTGGAACAGGCCGGTCCAGCGCGGATCCTCGGTGGCCTGGCGGAGGATCTGCCGCGCCGCCTGCGGGTCGCGGCCGGCGTAGGCGCACCACGCCTGCACGATCGCCGCCATCGCCCCCAGCCAGGCGTGCTCCGGCGCCTGTTCGTCGTGCCAGTGGCGGTCCAGTTCGGCCAGCACCGCGCGCGCGGCGTCGGCGTTGCCGGCGCGACGCCAGACCATCGCCTGCTGCAGCAGCGCCAGCGCCTGCAGCCACGGGTCCGGCGCCAGGGTCTGCGCGCGCCGGTAACCGGCCAATGCGCCGTGGTCGCGATCGAGGATCAAGCGCCCGTCCAGCATGTCGCGGCGCGCGCCGGCCCAGGCATGCCAGTAGTCCGGGGTGGCGGTGCTGACCGATTCCGGCCCGGCCACGGTCCGCGCCGCGGAGGCCGCGCCCAGCCAGGCCACCACCGCATCGACGCCCGCCGGCGCGTCGTGCAGCACGATCTCCAGCCGCGCGGCTTCGCCGTCGGCCAGCCAGTACGGACCACGATTGCGCCCCGCCAGCGGCAGCAGGTCCGGCGCGCGGCCGCGGTCGGTGCCCCAGCCCACGCGCAGCCCCAGCCGCGCGAAGTCGGCGTATGCGCGGCTGATCACCATCCGCAGGTTGCGGGTGTTCGCGAACTGTTCGCGCAGTTGGGTCTCGCGCAACCAGCCCTCGCCGGACTGCGCCGCCAACCACAGCCGCAGCAGGATCCACAGCGACTGGTGCCGCACCGGCTGCCCCTGCACGCGCGGCGGGGTGCCCAACTCGATGTCGATGCGATCCGTGGAGTTGCGGCTGGGAGTCGTGCGGCTCGGGGTCATGCGGCTCAACATCGTGCGGGCGTGGTGGCGCAGTCTGGCACGCCCGGCCGCGCGCGGTGACAGCCGTTACAGCTGTGACGCACGCGACGCCACCACCGCTTGGGACAAGCGCACGGCACGACGACACTGCGACGCACGCCCCGCCACTGGAGTTGCCCGATGTCCCGATTCATACCTGTCTTCCTGCGTTGTTGCACCCTGCTCGTCGCACTCGCGATGCTGCCCCTGAGCTTGTCCGCGGCACCGCCGACGAAACCCGCCGCTGCGCCGACCGCCGCCGCCCGCTTCGCCGACTACGGCCACGCCGGCACCTTTCTGCTGCAGCGCGACGGCGCCCGTCCGCAGACCCTGCACGACGATGCCTGGGCCACGAAGCCGCTGCGGCCGGCATCCACGTTCAAAGTGATGCTGTCGCTGATCGCCCTGGAAACCGGCGCCCTGCGCAGCGCGGACGAGATCGTGAAGTGGGACGGGAAGCCCTACCCCAGCAAACCCGAGTGGCAGAAAGACATGGCCCTGCGCGAGGCGATGCAGACCTCCAGCGAGAATTACTTCGGCACAGTGGCGACGCGCATCGGCCATGCACGTCTGGCCGAATGGGTGAAGCGCGTCGGCTACGGCAACGGCCGCGTCGGCACCAACCCGCCGCGCACCTGGCACGACGGCGTGCTCACCGTCACCGCACAGCAGCAGCTCGCCTTCATCGACCGCCTGCGTCGCGGCGATCTGCCGTTTTCGGCCAAGACGATTGCCACGGTGAAAGCCGCGATGCTGGACAGCGAGACCAACGGCCGCCGCATCTACGGCAAGACCGGCACCCACCTCGATAACGGCACCGGCAATGCGTGGTGGATCGGTTGGGTGGAAGGCGGCCAAGCGCCGGCAGCGAGTTTCGCGCTGGGTATCGAGTTGAAGAAGATGGACGATCGCGCCAAGCGCATCGCATTGGGCAAGCAATTGCTACGCGATGCGGGTGCGTTGCCGATGAAGTGATGGCCTTGGATACCTGACAATCGCTCTTGTGGGAGCGGCGGAAGCCGCGGTGATATGAGGCAAGTCTTTCAGTTGCCTATCGCGGCTTCCGCCGCTCCCACAAGGCGATCGCCTGAGTTGAAGCGCTTCGCAAAGCAGCTCAAGGTGAATCTGTATCCGGCCTGTCCTGCCCCTGTAGGAGCGCCGGAAGGCGCGACAGGCTGCGGAAAGAATGCAGTAAAGCGGTCGCGCCTTCCGGCGCTCCCACAGGATTAGTGCAAAGGCTATCGCCTAGAGAAAACCCGATCGCGGAGCAGCTTTGGCTTGAATCAATCGTCAGTGCTCACCTGCAACTGCCCGTATGCGTTCGTGCGGAACATCAACGGCGTACCAAGCCGAGCACTCAACGGGTTCCGGGTAATGGTTGGATGCAACGATGAAATGCACGGACGTCAACTGATTCGCCGGAACCTGCGGCAGCAAGATCTCAAACCCATCATCGCAGTAAGAAATCGGGTACGGCTCATTCCGTAGACCGTGCTTTTTCAGCCTTCCTGCGAGGCGCTCAAAGTCTTCAGTTCCAATCTCGACGAGGTTGTTTCCCACCACCCAGGATTGCGCGTCCAAGCACTCTCCCGACTGGCGATCTTGCCAAGAGCCCGGCGCATGCACCCACTTACAAGAGATGTTGACCGCTTGCAGCGCAGAGTGAGGCTCGAGCGCCACCAATATCGCTTCAACTGAGTCGACGGCCATGCCAGGAGGAAGATGCGGTTCCAGCTGGACATACCTGAAGCGGACTTCATCGGGGCGAAGTTGCCGGCCCGATGCAGACACGCTGAATGCCAATGCGCCGATGGGTGTGCGAATGAGCAAAGATTTGTCCGCTGACGCTGACGCTTGATTACGTCAACCGATCACCCCTTCCTCAACCACTTCAACAACGGCGCCCAATCTTCCTGATGCTCGCGCACCTGCTGCGAGTGGTAATCGAACAGGCTGCGGCCCAGGCCGACCAGCATCACGTAGGCCTGACTGTCGCGCAGTTGCGCCACCACCGGGTACGGCCACTGTTGCAGCAGCTCCACCGCCTGCTGCGAGGCATTCGTCCACGGTTTGAGGCGGTTGCCGACCAGCCCCACGCGCAGTTGGCCGCGGCGCACGCGCGGGTGCTTGGCGATGGCGTTGAGGAAGGGCACGGTGGCGTCGATATCCAGCGTCGACGGCAATATCGGCACCACCAGCGCATCGGCGTGTTCGAGGAAGGCTTCGAGGCTGTCGGCGGTGGCCCCGGCCGGCGCGTCGATGACGGTGCGCTGGGTGTCTTCGGGAATCTGCTTCAGCCACGTCCTGCGGGTGCCGTCGATCGGCAGCACCGCGGTTTCGAGATCGGACCGGCGTTCGGCCCAGCGGGTGGACGACCCCTGCGGGTCGGCGTCGATCAGGACAGTGCGATGCCCGTCCAGGGCCGACTGTGCGGCGAGATGCGTGGCGATGGTGGTTTTGCCCACTCCGCCCTTCGAGCTGGCGACCAGAACCGTTTTCATCGGCACCTCCGCAGTGAAGAGCCCGCAGCTTAGCACCGGAATTGCTTGGCGCGGGCAAGTCTCCATGCGGCGTTTCCATGCGAATCAATCACTTGGAATCCGCAGCGCGCGCCGATGACCCGCCTTTGCTATCGTTTTCGCTGCTTCGGGGGAATTTCCACCCTTTCTTAGGACACCATGAGCGGCTTGCAGGACCTTGTGGCGCTGATCCGCGCCGACACCCCTTTGATCGTGATCGAGACCCCGGACGAACCCCGGGTGGTCGAACTGTTCCGGCAATCGCTGATGCACGTCTGGCGGGCGCTGTTCCGCTGGTCGATCACCGAGGGTCTGCGCCGCATCGACATGGACCGCGAGGACGAGGCCGACGTGGCCCCTGACGCCGGCGCCACGTTGCAGGCGATCTACAAATCCGACCAGCGCAGCGTGTTCCTGCTGCTCGATTTCGCGCCGTATCTGAAGTACGCCGGCACCCAGCGCCAGGTCCGCGACATCCTGCAGCGCCGCAACTGCCTGCCGCACGTGCTGGTGCTGGTCGGCAACAAGGTCGAGCTGCCCGAAGACCTGGAAGCGCATGCGGTGCGCTATCGCCCGCACCTGCCCACCAGCGACGCGCTGCTGAAGCTGGTGAAGGACGAAGCCGCCTCCTACGCCCGCGAGCACGGCGGCAAGCGCGTGGAAGTGGACGCCGAAGCGGTGAAGCAGATCGTGCGCAACCTGCGCGGCCTGAGCGAAACCGACGCCCGCCGCATCACCCGGCACCTGATCTTCCGCGACGGCGTATTGAACGCCAACGACCTGCCCGAACTGGCGAAGCTGAAGTTCGAGCTGATCAACCGCAGCGGCCATCTGCACTACGAATTCGACCCGGTGAAGCTCGATCACGTCATCGGCGCGAAGCGGGTCAAACGCTGGATCGAACTGCGCCGCAGCGCGTTCGTCGACGGCAATGCGCCGCCGGGCCTCGACCCGCCGAAAGGCCTGCTGCTGCTCGGCGTGCAGGGCTGCGGAAAATCGATGCTGGCCAAGGCCATCGCCGCCGGCTTTGGCGTACCGCTGCTGCGCCTCGACTTCGGCGCGCTCTACAACAAATTCCACGGCGAGACCGAGAAGAACCTGCGCGACGCGCTGGCCTCGGCCGAACAACTCTCGCCCTGCGTGCTGTGGATCGACGAGATCGAGAAAGGCCTCGCCAGCTCGGGCGGCGAAGACGGCGGCGTCTCCCGCCGCGTGCTCGGCACCTTCCTCACCTGGCTGTCCGAACGCAAATCGCCTGTGTTCCTCGTCGCCACCGCCAACCAGGTCCACGACCTCCCGGCCGAACTGCTGCGCAAAGGCCGCTTCGACGAAATCTTCTTCGTCGACCTGCCCAGCGCCGAATCCCGCGCCGAGCTGTTCGCCCTGCATCTGCGTCGGCGCAGCGTGGAAGCGCAAGCCTTCGACCTGCCCGCGCTCGCCACCGCATCGGAAGGCTTCTCCGGCGCGGAGATCGAACAGGTCATCGTCGCCGCGCTGTACGCCGCGCATGCGGTGAATCAGCCGCTGAGCGAGTTCCAACTACGCTCGGAATTGAAGAACACCCGGCCGCTGTCGGTGTTGATGGCCGAGCAGGTAGACGGATTGCGCGAGTGGGCGGGGCCGCGGACCGTGCCGGCGGATTGAGGTCGAACCTCACATCCGTATCGAACCCGCATAGGGTGCGCCTGTGGCGCACCATTCTTTCCGGCAGCCCGGTGGGATCGGTGCGCCACAGGCGCACCCTATTGTGAATCCGGGCTCGGCAAAGACTTTGGAGGCATCGCCCAATCCATGGGATAGACGCCGGCGGAGACCCAGCGACGAAACGATGAATGCGGCCAATCGCATGCGCGAGCGACGAAGCCATGCTTCACCGGGTTGTAGTGGATGTAATCGACGTGAGTACGGAAGTCGTCTTCGTCAACGATGCATCGCTCCCAGAAACGACGCTGCCAGATGCCGCGCTCCCTGCGCTCGATGCGGCTTTGGCTGACGACATCCTCGTGTGGAACACGACGCGAGAACCCCGATTTCAACTGCGACCAGCGCCGGGCGTTGTCGGCATCGCCGTCCGGCAGCGTCCAGATGCAATGCAGATGATTCGGCATGACCACGACAGCGGCGATCTCGAACGGCCGTGCGAGGCGGGTCTCACGGAATGCGATCCGCAGCGCGTCGATATTGGCGGTCAGCACGCGACCGCGTCGGTCGGCGAGCTTGACCGTGAAGAAGTAGGTGCCGCCGGGCACCCAGATGCGTCGATAGTTCGGCATGCCCAACAGCGTGCCCAAGCGGGACATGAGCCCCCATCGGAAATCTCCCCATGCTCGTGTCGGAATCATCCGAAGTATCGACGCCAAGCCCGTATGCCGTGTCTACATCATCATGTCCAGCATGACCTCATGATGTCCTTGCAGCCCGGCTTCGGTACGGCGAACACGAAACGATCACAACCTGTGCAATGCGCGGACCCTGACATCGGTGCAGCCGACGCCGTGCGCCTCGGCGGCCCGTTCGCGGATGAGGGCCAAGACCTGCGCCGGATCGAAATCCACCGGATGTTCCACCCGGTAATCCAGCGTGGTCTGTCCCCACATCCGGAACCTCTCGCCCATGAAAATTTCGTAATCGGCGAAGTAGCAGTATCTGTGCATCGGCTTGATTCCGCTCAGGTGCCGACATGCACGTCGTTCCCGCATTCGGCGCAACCCAGATGCTCCAGCGCGATCGACAGCGCCAAGGTGTAGCTCTGCGACCCATACCCCTGGATCAATCGAAGACGCGGGCCGGAGTCCAGGCTCAGCGGGTTTTCGAGCGCACCGAAATGATCGTCGTGCACCTCAATGTACGGCACCTTGAGTTCATTCAACTTCGCGCGCAGCCGTTCGCTGACGCATGCGCACTGGCCCGGGTCGAAAAGCACGAACTCGACGGACGAGTCGTCGATCCGACCCAGGCAATCGAACAACTCGGCGTCGGAATCGCAATTGCGCAGTGCGAGCGCCTTGCCCGCGACCGACGCACGCTCGACCAGCAGCGAAACGACTTCGGTGGAGATTGCGCTCGAACGAGGCTGCACGGTGTCGGGGCTGCGGATGATGGCGATGGACATGGGCGTGGGTGATGCTGCGGGATGGGATGGGGCACTGTGCGCCCGCAGGCCATAAACGTGCCATGCCATCCCTGCACCGAAGTCGTAAATTCTTCGCAAATCCGGAATACACGCGGACGTCGCGCGTCGGCGAACCGCTCATTCAGAAGGGGTTGCACAGCGACAGCCACTCCCGCCCCTGCCGGTTTGCCGGCACCATAGGCTGAACGCTCACGACCGCGAGGCCCCATGGATACCGCCCCGAACGCCCCATCGCCCACCGGCCGCAAGCCCGCCTCCGAGTTCATCCGCATCCGGCGGTCGCTGGCGCGACGCTTCAGCCTGCTGGCCGACAAGGCGGACGACGCGGTGATCGAGCGGCGTATCCGCGAAGGCGTGGAGCTGCGCGGGGCGACGCCGTGGATCCTGATGTTCGCGATCCTGATCGCGTCGATCGGGCTGAACGTGAATTCCACCGCAGTCATCATCGGCGCGATGCTGATCTCACCGCTGATGGGGCCGATCATGGGCGTCGGTTTGGGCGCGGCGGTGTACGACTTCGCGCTGATCCGCACGTCGCTGTTGAATCTCGCCATCGCCTCGGCGATCAGCCTCGCCGTGTCGACGCTGTACTTCACGATCACGCCGCTGTCCGAGGCGCAGTCCGAGCTGCTGGCGCGCACCTCGCCGACGCTGTGGGACGTGCTGATCGCGCTGTTCGGCGGGCTGGCGGGCATCGTCGGCATCACCCGCGAGGAGAAATCGAACGTGATCCCCGGCGTGGCCATCGCCACCGCGCTGATGCCGCCGCTGTGTACCGCCGGCTATGGCCTGGCCACCGGGCAATGGCACTACTTCGGCGGCGCGTTCTATCTGTATTCGATCAACTGCGTGTTCATCGCGCTGGCCACGGTGGTGGGCATCCGGCTGGTGCGCGTGCCGGTGCATGCGTACGTGGATGCGCGGGTGGAGCGACGGCTGCGCGCGTATCTGCTGGTGTTGGCGCTGGCGACGGCATTGCCCAGCGCGTGGTTGGCGTACCAGTTGGTGCAGCAGGAATTGTTCAAATCGCGCGCTGCGGCATTCGTCCGCGACGAATTCGCATTCGAGAACGCGCATGTGGCCGACACCCGCGTGGACCCGACGACGCGCAGCATCGAGGTGTCGCTGATCGGCCTACCGCTGGACAAGGCGACGTTGCAGCGGATCGAAGGCCGGCTGGCGGTGGCGGGCTTGCCCGACACGAAGATGCTGGTGCATCAAGCCGGCGAGAACGACCGCATCGACGTGACTGCGCTGAAGTCGAGCCTGCTGAGCGATCTCTATCGCGACAGCCAGCAGGCGCTGCAGAAGAAGGACGCGGATCTGGCCGCGCTGCGGGAACGGATCGCTGCGCGCGATGCGCTGATGGATCAGGCGGACGCGATCGCCACCGAACTGCGCACGCTGGTCCCCGACGTGGCGACCGTGACCCTCAGCCAGGGCTATCGCATCGACGCAGACGCGGAGAAAACCCCGGTGCTGCAAATGATCGTACAGACGCGCACAGCGGTGTCCGAATCCGATCAGACGCGGGCGCTGGAATGGTTCAAGGCGCGCACGAAGATGACCGCGGTCGATGTCCTGTTCGATACCGTACAGCAGTGATCCACTTTCGCGCGGACGGCATCGATCACGGCTTCGTATCGTCGGTTATTGTTGTCGCTCCTGCCGTGAACGCATCGAGGAATCCGCTTCCATGAAATGGTCCATACTCAGACGCACGGCGCTGCTCTTCCTGCTCGCGCTGGTGTCGCCCGCCTTCGCCCAACCCGCCGCGCCATCGTTCGCGTTTCCGCGCGAAGCCGCCAGCGACGACGCGCTGCTGGCGAAGGCGATGCCGGCACTCGCACGCGACGTTGCGCAGGTCTATCGCGACGAAGACCCGGACCGCGATCGCGTCGCGCGTTTCCGGCTGCAGATGGTGGCGGGCGATATGGCCGGTGCCATCGCGACCATCCACGCGCTGCGGCGGATGCGCGTCGAGGCGGGCGATGCGTCCGCCGCGACCCTGTATCTGCAGTACGAAATCTTCGCCACAGCGAAGGTCGCCGAAGCCGCGGGCGCGCCGCTGGACACGGCGCTGCGCGATGCTTTCCGCACGCTGTACGGCGCGCTGGACGACCGCACCGCGCTGCGCTTGCTGTCGTCGTTCGATGTGGGCCTGCCGCGCGCGCAGGACGACCTGCGCAAGGCGCTGGCGCCGGTGGCCGAGCGCGGGCGGCTGGATCTGCCGGAAGCGCTGGAACTGGTGCGTCGCTACCAGCTCGTGCAGGTGTTTTCCGAACTGCTGCCGCGGGCACCAGCGCTGGTCGCGGAAGACGAAGCGCGGCGCTACCGGATCGAGCGCGACGTGTGGATCGCGATGCCCGATGGCGCGCGGCTGTCGGCGATGGTGGTGCGTCCGGTCGCAGCGAAAGATCCGCTGCCGACGCTGCTGGGTTTCACGATCTACGCGAATCCGGACTGGTTGCTGGCCGATGCGAAGACCGTGGCCGCGCACGGCTACGTCGGCGTGGTGGCGGTGAGCCGCGGCAAGTCGCTGACCGGCGATGGGAACGCTGCGCCGACCGAGCCCGTCGTGCCTTACGAACGCGACGGCGCCGATGCCGCGGCGACGATCGGCTGGATCGCGCGACAACCGTGGAGCGATGGCCGCGTCGGCATGTACGGCGGCAGCTACAACAGCTTCACGCAGTGGGCCGCGGCGAAGCACCGACCGCCCGCGCTGAAGGCGTTGATGACCTCGGCCAGCGCCGCGCCGGGCATCGACACGCCGATGCAGGGCAACGTGTTCATGAATTTCATGTACCCGTGGCCGTTCTACACCACCAACAACCGCACCATGGACGACGCCACCTACGGCGACGAAGCACGCTGGAAGAAGCTCGACCGCGCGTGGTACGCCAGCGGCGGCGCCCATCGCGACATGGACCGCATCGACGGTACGCCGAACCCGGTGTTCCGCCGCTGGCTGGAGCATCCGGGCTACGATGCCTACTGGCAGGCGATGATTCCATACCGCGAGGAATTCGCGGACATCGACATTCCGGTGCTGGCCACGACCGGTTATTTCGACGGTGGCCGCGTCGGCGTGCAGTACTACTTCGACGAACACACCCGCCACAATCCGCGCGCCGATCACACCCTGGTGATCGGGCCGTTCGGTCACCTGACGATGCAGACCGGCGTGGCACGCAATATCGAAGGTTACGACGTCGATCCGACGGCGCTGATCGATCTGCAGGCGCTGCGCTACGCATGGTTCGACCATGTACTGAAGGGCGCGCCGAAACCGGATCTGCTGCGCGACCGCATCAACTACCAGGTGATGGGCGCCGATGCGTGGAAGCACGCCCCGTCGGTGGCGGCGATGGCGAACGGCTCGCTGCGATTGTATTTACAGCCCGAGAAGCAGGACGCCGCGACGCACCGGCTCGTCGAGAAAGTGCCGCCGAAAAACGCATCGCTGGTGCAACGCATCGATTTCGCCGACCGCAGCGACGCCAGCTGGATGCCTTCGCCGCTGTCGCTCGCGCCGACACTGGACGCGCACGGCGGGCTGGTGTTCGTCGGCGATCCGCTCGATGCGCCGACCGAAATCAGCGGACTGTTTTCGGGCGTGCTCGATTTCGTCGTGAACAAGCGCGACATGGACGTGACCGTCGAACTCTACGAGCGCATGGCGGACGGTCGCCACTTCCTGCTGAGCCATCACCTGGGCCGCGCCAGCTACGCCAAGGATCGCAGTCGCCGCGAATTGCTGCAGCCGGGCAAACGCCAGCAACTGACGTTCCGCAGCGAACGGCTCACCAGCCGCAAACTGGAACCCGGCAGCCGCCTGGTCGTGGTACTGCGCGTGAACAAGCAGTCGGACATGCAGATCAACTACGGCACCGGCGGCGATGTCGCCGCAGAAACGGTGGCCGATGCTGCGACCCCGATGCGTGTCGAGTGGCTGGGCAGCAGCTTCGTCGAAATTCCGGTCTGGCGCTGAGCGAAGCCTCGTCATTGCCGACCATGTCCGTGCGGGTGCGCGTCAGCCCACACCGGCCCACAGCGGCAGCGTGAGCAGCGACAGCAGCAGCCCGTAGCCAACCATCGCCGCGGCCAGGCGCGGCGCGAGGTTGTGCGAGATCGCGAGCGCGCCGGCGGTGACCATCGACGGCATCGCCGATTCGAGCACCGTGGTGCGCGCCATGTCGCCGTGCAGGCCGAGCAGCGGCACCAGCAGCAGCGCGAGGGCCGGCATCACCGCGAGTTTCAGCACCAGGCCGGTCGCGAGCGGCTTGAGTTCGTCGCGCGGCAGCGCGAGCCTCACCGACAGGCCGATGGTCAGCATCGCCAGCGGCAACAGTGCGTCGGACAGGCGCTGCAGCGCACCTGCGATCCAGTGCGGCGGCTCGGTCGGCATCACCGTGAAGCCGACGATCAGCGCCCACAGCGGCGGGAATTTCAGCACCCGCAGCAGCATTCCGCGCACGGTCGGGCGTGCGTCGCCGCCGTAGCGCGCGAGCACCCACAGACCGAAGGTCGAAAGAATCAGGAAAGCGCCGAACTGGTCGTAGATCACCGCGTAAGGCAGCGCGTGTTCGCCGATCAGCGCGCGGGTCAGCGGATAACCGAGAAAACTGGTGTTGCCCAGCGCGACGGTGAGCAGCAGTACCGCGCGCTCGTCGTCGCGGAACTTCAGCCACCGCGCGAGCGCATGCACCAACAGCACGGTCGCCGCGAGCAACAGCCACGGCACCGCGGCGACGCCGATCAGCGCCGGCTCCAACTGCAGCCGCGGCGCGTAACGCAACACCGCCGCCGGCAAACACACGTACAACACCACCAGATTCAGCGTCTGCGCGGCGTTGTCCGGCAATACCCGCAGGCGCTGGAAGGCGTAGCCCAGCACCAGCATCGCAAGGATCAGGGCGAATGCGTCGAAAGCCATAAAGTATGGGGTCGCCTGCAAGATTTGGGGTGTCCTGTGGGAGCGACGGAAGTGGGGTTGGCTTACGGCAAATCTCCCCGCAGCCTATGGCGACTTCCGTCGCTCCCACAGAACAACCGCTCTCGCAGAACAACATCTGCACTTGCTTCAATACCCCGCGGCCTGCCCGTCTTTGCGCGATTCGCTGGCGCCGACGTAGCCGCCATCGGGGTTGACCATGATCGCCTGATAGCCGCCGTAGGGGCCGTCGGCGTAGCGCACACTGTGGCCTTTGCGCATCAGCGCGCGGATGGTTTCGACCGGGAAGCCGGTTTCCAGATCCACTTCGCCGCTGTCGGTCATCGCGGTGTTCTGCCCGGTCGGCTCGGTGCTGCCGTCGTGCTGGATGCGCGGCGCGTCGCCGGCTTCCTGCAGGTTCATGCCGAAATCGATCATGTTGAGCAGGATCTGTACGTGTCCCTGCGGCTGCATCGCGCCGCCCATCACGCCGTACGACAGCCACGGCTTGCCGTCTTTGGTGACGAACGCGGGAATGATGGTCTGGAACGGACGCTTGCCCGGCGCGTAACAGTTCGGATGCGCCGGCTTCGCATCGCAGCCCTTCAGCACGAACATCTCGCCGCGGTCCTGGAAGATGAAACCCAGCCCCGGCGGCGCCATGCCGCTACCCATGCCGCGATAGTTCGACTGGATCAGCGACACCATCATGCCGTCGGCGTCGGCGACGGTCATGTAGATGGTGTCGCCTTCGTTCAATTCCGGAATGATGCCCGGCTCGACGCTGCGCGCGGAGCGCTCCATCGACAGCAGCGCGCCGCGTTCCTTCGCATAGGCTTTGGAGATCAGCCGTTCGACCGGCGCGTCGTAGAACGCGGGATCGGCATACGACGCGGCGCGGTCGGCGAAGGCGATCTTCTTCGCTTCGACGAACAGATGCACGTGCTCCGGGCTGCCGAAGCCGTAGGTCTTGAGATCGTATGGTTCCAGCAGATTGAGGATCTGCAGCGCGGAGATGCCCTGCCCGTTCGGCGGCAGTTCCCACACGTCGTAGCCGCGGTAATTGGTGCTGACCGGCTCGACCCATTCGCCGCGGTGCGCGGCCAGGTCTTCGTAGCGCAGAAAGCCGTCGTTGGCCTTGAAGTAGGCGTCGATGGTGCGCGCGATCTCGCCTTTGTAGAACGCATCGCGGCCGCCGTTGGCGATCTTCTCCAGCGTGTTCGCGAGATTCGGATTGCGCCAGGTTTCGCCGCGACGCGGGCCGCGGCGTTTATCCGGCGTGTCGCCGTCGACGGTGAACTGTTCGGCGAAGCCCGGCCATTTCGACAGCACCGGCACGCTGCGGCCCCAGTAATACGCGATCACTTCATGCACCGGATGGCCGTCGCGCGCATAGCGGATCGTCGGCGCGAGATTCTGCGCCATCGTACGTTTGCCGAAGCGGCCGTGCAGCGCGAACCAGCCGTCGACCGTGCCCGGCACGCTGACCGGCAGCGGACCATGCGCCGGGATGTCGCTGATGCCGCGACGTTTGAACTCGTCCAGGGTCAAGGCTTTCGGTGAGCGTCCGGAGCCGTTGTAGCCGTGCAGCTTTCTGGTCTTCGGATCCCAGATGATCGCGAACAGATCGCCGCCGATGCCGTTGCCGGTCGGCTCCATCAGCCCGAGCGCGGCGTTGGCGGCGATGGCCGCGTCGACCGCGCTGCCGCCGTCGCGCATCGTCTGCAGCGCGATCTGGGTCGCCAGCGGATGCGAAGTGGCGGCCATCGTCTTCGGTGCGTAGATCTCGCTGCGGGTGGCGAAGGGTTTGCCGGTGACGCGGTCGGCGGCTTCCGCAGACGAGGTCGCAACGGATAGCACGCACGTGAATGCGAAGGTCATTGACAGGGTGCGCATGGAAACCGCCTTGGGCCTGGGACGTACAGCGTAACGCGTCCGATCCGGGGACGGGCCGCGGGTCTGTTGGCAACAAGGGCAAATCCCCCCTGCTCCCCTTTTTCAAAGGGGGGAACAGCAACCGCGCTGGAGATTCGTCGCCTTTGCTTCGTCTGCTTAGCTGCCTTTGCCTCGTCGCCTTTGCCTCGTCGCCTTTGCCTCGTCGCCTTTGCTTCACCGCCCTTGCTTCGCCCCCTTTGAAAAAGGGGCTACGGGGGATTTGCTCTGGCGCTCCGCGCCGACACACAACAGAAAAATGTGCGGCCTCAGTACAAGAACGCACCCCGATCAGGCGCAGCCCCGATCATACGTTCGCGCGAAACCCCGCGATCAACGCCTCGTTGTCGATCGCCGGCGAGTACAGATAGCCCTGCACCGCGTGGATGCCGCAGCCGCGGAGGCAGTCGGCCTGCGCTTCGGTTTCCACGCCCTCGCCGACCACATCGATGCCCAGATCGTTCGCCAGCCCGACCAGCGCTTTGACGATCGCCAGATCGGCGCGGTCCTGCGGCAGTCCAGCGGTGAAGCCGCGGTCGATCTTGATGGTGTCGATCGGCAGATATTTCAGATAGCCGAGCGAGCAGAAGCCGGTGCCGAAATCGTCCAGCGCCACGCGCACGCCCAGCGCGCGCACCCGCGCGAGGGTCTTGGCGGCGGCATCGGCGTCGCGCAGCAGCATGGTTTCGGTGAGTTCCAGACACAGCCGCTCCGGCGGCAGCCCGGACTCGGCCAGCGCGCTGTCGACGTCGGCGGCCAATCCGGTTTCCTCGAACTGCCGCGCCGACACGTTCACGCGCAACATCGGCGCGATGCCGTTGCGCGCCGGCCAACGCATCGCCGCGTTGCAGGCTTCCAACAGCACCCAGCGGCCGAGCTTGACGATCAGGCCGGAACTCTCCGCCGCTTCGATGAACTCGCCGGCCGGGACGATGCTGCCGTCGTCCTTGCGCCAGCGCAGCAGGGCTTCGGCGGAACGCCAGTGGCCATCGCGCAGATCCACTTCCGGCATGTAGTACAGCATCAGTTGGCCGTCGGCGAAGGCATCGCGCAGCGCCTGTTCGGTACGCATGCGCGCGAGCAGATCGCGATGGCGGACCGCGTTGAAGACCTTGCAGCGTCCCAGCCCATGCGCGCGCGCGCGCAGACTGGCGTTTTCGGCGTTGCGCAACAGCGCGTCGGCGGAAGGCGCGGCGAGATCGCGCGAGAATGCGATGCCGGCGGTCACCGTGGCCGGATATCCGGTGGGCGCGGCGGCATCGGTCTGCACCAGATCGATGCAGCGTTCGGCCAGCTCCAGCGCTTCCACTTCGCGCAGATGGCGATGCGGAATGATCGCGAACGCATCCTCGCGCACGCGCGCCAGCGCCGCGTTGTCCATGGTGAGTTCGCGCAGATGTTCGGCGCAGTCGACCAGGAAGCGGTGGAAGCCTTCGACATCCAGGGTTTCGTTGCCGGCGGGCGGGTCGATCTGCAGATGGATGACCGCGAGGCCGGCGTCGTTCTCGTGCAGCGGCCGCAGCGCGGTGTGCGCGACTTCCAGCAGATGATCGCGGTTGGGCAGATTGGTCTGCGGATCGTGGCGTTCCAGGAAGCGCAGCCGGCTCTCGATCTCGCGACGACGGGTGATTTCGTAGGCGACGGCCACGTAATCGCCGATGCTGCCGGCGAAGGCATGGTCTTCCGGCGACCACATGCGCGCGCTGCCGACGTGCTCGTGGCAGACCACGCCCAACAGCATGCCTTCCGCGCGGATCGGCGCGTCGAGCAGCGAATGGATGTCGTGTAGCCGCAGGTAGGCGCCCAGCGCTTCCTGCGAGGCGGAGACAGTGGCGTCGTTGGCGACATCGGCGATATCGATGACGCGCACTTCGTCCAGTTGGATGCCGTATTCGGAATCGAGCGGCAGGCTTTCGTCGAATCCGGGCGGATTGTGCGTGCCGGTGCTGCGGACGTAGGCGTGGACGCAGTGCAGTCGATGGATCGCGCCATCCACGCGCCAGACATTGACCCGTTCGACCCCGAGGGTCTCGGCGGCGACTTCGCAGATTTCCGCGACTGCGGTTTCGAACGTGCAGTCTTCGTGCCAGACGCGCCGGCCGAGCGCGACCAGCGCATGGTTGTGCCGGCGCGCGCGCGCGCCGCGTTCGAGTTGCCGCTGGCTTCCTGCGCTGACCGTCATCGCCCCCCCGTCCGCACGAAAAGGTCGCGGCCGTCTGTGGCCGCAGCGTTTTTCATAGTACGTGAAAACCGGCAGACGCCGGCCACGACGGCATGGCCGCAGCCAGGGCGGGACGCATGCGGCACTGCGACATCAATCCACGGTGCAGCTGAGCGCGATCGTGATCGCGCCGTTCAACGGCAGGGTGGGAATGGCCGCGCCCGCGCCCTGCAGCGCGGCGACCAGCGCCGCACCGGTCGGCACCGGACACACCGCCCCGCCCGTCGCCGTACAACTGGCGGTGGTGCAGGTGATATTGGCCGGCACCGGGTCGGTCACGACCGAACCGTTCGCGGCATCCGGACCAAGGTTGGTGACGACGATGCTGTAGTTGGCCGAGGTGCCCGATACCACCGTATCCGCGGCCTGATCGACTTCGCCGTTGAGGCCGGGCGTGTTGGTCTTTGTCAGGCGCAGATCGGCCAGGTTGTTGCGCACATTGGTCAGGGTGCAGGTGAGGTCGTCGCCCACCACTGCGGTGATCGAGAACGAAGTGCCGCTGCCGGAAGGTGTCTGCCCACCGCCGAGGGCATTGGTACAGGCATACGTGGTCGCATAGTTCGTCAGGACCGCGCCGGATGCGCCGGTTTCGCTGAGGGTGTAGCTCGCGCCGATGGCGCCCGGGCTGAGCGTCGCGACGCCGGTGGCGGTGTTGCCGGCGCCGGTGGTGGTGACCGTAGCCGGCCCGCCGGTGCCAACGATATCGAGCGTGAACTGGTCGGCGGCCACGAAACGGCCGTTCGGCAGCGCTTTCTGCAGGCGCAGGATCGGCAGCTGGCTGTTGGTGAATGTGCAGGTGAAGCTGATGCTCGCGCCGATTTCCGCGCCGGTGATGGTGTAGGTGGAACCGGCGAGGCTGCCGACCGTCGTGCCTGCGGCATTGACGCAGGTCGCATTGGTGAACGACCAGCCGGCGGGCAAGGTACTTTCGTTGATGGTGACGGCGGTAGTCGGCGCGACGATGGTGTAGGCCAGGGTCGCGGTGCTGGCGGTGTTGCCATCGATCTGGGTCGGCGTGTTCACCACGGCGGTGGTCACGGTGCCGGTGGTCTGCGCGGTATTGGTCAGCGTGAAGCCGAATGGGCCGCCGACGCCGCCGAGCGTGGTCTTGAACAGGGTCAGTTTGCGCGAAACGGTGAACTGATAGTCCTCGACTTCGCCGCTCTGCACGGTGCCGCGCGGTGTCGAGCAGTTGTCCAGCGCGGTGTTGTTGGTGCAGACCCGGAAGCGCGCGAAAGTCGGGCCGATGATCGCGGTGACCGGCACCGCGATGTTGAGATTGATCGTGCCGACCGCGACCGCCTGGTTGGTCACCATCTGTTCGCCGGCATCGACGAAATCGCCGTCGGCGTTCCAGTCGAACCAGACGTTGAGGAAACCGCCCGCGTTCTGGATGTCGACCGGGACGATGGTGATTTCGCCAGTCGGCAACAGCGGCGTGAGCGTCACCCCGTTTTCGTCGTCGGTGTTGTTGGTGTCGTCGCCGGTGGCGGTGGCGTTGTTGAGCAGGCTGCCGTCGGCATCGACGCTGGCGCCGAGGCGGATGCCGGTGATCGTGTGGGTGGGATTGCCGTAACCGGCCGGCGCATCGCCGACGTCGGCATTGTCGGATTCGAGCAGGAACGAGGCGTTGGTGCCGCCGTAGACCAGCGTGGCGACCGCACCCCCGGCATTCACCGTGTAAAAACTGCCGGGCGTGGCGCCGCCGTTGCGGTAATAAGCCGCGCCGGACATGCCATTCGGTTCGTTGTTGATATTGCCGTTCGGGGTGTCGTACGTGCCGCCGCCATTACCGGTGACCAATCCCGCGGCCGCGAGCGTGACATGCCCCGCCGGCAACACGAAACCCGCGGTGTCGGAGCTCGCGGCCATCACCAGCTTGCCGTCGTCGGCTTCGTCCGGCGCCTGGCCGGCATCGTAGGCGGCAACGGCCAGCGCGTAGTTACCGGGCGTGCCGGCCACCACCTGCGCCGTCGCGGTCGCGTTGCGGACGAAGCCGGTGGGCGTCTGTTCGACGTTCTGGAAGATCGCCGCCATCAGCAGCGCGTCGTCGCCGGGATTGGACGGCGTGGTCACATCCGGAAAGGTCACGCTGACCGTCCCCGACGCCGCGCCGCCGAGCAGGATGTCGATCTCGTTCTCGAACAGCACGATGTGGAAGCTGCTCACGCTGAAGAACGCCGTGCCGGCCGGCGAGCCGCTGGGCGAGGTGCTGATGGTGATGAAACGGGTGTCGCCGCTGGGCGTGCCGCCGATGACCAGCGCGTTCTGCTTGTTGACGGTGCCGGCGGGGCCGACGACCTGGGCGGTGATCTGGCTGAGCGTGGTGGTGGCGGGCGGCGTGCCGATACGCGGTTCCGGCCAGTTGTCGCCCAGACCGGTGCCGGCGACATTGCCGCTGACGCACAGGCCGCCGGTGCCGTCCGCGGCCGAACAATGGTCGCGCTCGAACGTGGCCCAGACGAACATCGCGCGGTTCTTGCCTGCGGGGATGTTGAAGGTGGCGATGGTGGGCTTGCCGGCGATGCCGGCGCCGGTGGCGGTGTCGGTCTGGGTATTGAGATTGGTGACCTGCGCCGCATGGGCCAACCCCGGGACACCGAGGCAGAGCAGCAGGGTGAAGAAGCCGCGCCGGACCCAAGCCGCGCTGCCTTGCCCGCGCGGCGCCTCATCCCTGCCCGCGCGACGCCGAGGCCACCCATTCACGTTCGTCCACTCGCCTTTGCCCAACATTTCGCCTCCTTGGCTACCGCCCCCGTTCGGCACATTTACACTGCTTTTCGCTGCTGTTTCGCCGACGAAACCGTCATGCTCATTCAGTCGCGATCCAAAAACCCGGGGGCGTCACGAAACCATTTTCAAGATAAGCGTGGCATGTCTCACCAGATACTGTCACTTGCAGCAGGTTAGGCCTTTCTGCACCCGAAAGTGCAACCACCATCTCGATTTTTACGCGAAATCGACCGCTTTCTTCAATCCCCCAACATGCACCGCAGCCTCCAGCCCACGGGAGGCGCGAACTCCGAGCGCCGGCTCAGGCGCCGATCACGGCACCTGACAGCTCAATACGAAGGTGACCGTTCCGCCGACCGGCAGGGTCGGCACGGTCGCGCCCGCGCCCTGCAATGCGGTCACCAGCGCGGCGCCGGTCTGCGCCGGGCAGACCGCGCCGCCGGTGGCGGTGCAGCTGGCGGTGGCGCAGGTCAGACCGGCGGTGGCCGGATCGGTCATGACCGCATTGTCGGCGGCATCGGGACCGGTATTGGTCGCGACGATGCTGTAGTTGGTGGTCGCGCCCGACACCAGCGTGTCGCCGCCCTGGTCGACGTCGCCGTTCACGCCCGGGGTGTTGGTCTTGGTCAGCACCACGTCCGCGGTGAGCTTGTGGTTGAGGAAGGTGCAGGTGTAGTCGTAGCCGCGGGTCAGCGGCACGGTCACCGCCGGATTGGCCACGGTACCCACGGTCCCGGTGCTGCCGTTGGGCGCCAGGAAGGTGCAACCGATGCTGTCGAGGCGCCAGCCGGCGGGCACGGTTTCGGTCACGGTCTCGGTGCTGCCGGCGGGGTCCGGGAAGATCCGCTGCAGGTTCAGCGTGGCGGTGCCGGTGCCGGCGACCGTGGTGATGTTGAAGTTCTCCACTTTGTTGCCGGTGCCGGCGAACGCGAAGATGCCGTTGGCGAGCTGGGTGTTCTTGATCACGGTGATGCGCGCGGTCTGATTGACGAAGTCGCAGGTGAGGTTCTGCTGGCGACCATTGGCGCCAGCGCCCGTGGCCGACAGCGGGATCGACAGCGCAGCGCTAGTGCCTGGATCGGCGGTGGTCACTGTGGCCCCGGCACCGTTCACGCACGTGTGGGCCGACGTGTAATCAGCCAAGTTCGTTGCGGTGCCGCCGGTTTCGGTCAGGTTGAAGTTCAACGTGTTCGTACTGACGTTGAGGGCCACGATCACGCTGGGCGCAACACCCGTCATGCCGTTGTAGTTGTTGATCTGCTTGTGGTACAGCGTGCGCGGCGTCGCCGACTGGTCGTCGCCCAGGTCGGTGGCGATGGTGGTGGCGCCGATCGAGAAGTTGAAAACACCGGTGTCGGAATCGGGCCAGACCTGCTTGTTGACCGTCAGCGTCGGCACGATGTCGATCTGAAAATCCTCTGCTTCGCCGGAGTTGGCGTTGCCAGACGCATTCGCGACCTGTGCGGCGATGCGGGCGATGCGCATGCGCATGAAGCTCGGTCCCGCCACGATCTGCGTGGGCACGATCGTCCAGGTCAGGTTGACGCTGCTCGGTGCCGAAGGGCAGGTCGCCTGTGCCCGTTCGGTATTGGCGAAAGTACCGTCGCGATTGAAGTCGATCCAGGCGGAAATCTGGCCGGTGACGGCGCTCGCGCCGTCGGTACCGCCGGCGCAGGCGGTCGTGATCGTGTAGGTGGTGGCAGCGACTGTGAGCAACGGCAGGTTGGTCACGCCAGATTCGTCATCGCTGGTGGTGGTGTCGTCGAGATTGGCGTCGGCGCTGTTGAGAACCGTATCCTCGAAGTCGATCCCCGCCCCGAGACGCGTCGCGCTATCGGTGATGTCATCGGGCGAATGGCGTGCGGAGCCGTAACTCGCCGGCGCGTCGCCGTAATCGGACCGGACGTCCCAGCTCAACGCCATCACCGACGGCACGATCGAGTCCTGACCGCTGGTCAGGGTGTAGCTGACCGCCGTGGCCCCGGCCGGGATCACCAACGTAGGTGCATTGATGTTGTCGAGCTCCCAGGAATTGCCGTTGCCGCCGGCCCCCGGAGTATTCTGATCGCCCGCGTCCCAGTTCAGCACAGCGTCGTAGCTGGTTGTGGTCGCGTTGATGGTCATCGAAAAGGATTCAGCCACTGTGAGCGCCGAATCGCCTTCGATAGTGACCACGCTCATGCGCCCGCTCGATGGGCTCGCCGCCGCCGCCACGCCCGTGATGTTGCCCGTGTAGCTCGCCGGCGTCGCGTTCGAGCCGGCCATGAGCACGGTGATATCGTCCAGCACCACCGCGCGCGGACTCACCGCAGGATTGCTCACGTCGGTGGCGTACACCACGACCAGCGTGGCCGCGCCCGCTGCGCCGCACACGGAGCTCCAGTTGTCCGGGGCAGCGGACTTGAAGGTCACGTTGCTGACCGTCGCGGTCATCGCGCCCGGCCCGGTATAGGCTGCGGCGACCTGCGGGGTGACATTCGCGACGGTCTCGTAATAACGGGTGGCGCTCGACGGGTGTATGGCCGTCAGGGCGGTGCCGGTGATCGTATTGGCCGCACCGCCATTCAACACAAGGGTCGCGGTGGTATCTGCGACATCCGAACTGCCCGCCCAGATCAGGTAGGCACGATCAATGCCCGTCGCCGTCGCCGGGAGGGTCACCGTGAACGTACGGGATGCGGCCCAATAGGCAGCGTCAGCGGTCGAGGTGCAGGTCCCCGTAGCACTGGCGTTCTGCAGGCGGAAGCCCGAACCGTTCATGGCGTAATCGACGTAGCCCTGCGTGGTGTAGATCTGCGCGGCATGTGCGGGCAACGCGACGCCCAGCATCAGCAGCGCGGCAGATGCCGTCGCCGTCAGTCGCTTGCGGAAGGAATTGCGTGTATCGGCGATCATCTTGTGCATATTCACTTCGGCTTCGAGAGGATGAGCAGTTCCGTGCCGTGCGTCTCCATACGCACGGCTCCGAGGTATCGAGGAGCGAGCATCAGTACCAACCCACCAGATTCACGAACCATCCCTTGTGGTCGTAATCGAAGTCGGTGAGGTCGTCGCTGAAGGTGGTGAAGTTGTAGCCGGCGCCGATCCGCAGGTTCTTGCCCAGATCGCGATCGATCCCGAGCAATGCGCCCTGGCGGTCGCCGCCGTCTTCCACGCCCAGCCAGCGGTATTCGCCCAGTGCGTGCCATTTGTCGGCGAAACCGTAGCGGACCTGGCCGGCCGCGAAGGTCGCGCCCGAGTCGGCCCACTGCCCGGCGAGACGGCCGAAGCGCACTTCGCCCTCGCGACGCATCAGCTTGGCGGCGTATTCCCAGTGCTGGTTCGGCTTGTAGATGCCTTCGAGCGAAAGCACCTGGCTGCGCTGGTCGTAGAACGCGACGTTGTCGCCGATCTGCGGCAACGACGACACGTCGTACAGATACGTGTACTTGCCCAGCAGCGCCCACTTGGTCGAGTCGAACGGGCGCCAGGCGAAACCGAAGTTGCCTTCGATGAACTTGGCGCCGGCGCTGGCCAGCAGATCGTCCTCGGTCTTCGAGTAGTTGAAGCGCGCCGCGATGCGGAAGCTCTCGTTGACCTTGTGGGTGAAGTTGTTGGTGGTCACCCACTGGTCGCGCTGCTCCGCGCCGGTGTCGCGGCGCCACTCCAGCTTGCTCTGCCACTGGGTGTCGTTGGAAGTGCGGCCGGCGCTGACGCTCACCGCGTTGCGGTCGACGCTGCCAATCTCGCGTTCCAGATTCGCCTGCTGCAGGGTGAAGCCGAGGGTCCAACCCACGCCGGGATAGAAATCCATGCCGAAGGTATGGGCCAGGCCGGATTCGTTCGGCGCCTTGATGAACTGGCTTTCGTTGAACACGTTGACCTGGCTGGACAAGCGCCAGCGCTGGCCCAGCGTCCAGCCGGAGTTCTGGCGGTCGTTGAACAGCGGGTCGTAATCGCTGCGGTCGGTCGAATAGGTGTAGCCGCCGTAGACGGTGTGTTCGGGACTGATCCGGTATTCGCCGTTGACCTGCGCCGAGTCGCCGCGGTCGCCGGTGGTGACTTCCGCGCCGACGCTGGACAGATCGCCGAACAGATACTTGCCGCCGAGGGTCAGCGCGTTGTTGTCGACGTAATTGCCGCTGTCGTCGTCGACGGTGACCTGCGCGGTGCCGTAGACATCGAGGCTGCTGCCGAAACGGTGTTTGTACTGCAGCGCGGCGAGCGTGCCGACGGCATCGCCGGAGACGCGCTCTTCATCGACACGGCGCAGTTCGGCCGCCAGGCTGTTGTGATCGTTGATCCGCCATTCGCCGGTGATCTGGGTCTGGGTGAGGGCTTCGGTGCCGCGTTCGGCGCGGCTGTAGCGGCCGCGCACGTTGACGTTGGGCGCGAACTGGCCCAACACCTCGGCGCCGTGTTCCTGGATGTCCGCGCCGGTATCGAAACGGCCGACCGAGAACCCGGCGTCGACATCGCGCCACCAGGCGCCGGCCGACCAGTCGAGTTCGGTCCAGCCCAGCTCCTTGAAGTTGGCGCGGGCTTCGACCGCACGCGCGTCGCCCTTGCGGGCGCCGAGTCCGGCATTGGTCTCGGTGAAGCTGAGGCCGCCGTTGTCGGAATAGAAGATCGGCGCGCTGGTCGCTTCGGTACGGCTCTGTTCGAGTTTCAGATACGTGCCGCGACCGGCCTGCAGGGTCAGGTCGAGACCCTTGAGCATGTAATCGTCGCCGGCGCGGTTCTCGTCGATCCAGGTGGCGCCCACTGCGACGTGATCGCCGAACCAGTGCTTGCCGCGGAAGCCGGCGGTGAACTCGTCGGCGTCGAAACCGTTGGGGACGTATTCGTAATCGATCAGCAGCACCTGCGCGAAGCCGTCGAGCGGCGTGTCACGGGTGAGCGTGGGAATGTTCTCGCGGGTGATCTGCGACAGCGGACGGGTCAGCAGCACGCGGCCCTGGAACTCGTCGATCTCGTAGTCCGCGCCGCGGGCCAGATCGACGCGACGTTCCACGCGACCGGTGGTGCCGTCGCGTACTTCCAGCACGAGACGATCCGAGCCCGGCAGCACGTCGGTGTGCTTGAGGTAGTACAGGCTGCCGCCGGTGCCGAGGAATTCGCTGTGGCCGGGCGCGGTCTGCGCTTCGGAACCGAACAGCTTCAATTCGCTGCCCGGTTCGCCCAGCGCAGTCGCGCGGCGCGAACGCCACGACAGCGCGCCGCCGTACAGCGCACGCGAGTACTGGCCGTATTCGGTGCCGGTGATGCCGGTGTTGTAGTTGCCCCACAGCGCCTGGTTCTTGTCCCAGTCGACGCGGATGTACAGCCGGCCCTGGGTATCGACATCGCGATAGGTCGTGGAGTCGTCGCCGTAGACCGGGTAGTAGGCGTCCGGATCGAGGCGGCGGAACACGTCCTGCGCGTCGGCATCCCAGAACCCCTTGAAGAGTTCGGAGACTTCGCGCTCCTGGGTGTCGGCCTGGGCGGTAATCAGGTATTTGCCCTTGACCTTGCCCTTGAGATAGAACGCGAGCCGGCCTTCGACCAGGAAGTTGTCGTCGTAACGCTCGTCGCCGGCCAGCGGTTCGATCGAACCGGTGACATTGCCGCTGGACATCGTGAGGTCGGCGATGGCGACCGCGAACATGTACTTGCCGCTGACATCGATATCCAGACGACGGTTCAATGCGTCCTGTTCGGGGCCGCGCAGTTCGATATCGAACCCGTGACGGCCCACCGGCACCAGATATTCCGCGACCAGCTTGCGCTGCAGGTCGATGGGATGGCTCTGGCCGTTGATCTTGACGCTGTAACCGTCCGGAAGATCGCGGCCCTGGATGCGGATCCGCGAACCGTAGATCGGGATGTTCTGCTGGCGCAGCGAGTTCTCGCCGAAGATGCCTTCGACCAGACTGCGCTGTTCGGCTTCTTCGGTGCTGAGCGCGAGACCGCTGCTGCGTTCCACCGACTGGCGCAGGATCTGGTTGCCGCGTTCCACTTCATCCGGCGTCACCAGCTGCATGCGCTTGGGATAGGTTTCATCGATGCTGCCGTCGGCGGCGTAGGCGCGGGCGAGATACAGCAGTTCGTCGCCGGCGCGGGCTTCGAAGCCCGCCGGCAATGCGCCGTCCCATTCGACATCGCTCACCGCGCCCACCGGCAGATCGACCTTGGCCAGCGGCGTCACCAGATCGGTGTCGCTGGCGCGGTAGATCAGCACTTCGACGCGCTGGATGAAGGCCGGGTAGTTGCTGAAGGCGTAGAAGCGGACCGGTTTGGTGATCCTGCCGCCGTCGAAGGCGAGCCGCGACGGTGCCGACAGGTTGAACTGCGGCTGGCCGAGGTTGGGATCTTCGGTGGCCCAGATCACGCCGCCGCCCGGTACGTCGGTCGACCATTTGCCGATCGCCAGCGCCTGGCCCGGCTGCAGATCGTAGTTCCACTTCGAGTCGACGTGTTCGGCTTCCACCGTCACCCGGCGGTCGGGCTGCAGGGTGCCGGAATCCGATCGCTCGGTGGTGGCTCCGGTGACCGGCCGCTGTTCGCCGCGGGTGCGGATCTTGAACAGCACGCCCTCGTCGGACTCGCAGCCTTCGCTGCCGCACTGGGTGCTGTCGGCGGATGCCGGCGGTGGCGCCTGCTGCGCCGAAGCCTGCTGGGCTGAAGCGTTCGCGGCAAAACCACCGGCAAGAATGCCGATCAGGGTGTAATCGAGCAGTTTCATCTTCATCACGGCGCCCCTCACTGACCGTTCATTCCGGCAGGGGCTGCCGGATCTTCGTTGAAATCGACGCGCAACTTGCTGCGCATTTCCGTCGGCAG
>CBIHKW010000012.1:0-47094 GCA_966203835.1 uncultured Thermomonas sp.
GGCTGAAGTGGTGACGGCGACGGATGGTTTCGAGGCACTCGCCAAGATCGCGGACCAGCGTCCGCAGATCATCTTCGTCGACATCATGATGCCGCGCCTCGACGGTTATCAGACCTGTGCGCTCATCAAGAACAATCAGGTGTTCAAGCACACGCCGGTGATCATGTTGTCCTCGAAGGACGGTCTGTTCGACAAAGCGCGGGGCCGCATCGTCGGTTCCGAGCAGTACCTGACCAAACCATTCACCCGCGAAGAACTTCTCGACGCTATCCGCAAGCACGTCAACGCCTGACCGGGGGGACAGGCAACTCATGGCCCGTATTCTGCTCATCGAAGATTCGCCGACCGACACCGCCGTGCTCATGCGGCTGCTTGAGCGCCATGGTCATCAGGTGCTCACGTCCACCAGCGCCGAGGACGGCATCGAAGTGTGCAAGAAGGAACTGCCGGACGTGGTGCTGATGGACGTGGTGTTGCCGGGCATGAACGGCTTCCAGGCGACCCGCGCGCTCTCGCGCGACCCCGCGACCAAGGCTATCCCGGTGCTCATCGTCAGCACCAAGGGCATGGAAACGGATCGCGCCTGGGGCATGCGCCAGGGCGCCAAGGACTACATCGTCAAGCCGCCGAGCGAAGAAGCACTGATCGCCCGGATCAACCAACTGCTGGAGACCGGTGCATGAGCGTAGACGAGTTCGGCATCGATACCGCTGGCGCCGATGCCGTCTTCGAAACGGCCCCGATCGATGCGTTCGAGACGCTCGCCGAATATGAACGGCGCAGTCTTGCCCACGTCGCCGGTCTGCCGGAACAGCTGCAGGCCGCCGGCCTGTGGCGCGGCATCGGTTTTCGCATCGGTCAGCGCCGGCTGGTGTCCGACTACGAGTCGGTCGCTGAAATTCTCACCGTTCCGCAGATCACCCCGGTGCCCGGCGCGCAGGGCTGGATGCTCGGCGTGGCCAACGTGCGCAGCAACCTGCTGCCGGTGGTCGACCTCAAACAATTCCTCGAAGGCGCGCGCAGCGTGCTGCACGAGGGGCATCAGAAAGTGATGGTGTTGCGCCAGCCCGGCGGCGACGTCGCGGTGACCATCGATGAACTGTACGGCCAGCGTTCCTTCATGGAAGAACAGGAGATCGACGCCGAAGGTCTGGCCGACGGTCGTTACGCCGGTCTGATCGATCGCGCTTACCGCACCGCCGACGACGTATGGGGGGTTTTCAACCTCGATCGTCTGGTCCGCACCCCCGAATTCCGACATGCCGCTGTCTGACGACGACTCGACGGCAACCCTTCTCACTGCATCAGTTCCAAACACAGATCGAGGCTAGACATGAGCACTCCGATGGATAACGTCGCCGGCAAAGGCCGCAGTCAGAGCACCAGCCTGTGGCTGTGGGTCCTGGCCATATCGCTGCTCTTCTTCGCCGGCAACACCGGCTACGCGCTGTGGAAGACCGCGCGTTTCGGCGGCGCCAACACCGCGGCCTCGAATCTGCAGGTGAACTCGCAGAAGCTCGCCAACCAGAGCCGGGAAGCGATCAACGGCGACGCTGCGGCGTTCAAGGCCGTCAAGGTCATCCAGGAGCAGATCCAGAACGACGTGAATCTGCTCAACGAGCGCTTCGGCAGTGCGCCCGACGTATCCGGCCCGATCGCTGCGGTGACTTCGACCTGGGTGCCGATGGGCAAGAACGTCGATCAGGTCATCGCTTCCGAAGCCGCGGTGCTCGCGCTGTCCAACAACGCCAAGAGCTTCACCGACCGCGTGCCGCAGCTGCAGGCGCAGCTCGATGAAGTCGTGCGCGCCATGTCCGCCGGCGGGGCGCCGTCCTCGCAGATCTACATCGCCCTGCGCCAGGTGGTGCTGGCCGCCACGATGGCCCGCCGCGTCGCGGAAATCCGCGCGGGCGGCCCGGGTGCAGCGCTCGCGGGCGACGCGCTCAACCGCGACGCCGGCGTGTTCGTTCAGGTCCTGAACGGCCTGCGCAACGGCGACGAAGCGATGAACGTGCAGAAGCTCACCAATGCCGCCTCGCTGGGCGCCTTGAACCAGGCCAACGACCAGTGGGTGGCGATGAAGAAGGATCTGGACGCGATCCTGGCCTCGTCGCAGAACCTGTTCCGCGCCCAGTCCGCCGCGACCGAACTGACTACCGGCTCCACCCGCCTGCTCAGCGACAGCGAAAAACTGTTCCGCGCATTCACCGCCTTCGGTTCGCTGCGCGACACCAGCCTCCTCGGCAACATCTGGGTCAGCATCGTGTCCGGTCTGGCCGCGCTGGCCTCGATCGTCTTCCTGGTGTTCAGCTTGAACAGCGCCCAGAAACGCCGATACGAGGGCTCGATGGAGCTCAACAACCGCAACCAGGAGGCGATCATGCGCCTGCTGGACGAAATGGGTTCGCTCGCGGAAGGCGATCTCACCGTGAAGGCGACCGTGACCGAGGACATGACCGGCGCGATCGCGGACTCGATCAACTTCGCGGTTGAACAGCTCCGCAGCCTGGTGCAGACGATTACCGACACTTCGGTGCAGGTCGCGTCCAGCGCCCAGGAAACCCAGGCCACCGCGATGCATCTGGCCGAAGCCGCCGAACATCAGGCGCAGGAAATCAACACCGCCACCAATCGCATCAACGAAATCGCGATCAGCATCAACCAGGTGTCGAAGAACTCCGCCGAGTCGGCCGACGTGGCGCAGCGCTCGGTGGAACTCTCCACCAAGGGCGCGGGCGTGGTGCGGCAGACGATCGTCGGCATGGATTCGATCCGCGGCCAGATCCAGGAAACCTCGAAGCGAATCAAGCGCCTCGGCGAAAGCTCGCAGGAAATCGGCTCGATCGTGGAACTCATCAACGACATTTCGGAACAGACCAACATCCTGGCGCTGAACGCCGCGATCCAGGCGGCCTCGGCCGGCGAAGCGGGCCGCGGGTTCGCGGTGGTGGCCGACGAAGTGCAGCGACTCGCGGAACGTACCTCCAACGCGACCAAGCGAATCGAAGCGCTGGTCCAGACCATTCAGTCCGATACCAACGAAGCGGTGAGCTCGATGGAACAGACGACCTCCGAAGTGGTCGCCGGTGCGCGGCTGGCCGAGGACGCGGGTACCGCGCTGGGCGAAATCGAACACGTGTCGAACAACCTCGCAAGCCTCATTCGAGGCATCTCCAGCGCCGCGCAGCAGCAGTCCGCGGCGGCGACGGACATCACCCAGACCATGACCACGATCCAGTCGATTACCGCGCAGACCTCGCAGGGCGCGAACCAGACGGCCGAATCGATCGGAAACCTCGCGCAACTGGCAGCGGACCTGCGCCGCTCGGTCGCCGACTTCAAGCTCCCGGCCTGATCCGGCGGAATTCTGCGGAGCAATGGCGAGATGATCCGAATGTCTTCCGATCGTAAAACCGGACGTAACCGCGTCCGTGGAGGCGCACGATGACCGCGCTCCATGATGCGATCGAATACAGCGCGCTGGGCTGGGTCAAACCCGAGCTCGACGAGACCCTGCGTCTGGTGAGAATGGAGGTCGAAGGCTTCGCCGAAGATCCTTCCGACACCAGCCGGATGGGCGTGAGCGCCGAACTCCTGCACCAGGTGCAGGGCACCCTGCGCATGGTCGAACTCTATGCCCCGGCGATGGTTGCCGAGGAGATGGAGCAGTTGTCCGTCGCGCTGCAGAACGGCGGCATTTCCGACCGCGATGGCGCCTGCTCGGCGCTGATGCGCGGCGTGGTGCTGTTGCCCGACTATCTGGAGCGTCTGCAGAGCGGTCACAAGGAAATCTCGATCGTCCTGCTGCCGATGCTCAACGAACTGCGCGCCGCCCGCGGCGAAGCCGGTCTGAGCGAAAGCGTCCTGTTCGTCCCCGATCTCGATCGCGATCTGCCTGCTTCGCTGCCGCGCGCGACCTCGCCACCGGCCGCCAGCCGCGCCAACGATGTCGCGCCGTACCTGCTCCGCCTGCGCGACGCGCTGCAGGCGTGGCCGGAATCGGGCACGCCGGGCGACGCCGAAGGTCTGCATTTCGCGGCCGAAGCCCTGCTCGCGCGCACCACCGATGAATCGCAGCGGCGCATGCTGTGGGTGGCCTCGATGGTCGCCACTGCGCTGCGCGACGGCGCCCTTACGGTGAGCCCCGGTCTGCGTCAGGCCTTCGCCAGCGTCGACCGCGAAACCCGCGGCCTGTTCCAGCAGGGCGGCTTCGATGTGCCGCGCGCCGACGCCGCGCTCGAACCGACCCGACAGTTGCTTTATCACGTCGCGCACAGCGACTCGGTGCATCCGGCGCTGATGGAATTGCGCACGGTGTTCGATCTCGACGCGCTGAAGCCGACCGAATCCGAACTCGACCACGCCCGCGGCAGCGTCGCCGGCCGCAACCGCACGTTGCTCGACACCGTGTCCGCTGCGATCAAGGAAGACCTGCTGCGAGTGAAGGATGAGCTGGACCTTTATCTGCGCACGGCCAAGAACAATCCGGCCGAACTCCAGCCGCAGGCCGAACGGCTGCAGAACGTGTCCGACACGCTCGGCATGCTCGGGCTGGGCCTCGCCCGCAGCCTCGTGCAGCAACAGCGCGACGCGATGCGCGAAATCGTCGACGGCAAGCGCAAGGCCGACGAGGCCGCGCTGCTGGAAGTTGCCGGCGCATTGCTCTACGTCGACGCATCGCTGGACGATCAGGTCGCCCGCCTCGCCAGCGGCGATGGTGCCGAGAACGAAGAAGATCTCGCCGGCGCCGAAGCCCGCAAGGTGCTCGATGTCCTGATCCGCGAGGCGATCACCAATTTCGCCGGCGCGCGCCAGGCCTTCGTGGCCTTCGTCGAAACCAGCTGGAGCCACACCGAACTGGCGCAGGTGCCGAAACTGCTGCGCGACGTGTCCGGCGCGTTGAACATCCTCGAACTGCCGCAGCCCGCGCAGTACCTCGACGGCGTGCGCCTGTATGCCGAAATCGAGCTGCTCGAACGCCGCCGCATTCCCAACAGCCGCCAGCTCGACACCTTTGCCGACGCGCTCGCCAGCATCGAGTACTACCTCGAAGCGCTGCGCGAACAGCGCGCCAATCGCGACGATATCCTCGATATCACCCGCAACAGTCTCGAAAACCTGGGCTACTGGCCGTTGCCGGCCGAACGCGCGGCTGCGCCCGCCGTCGAAATGGCTGCCGTCGCGACGCCTGTCGCTGAGGTGTCCGCTGTAGAGGCGCCTGCCGTCGAGATGGCGGTGGCCGAACCGTTGGAGATCGCAGAACCGGTCGCCGAAGCGCCTGCCGTTGAGACGCCCGCCGTCGAGATGCTCGATATCCTGCCGTCCATCGTCGACGCGCCCGTCATCGAAGCTCCCGCCGCCGCGCCGCCCGAAGCCATCGTGCCGGCGCCGTCCGCGCCTGCTCCGGCGCCGTTCGTCCCCTTGTTCCTGCCGCCGCGTGAGCCGGTCGCTTCCGCGCCCGCGCCGCCGCCGCAAGTCGCGGCACCGCCGCAGCAGGTTGCAGCGCCGCCTGTGGCACCGCCAGCCGCCGCGCCGCTGTCCGCCGGCTTCGACGTCACCAGCGACGACATCGACGACGAAATCCGCGAGATTTTCCTCGAAGAATTCGAGGAAGAGATCGGCAACCTCGCCCAGTTGCTGCCGGCGTGGAAAGCCGAACCCAACAACATCGAACGTCTGCAGCCGGTCCGCCGGGTCTTCCACACGCTGAAGGGCAGCGGCCGCCTGGTCGGCGCCAAGACCTTGGGCGAGTTCAGCTGGAAGATCGAGAACATGCTGAACAAGGTGCGCGACGGTCTGCGCCCGGCGACGTCGCCGGTGATCGCGATGGTCGATCAGGCCTACGCGACCTTGCCGCAGCTGCACGCCGCTCTGCGCGGCGAGGGCGCGGTCACCACCGATCTGCGTGCGATGGAAGCTTTCGCCGACCGCATCGCCGGTGGCGAAGAAGTGATGCCGGTGATCGTCGCTCTGGCGGCGGCCGCTCATGCGGCGCCGGTCGTCGAGTTCGAACCGGTGAAAACCGAATTCACCGCCGGTGCGGCCATCGAGCCGGAAGAAGGCATTGCGGTCAGCGTCGACGCGGTGTTGTTCGAGATTCTGCAGGCGGAAGTCGGTGGACACCTCAACACCATCGACGGCTGGCTGTCGCGCGCGCGCAGCGCGCCGACCGCTGCCGACGAACCGCTGGTCCGCGCGATCCACACCATGAACGGCGCGTTCGCGATGACCGAAGTGCCGGCCATCACCGACGCATTGATTCCGGCCGAAAGCTACGTGCGTCGTTTGCTGTCGTCCGCCGGCGCTGCCGATGTCGAAGGCGTGAACGCGATCGCCGAACTCGCCGATCGCGTCCGCGCAACGGTCTCCGCGCTGTCGGTATCGGGCGGCCGCGTGCCGCGTTGCGATGCGCTCGCCGAGCGTTTCCAGACCTTGCGCGACAGCCTGCCGGAATCCATGCCGGTCAGTCTGATCGAAGAACCGACCGGCTACGAATTCGAAAACGAACCGGCCGGGCGCGGCATCGAACTCACCGAACTGGATCTGAGCGCCTACGGCAATTTCGATGCGCAACCGCCGGTGCTGACGCCGGCCGGAATGAGCGACGAAACGATGTCTGCGCAACTGGATGTCGTCGAATTCGACGTTGCGGCCGAAGACGAGCTTGCGCGTCTGCTCGGCGAAAGCATCGACGCGCCGGTGTCCACATGGACGCCGGACGAGCCTGCCTCGGTGCCGACGGAATCGGGTTTGCCGACCGATGCGGAAGATGCCGGACGCCTGCTGGCGGTCATGGAATCCTACGAAGCCGAACGCCTCGAGGCCGAACGCCTCGAGGCCGAACGTCTCGAGGCCGAACGTCTCGAAGTCGAACGTCTCGAAGTCGAACGTCTCGAAGCCGAACGTCTCGAAGCCGAACGTCTCGAAGCCGAACGTGTCGAAGCCGAACGTGTCGAAGCCGAACGTGTCGAAGCCGAACGTGTCGCTGAAGCGGCTCTGCGCGAACAGGAAATGCGCGATTTCATCCGCATCGAGGAAGAACGGCTCGCCGCCGTGCGTCTCGATTCGGTGCGCCGCGAAGCGGAATGGCTGGAGGCCGAGCGTCTGCTTGCCGAAAGCGCCGATTCGCAGAACAGCGAACAGGTCTCCGAGCAGGTCGAAACGCCGCACGTCGAAACGTTGCAGGCGGCGCAGCCGCCCGTTGCCGCAGGCCTGCTGGCGAATACGGCCGTCCAGGATCCCGATACCGATCTGGACATGACCGATCTCGATGCCGAGCTGATCGACATCTTCGTCGAGGAAGGTCGCGATCTGCTCGATCATTCCGACCAGTTGCTGGTCGCATTGCGCGAAAACCCGGACGAGCGCGAAGTCATCGGCGGCCTGCAGCGCGATCTGCATACGCTCAAGGGCGGCGCGCGCATGGCCGGCATCATGGCGATCGGCGAACTCGGCCACGCCATGGAATCCCTGCTCGAAGCCGCGGCCGAACATCGCCTGCAGCTCGAAAGACAGGACATCCCGCTGCTGGAACGCGGTTTCGATCGCCTGCATACGATGGTCACCCGCGTCGGCGACCGCCGTGCGGTGGTGATTCCGGAAGCGCTGGTCGCGGCGTTCGATGCCCGCGCGCTCGGACGTTCGTTCGAACCCGAGCAGCAGTGGACGTCCTCGGTGCCGGATGCGGTGCCCGTCTTCGACAGCGAGGCCTTGTCCGAATCGCCTGCGTTCGAAGCCGTGGCGCTGGAAGAAGTCGTTCTCGAAGACGCCGCGCTCGAAGCCATCACCCTCGAAGAAGAGGCTGTCGAAGAGGCGTTGTTCGAAGAGATCGCTCTCGAGGAATCGGCTCTCGAAGAGAGTGTTCTCGAAGAGAGTGTTCTCGAACAGGCTGCTCTTGATCAAGCGGCTCTGGATCAAGCGGCTCTGGATCAAGCGGCCCTCGATCAGGCTGCCATCGAACAACAGATCCTCGAAGAAGCCATTTTCGAAGCTGCTGCGCTCGAAGCTGCTGGTATCGAAGAGACTGTTCTTGAAGAAGTCGTTCTCGAAGAAACAGTTCTCGAAGAAGCCGTTCTCGAAGAGATCGCTCTCGAAGACGCCACGGCCGAATTGCCTGCCGTCGAGGAAATTCCGCTCGAAATCACGCTTGAAGACGCGCCGCTTGAAGACGCGCCGCTCGATGCGGTGCCGCCGAGCGTGGATGGATTCGATGAACAGGCCGCGGGCGAGCAGACGCTGGTCGAACAGACGCTCACCGAACACACGTTCGATGATGGCGTGTTCATCGACGAAGCCTTCACGGAAATCGTCGCGCCTGTCGAGCGGGAAGCCTCCGAATACGTCGCCCCCGTCGGCTTCGAATACGAGTTCGAGATTCCCGCCGCCGAGCCGGAAACGGCCGACGTCGAGATTGCGGCCGATGTTGAAATCGATGCCGAGGCCGAAGCGGAAGCCGAGGCTGAAGTCGTCGCAGCGCAGCCGTGGATGCCGAGCTTCGCGCCGTTGCCCGAGCTCAAGCCCTTGTCGCTGCCGGTGGATTTCGGCGCCAACGCCGAGGATGACGTCGGCCTGCGCGGTACGCAGGAACAGGTGCGCGTCCGCGCCGAACTGCTCGATCGCCTGGTGAACTACGCCGGCGAAGTCGCGATCTACCGCTCGCGACTCGAACAGCAGCTCGGTGCATTCCGCGGCGCCACCGCGGAAATGGAACAGACCAATACCCGTCTGCGCGATCAGCTGCGTCGTCTGGATATCGAAACCGAAGCGCAGATCATCGCGCGCTACCAGCGCGAGGGTGAAACCCGCGACGAGACCTTCGATCCGCTGGAACTCGATCGCTTCTCCAACCTGCAGCAGCTGTCGCGCGCGCTCGCCGAGACCGCGGCCGACTTGAGCAGCCTGCAGAGCACGCTCGACGATCTGACCCAGGGTTACGACACCCTGCTGCTGCAGCAGTCGCGCGTAAGCTCGGAGTTGCAGGAAGGTCTGATGCGCACCCGCATGGTGCCGTTCGACACCGTTGTGCCGCGTCTGCGTCGCGTGCTGCGTCAGGCGTCGACCGACACCGGCAAGCAGGTCCAGCTCAAGCTCGACGGCGCCCAGGGCGAACTCGATCGCAACGTGCTGGAGCGCATGACCGCGCCGCTGGAGCACATGCTCCGCAATGCGGTGGCCCACGGCCTCGAAAAGCCCGCGCAGCGCAGCATTTCCGGCAAGCCCGCGGAAGGCACGGTCACCATCGCCATCCGCAAGGAAGGCTCGGAAGTCGTGCTGCAGATCAGCGACGACGGCAACGGTCTCGACCGCAATGCGATCCGTCAGCGCGGCGAAATGCGCGGCCTCGTCCGCAAGGACGCGGTGCTGTCGAACGCGCAGCTCGATGCGTTGATCCTGGAGCCCGGTTTCTCCACCGCCGAGGAAGTCAGCCAACTGGCCGGCCGCGGCGTGGGCATGGACGTGGTGGCCAGCGAAGTCCGCCAGCTCGGCGGTACGCTCGACATCCACTCCGAGCGCGGCACCGGCACGGTCTTCACGCTGCGTCTGCCGCAGACCCTCGCGGTCACCCAGGCGGCGTTCGTGCGCATCGGCGAAATCACTTTCGCGGTGCCGATCGCCTCGGTCCGCGGCGTCGGTCGCATCCAGCGCGAGGAACTGGCGAGTGGCGACCTCACCAGCTACCGCTACGGCAACGAAGAATACGTGCTGCACGATCTGGGCAAGCTGCTCGGCCATGCGCCGGCGAAGGCCGAAGGCCAACTGCAGATGCCGCTGCTGCTCACCCGTTCGGGCGATCTGCACATCGCGGTGACGGTCGACCAGATCCTCGGCAACCGCGAAATCGTGGTCAAGCCGATCGGTCCGCAGGTCGCTTCGATCCCGGGCATCTTCGGCGCCACGATCATGGGCGACGGCAGCGTGGTGGTGATTCTCGACGTCGCGCCGCTGGTGCGCCGCCAGACCGCAGCGCTGCTGGAAATTGAGGAAGCGCTGCATGCGCCCCCCGCCGAACAGCGCGCGGTGCCGCTGGTCATGGTGGTGGACGACTCGATCACCATGCGCAAGGTCAGCAGCCGCGTGCTGGAACGCAACAATTTCGAGGTGCTCACCGCGAAGGACGGCATCGACGCGCTGGAACGCATGGTCGATCGCGTTCCGGACCTGATGCTGCTCGACATCGAAATGCCGCGTATGGACGGTTACGAACTGGCGACCACGATGAAGGCGGATCCGCGCCTGGCCAACGTGCCGATCATCATGATCACCTCGCGCACCGGCGACAAACACCGCCAGCGCGCGATGGACATCGGCGTCGACCGTTATCTCGGCAAGCCGTATCAGGAGAACGAACTCATGCGCAACGTGTTCGCGCTGCTGGAAGAGAAAGAGTCGAAGCCGGTGAGGTCCGATGGTTGACGCCGTTTCCACTGCTGCAGCTCCGCGCGTCGTGTTGCTGGCGCGCGCGGGCAAAGCCGCCGATCACCTCGCCGAGGCGGTGCGACAGGCGGGTGCCGAGCTGTTGGTCACCGCCGATCCGGCGACCACCGATGAGGCCGCGCTGCGTGCGTTGAATCCGCAGGCGGTGCTGGTCGCGCTGGAACCCAGCATCGAACCCATGCTCGACAAGCTCGAGGGTCTGCTCTCGGACCCGACGCTGACCGTGATCTACGACGAAGCCGACGTTGCCGCGCACCGTGCCGGCTGGGACGCGGCGCGTTGGGCCCGCCATCTTTCCGCCAAGCTGCGCCACGACAGCAATGTGCTGCCGCCCGGTACCGAAAGCGACCAGGAATGGCAGCCGTCTCCCGGACAGATTCCCAAGCCCGCGGCGGCGTACGCCAATGTGGACATGACCGCTTTCACCCGTGAAGCCGTCGCGCATGCCGACAGCGTGCCGGCCGATGGCGCGCCGCTGGAATCCGCGCCCGCGGCGACGCTGTTGCCGCCGGCCGCATCGCTGATCGATGCGATCCCCGCCGCGCCGACGATTGCCGTGCCGCCGCCGCTTCCGCCGGCCGCGCAGGTGCAGGATCTGCAGACGCCGTCCGTGCAGATGCCGTCCGCCTCGGGGATCGAAGCATTCCAGACCGCATCGTTCGAGACGATGGCGCTCGAATCGGCGGCCCTGGATCTTGATGCGCGCGATGTCGCGTCGTTCGATGCGTTCGAAACCGGCGAGAGCGCAGGCATCGAGAGCGTGTCTCTGGACAGCATGTCGCTGGACAGCGTGCAACTCGATAGCATGCAATTGGACGGCATCTCGACCGACGACATCGCTTACGAGAGCGTTTCCGTCGCGGCCGCGAGCGTTACGCCCATGGTGCTCGATGAGGACGCTTTCTTCCTCGAAGAACTCTCCGCGACCGATCTGCCGTCGTTGAACGGTGAGCCGGGCGCGACGATCCAATACGACGACGGTCTCGACGTCGGATTCGAAGGCGATGACGCCTCCGGCTTCCGATCCTTCGATATCGATTCGGTGCCCTCAGCCGCTGCGCCTTCGCGTCAGCCGCAAGAGGTGATTTCTCCGGACGAAGTGATGTCGTTCGAAGCATTGATCGCCAGCAGCATGGCGGTCGCCGATCCCGCGCCAGCGCCCGTTGCCTCGCCGGCGCAGCCCAAACCCGAATTTTCGCTGGGCGACCTGTCGTTGGCGCCGGTCGACGAAGCGCCCGTGGTCGTCGAGAAACCCGCGTCCAGCCCGGCTTCGCACGATCTGTCGGCGCTGGAATCGCGCATTTCCGGCCTGTCGCTGGTCGATATCGGCGAAGGCGCAGGCGATGCGGCGTTCGGTATCCAGGCGACACCGGTGGTGCTGGTCGAAGCCGGTCTGGGCGGTCCCGATCCGGCACGCCAGTTGTTGTCGTCCATTTCCGCCGAATTTCAGGCGGTGGTGTTGGTGCGCCTGCATCTGCAGGGCGGTCGTTACGATCGCCTGGTTTCGCAGATGGAACGCACCGCGGCGTTGCCGGTCGCGTTGGCCCAGAGCGGCGCCACCGCGAGCCCCGGAACGATCTATTTCCTGCCCGACGGCATCGGCTTGACCGCGCGTGCGGGCGGGTTCGGTTTCGTCGATGAGGTTGCGCCGCCCGCGGCGATGTTCGCGGCATTGCCTTCCGGCGCCAGCGCCATCGTGTTTCTCAGCGGCAGCGACCCGCAATTGGTGGACAGCGCGATGGCCGCCGCCGCGACCGGTACGCTGGTCGTCGCCCAATCGCCCGAAGACTGCTACGACGGCGCAGCCTGCGCCGAACTGCGCAACCGCGGCGTCGCCTCCGGGCTGCCCGCCGAACTCGCCGGCCGACTCGCGTCGCGCTGGCCCAGTTGATCGAACCCAAGACGAGCACACCCGTGAACAGCACGACCGTCAACGACATCCGAGGCGTCCTCATCCAGATCGCCGGCTCGCAGCTGCTGCTGCCGAACGCGGCGACGGTCGAAGTGCTGTCCTTCGTCGATCCGGAACCGCTGGAGAACGCGCCGGACTGGCTGCTCGGCCAGATCCGCTGGCGCGGCTGGCGCGTGCCGCTGGTCTCGTTCGCGCGCATCGCCGGCACCCACGCGGAAGGCGCGGCCATCGGCACCAAGGTCATCGTGATCAAGGCCTTGGGCGGCGATCCGAAACTGCCGTACTTCGCGCTGGTGGCGCAGGGCTTCCCGCGTCTGGTCACGATTTCCCGCGACAACATGATCGTCGACAGCGAACACGCGGAAGTGATGCCCGATGGCATCCGCCTGCGAGTGATGTTCAACGATGACGTGGCGCTGGTGCCCGATCTCGATGCCGCCGAGCGGATGATCGTCGAGGTGTTGCGGCCGGCGGCTTGATGATCTCGTAGGGCAGGCTCAAGCCCGCCGTTACGATCTTACCGATTGCGCCGAATATTGATCGAAACGGTTTCGATCATTGCAAGGCTTGTCTGACGAGGCGCAATGGCGGGCTTGAGCCCGCCCTACAAATCCCCGAACTTCGCCTGCAAGGCCGCAATCGCGGCCAGACCCGCGGTTTCCGTGCGCAGCACGCGCGGGCCGAGGCGCAATCCGCTGAAACCATGCGTACGCAGGATGACGCGGTCCTTCTCCGACCAGCCGCCTTCCGGGCCGATGCCGATCACGATGCCGCCATCGACGCTCGGCGACAGTGTGTCGAAACGATGCTCGCCGACTGGATCGAGCGTGAGCTTCAGCGCCTCCGTGTCCAGCGACGCCGCGGCTTCGGCCAGCCCGCGCGGCGGCAACACATCGGGGACGCGCGCGCGTCCGTTCTGCTCGCAGGCCGATGTCACGACGCTGCGCCAATGCGCGACGCGCTTCTCCAGACGTTCGCCGTCGAGCCGCACTTCGGTGCGATCCGCGAACACCGGCGCGATCGCGGCGACGCCGAGTTCGGTCGCCTTCTGCAGGATCAGATCCATCTTCTCGCCGCGGGCGATGCCCTGCAGCAGCACCAGCCGCAGCGGCGATTCGTTGTCGACGACGCGCATGCCGTCGACTTCGGCTTCGACCCCGCGCTTGCCGGCGCTGAGCAGCCGCGCGTCGTAATCGTGGCCGTCGCCGTTGAACAGCACGCAGGCCTCGCCCTCGCGCAGGCGCAGCACGCGCACCAGATGCGCGCCGGCGCTCTCGGGCAGGGTCACGCGCGCGCCGGGCGCGAGCGGCTGGTCGACATAAACGCGGGTCAGGCGCATGCGGTACTCCCGATGTCTGGTGTCTTGTGGGAGCGACGCAAGTCGCGACTGCAATCCGGCATCATCATGGCCCGTCGCGACTTGCGTCGCTCCCACAAAGAGCCGCCGCTTCCGATCATTGTCATGATGTCACCCGGATTCATGCAGTCGCCTCCTCGATGGCCGCGAGCGTGGTATCCGCCAGCAACTGCAATTGCGCATCATCGACGCAGTACGGTGGCATCCAGTACAGCACGTCGCCGAGTGGGCGTAGCAACACGCCGCGCGCCAGCGCCGCGCGATAGGCGCGCAGGCCGATCCGCAGCGCCGGGTCGAACGGTGCGCGTTTGTCGCCGTCGCGGGTGAGTTCGAAGGCGACGATCATGCCGGCCTGCCGCACATCGGCGACATGGCGATGCTTGCCGACTTCGGTCGCGAGCAGGCGCATCTTCATCGAAGTGTCGCGATTGCGTACCAACACATCGTCCTGCTCGAAGATGTCCAGCGACGCCAGCGCCGCTGCGCAGGCCAATGGATTGCCGGTGTAGCTGTGCGAGTGCAGGAAGGCCTTTTCCCGCGAATCGTCGAGGAAACCGTCGTACAGCACCTGCGTCGCCAGCACCGCCGCCAGCGGCAGCGCGCCGCCGGTCAGGCCTTTCGACAGACAGAGGAGGTCGGGCATCACGCCGGAATCCTCGCTGGCGAACATCGGCCCGGTGCGGCCGAAACCCACCGCGATCTCGTCGGCGATCAGGAACACGCCGTGGACATCGCACAGATCGCGCACGCGCTTGAGATACACCGGGTCGTGCATGCGCATGCCGCCCGCGCACTGCACGCGTGGCTCGAGGATCAATGCGCAGACTTCGCCGGGATGCGCGTCCAGCAGGCGGGCGAGGGCGTCGGCGGCCGCTTCGGCATGCGCCTGCGCGCTGCAGCCTTCGGGCGCGCTGTAGGCGTCGGGCGAGGGCGTGAACAGGCATTCGGCCAACAGCGGCGCGTAGATGCGGCGGTACAGCGGAATGTCGCCGACCGACAGCGCGCCGATGGTTTCGCCGTGGTAACCGTTCTCCAGCGCCACGAACTTCGTCCGCTGCGGCTCGCCCTGGTTGCGGAACCAGTGGAAAGCCATCTTCAGCGCCACTTCCACGCCGGCCGAGCCGTTGTCGGCGTAGAACACCTTGCTCAGCGGCGCGCGGCCGGGCTGGCGCGGGGCCATCGCCAGCAGGCGTTCGGCCAGCTCCACCGCCGGCGCGTGCGACACGCCGGCCAGGATCACGTGTTCGAGCGTGCGTGCCTGACGACCGATGGCCTCGGCGATGCGCGGTTCGCTGTGGCCGTGGATGTTGGTCCACCAACTGCTGATGGCGTCCAGCGTGCGGCTGCCGTCGTGGCCGATCAGCCAGGCGCCTTCGCCGCGCGCCACCGGCAGCAGCGGCAGGGTGTCCGGGTGCTCGCGCATCTGCGTGCAGGGGTGCCACAGCACCGCGAGGTCGCGCGTGCGCCAGCGGTCGGCCACGTCGCGGCCGTTGGCATCGTCCACACCCTTGTCGTTTATCATCGGCACATGCGTCTTCATCCCCCCATTATCGCCCGGCGCGTCCGTGCAGGTGCGCCATGAGCCGGCCATTGCCGACCATCCATGAGGTCCGCCGCCGTCGCGGCGACCCCGAGCGCGTGATCGAGGAGCTGGATCTCGAATTCTCCAACGGCGAGCGCCGGCTCTATCACCGCGCGCCCGCCACCGGCCACGGCGCGGTGATCGTGGTGCCGATGCTGGACGACGACACCGCGCTGCTGATCCGCGAATATGCAGCAGGCACCCATCGCTACGAGCTGGGGCTGGTCAAGGGCAAGATCGATGCCGGCGAGACGCCGGAAGAAGCCGCGAATCGCGAATTGAAGGAAGAAGCCGGCTACGGCGCGCGTTCGCTCACCGTGCTGCGCCGGATCAGTCTGGCGCCGACCTACATGGGGCACGAAACGGTGCTGGTGCTGGCGCGCGATCTGTACGAAGAACGTTTGCCCGGCGACGAGCCGGAAATACTCGATGTGGTGCCGTGGAAACTCGACGCGCTGCACGAGTTGATTCTCGCCGAAGATTTTTCCGAGGGGCGCTCGATCGCCGCTCTTTTCCTGGTCAGGGAGTGGTTGCGTCATGCCGATGTTGCTTGAAGATTCCGTCCGCGAAAGCGTGATCGCGCTGGCGGTGGCTGCGGCCGCCGATATCCTCGCGATCTACGAGCATCCGTTCGATGTCGAACACAAGACCGACGACAGCCCGCTGACCGCCGCGGATCTCGCTTCGCACCGTCGCATCGTCGATGGCCTGCAGCGACTCACGCCGGACATTCCGGTGCTGTCGGAAGAATCGGCGGAGATTGATATTGCCACCCGCCGCAGCTGGTCGCGGCTGTGGCTGGTCGATCCGCTCGACGGCACCCGCGAATTCGTCAAGCGCAACGGCGAGTTCACCGTGAACATCGCGCTGATCGAAGACGGCGTGGCCACGTTCGGCGTGATCCAGGCGCCGGTCACCGGCGAGCTGTGGTGGGGCGATCTGGTCCACGGCGCGTATCGCCGCGACGATATCGGCGACGAAGTCGCGCTCAACACGCGCGCGCGGCCGCGACCGCCGCTGCGCGTGGCGGCCAGCCGCTCGCACCGCGACGCGCGCACCGAAGCGTTCATGGCGAAGATGGCGGCGGAGATGGGTGAGCTGGAAACCGTCGGCGTCGGCTCGTCGCTGAAATTCTGCCGCGTCGCCGAAGGCGCCATCGACGTGTATCCGCGCTTCGCGCCGACCAGCGAATGGGACACCGCCGCGGGGCAGGTCATCGTCGAAGCCGCCGGCGGCCGCGTGCTCGATCCGCAGGGTCGACCGTTCCGCTACAACCAGCGCGACAGGCTGCTGAACGGCGATTTCGTGGCGCTGGGCGATGCGGCGTTGCCGTGGGCGAGCTGGTGCGAGTAGGGCCAAGCACTGCTCGCTGATCGCCGTCATCCAGAACAAAGTTCAAACACATCGTCTGTCATCCCGAACGAGGGCGAAGCCCGAGGAGGGATCTGTTGTTGCCTTGCCTTTGTTCCAGTCAAGAACTGAAGCAGATCCCTCACATTCGTTCGGGATGACAGAAAGTCTAGAGATGGCACTCACTTCGGGACGAGAGAAAGTAGCCACGATGACCGAACACACCGACATCCAACGCCTCCTCGCCATCATGGCGCGCCTGCGCGACCCGCAGGGCGGCTGCCCGTGGGATCTGAAACAGACCTACGCGACCATCGCACCGTACACGGTGGAGGAAGCTTACGAAGTCGCCGATGCCATTGATCGCGGCGATCTGGACGATCTGAAGGACGAACTCGGCGACCTGTTGTTCCAGGTGGCGTTCCACGCGCGCATGGCCGAGGAGCAGGGTGCGTTCGCGTTCGGCGATGTGGTCGCGGCGATCAGCGACAAGATGGAACGCCGGCATCCGCATGTGTTCGCGGGCATGAGCATCGCCGACAGCGACGCGCTCAATGCGATGTGGGATGCGGAGAAGAAAAAAGAGCGGTTGGCAAAGCATGGCGCTTCCGCCGATGCGTCCGCGCTGGCCGGCATCGCCCGCGGCCTGCCGGAATGGCAGCGTGCGGTGAAGCTGCAGAAAAAAGCTGCGACTGTCGGCTTCGACTGGCCCGGCCCCGCGCCGGTGATCGAAAAACTGAAGGAGGAACTGGAGGAAGTCCGCGTCGAATTCGATGCGCTCGCGGCCGCGCCGCAAAGCGCAGATGTGCGTGATCGTTTGGAGGACGAACTCGGCGATCTGCTGTTCGTCGCCGCCAATCTCGCGCGTCACGCGAAGGTCGATCCCGGCGCCGCGTTGCGTCGCGCCAACCATAAATTCGAGCGTCGTTTCCGGGCGATGGAAACCATGGCCGCGGCCGACGGCGTGCGTCTGGCCGATCTGGCGTTGGAGGAACAGGACGCCTACTGGAATCGCGCCAAGGCCGCGGAATCGGGCGCCGCAGGCAACGACCCGTGAAGTGTCAGCGCCACCGCGAACGCGACGCGATCGGCGTCTGCGCCGCCTGCGGCAAGGGCTTGTGCGCTGAGGCCTGCGCGCACGATGGCGACTTCGGCCTGCACTGCGATGAAGCCTGCGCCCGCCGTTTGCGGGTCCTCGAACGCGTGGGCGCCTCGACCCCGGTCGCCTGGGGCTGGTCGACGCTGCTGGTGGTGCTGGGCGCGGTGCTGCTGTACTACGGTTACCGCTATTCCGAATGGACGATGAGCGTGCCGAATCTGCTCGGCATGTTGTTCCTCTGGTACGGTGTGGTCCTGCTGTTGCAACGTGCGGCGAACCGCACGGACAAACCCTGATCGGAGACGCCCATGGCCGGTTATTCGAGCTTTCGCGAGTTCTATCCGTTCTACCTCGGCGAGCATCGCGACCGCACCTGTCGCCGGCTGCATTTCATCGGTACGTCCGGTGCGCTCGGCTGCATCGTCGCCGCGATCATCCACGACAACGCATGGTGGTTCCTCGGGGCGCTGCTCTGCGGCTACGCGTTCGCGTGGATCGGGCATTTCTTCTTCGAGAAGAATCGCCCGGCGACGTTCAAGCATCCCTTTTATTCTTTTCTCGGGGATTGGGTGATGTACAAGGACATCCTGATCGGAAAAATCAAGTTCTGATTCAACCTGTAGAGCGGGCTTCAGCCCGCTGCTTTTCCAGACATCGATGATGTGTCGCATCAAGCCAGCGGGCTGAAGCCCGCTCTACAGGTGCGTCGGACGTCACTCCAGAAAAATCAGCCACGCCGCGACCACGATCAGGCCGAATCCTGCCCAGTGGTTCCACTTCAGCGGCTGGTCGAGGTACATCGCCGAGAAGCCGGCGAACACCACCAGCGTGATCACTTCCTGCATGCCCTTGAGCTGCGGCGCGGAGTAGATGGCGCTGCCCATGCGGTTGGCGGGCACCATCAACATGTACTCGAACAGGGCGATGCCCCAGCTCACCGCGATCGCGGTCGTCAGCGGCGCGCTTTTGTACTTCAGGTGCCCGTACCAGGCGAAGGTCATGAAGATGTTCGAGAACAGCAGCAGGACGATGGGGGCGAGACGTTCGAGGAGGGTCGGCATGGCGGCGGCGTCCGGAAAGATCATGCGATGATGCAGGCCATCGCGCTGGTCCGCCAAGGCCATGCTGCCATCGGGAACATTCCTGCGAGCCCAAGGTCAACCGGGGGCGCCCGCGAGCGTTCACTCCCTTTCTCTGCCATCTCCAGAGCTCCCATGCCCGTATCCCGCAAACCGCGCGTTCCCCGTTTCGTCATCGTTCTGGTCGTGCTCGCGGTTGCTGCCGCGGCGATCTGGTTCTGGAAAGGCCGCGGCGCGGGTGGCGATGAACAGAAATTCCGCACCGCGGCGGTGGAGCAGGGCGACATCCGGGCGGCGATTTCGGCCACCGGCACGCTCAGCGCGCTGTCGACCGTGGACGTGGGCAGCGAGGTCTCGGGCAAGGTCGACGAAGTGCTGGTCGATTTCAACGATGAAGTGAAGAAGGGCCAGATCATCGCCCGCATCGATCCCAGCACCTTCGAGACCCAGATCGAGCAGGGCGACGCCACCATCGCCAATGCCCGCGCCGGCCTGCAGACCGCCCAAGCGGGGCTGCGCAACGCCGAACTCGATTACGCCCGCAAAGCCAAGCTGGTGGAACAGAAACTCATCGCCCGCGGGGATCTGGATCTGGCCCAGTCCGCGCGGGACCAGGCGCGGGCGCAGGTGAACTCGGCCCAGGCCCAGATCCGTCAGCAGCAGGCGTCGACACAGAATTTCCGCCTCAACCTTGGCCGCACCGTGATCCGCTCGCCGGTCGACGGCGTGGTGCTGCTGCGTTCGGTCGAACCCGGCCAGACCGTCGCCGCCAGCCTGCAGGCGCCGGTGCTGTTCAAGATCGCCGAAGATCTGGTGCGCATGGAAATCGTGCTGGCGGTCGACGAGTCCGACATCGGCCAGGTCAAACAGGGCCAAGCAGTGAGCTTCACCGTCGACGCCTTCCCGGACCGCCAGTTCCGCGGCACGGTCAGTCAGGTGCGGCTGTCGGCCACCAATACGAATAATGTGATCACCTATCCGGTGGTCGTCGCGGTGGACAACAGCGATCAGGTGCTGCTGCCGGGCATGACCACCAATGCCGAGATCGAAGTCAGCCGTCGCGACAACGTGCTGAAGGCGCCGAACGCGGCGATGCGCTTCAAGCCGCCGGTGGAAGACCCGGCGCAGGCACAGTCGCAGCAGCGCGGCGGCGGCATGAGCGAAGAATTGCCGGCGATCGCGGCCTCGCTGAAACTGGACGCGGCGCAGCAGGCTTATTTCGATGATGCGTTGACGAAGATGCGCGAACGCATCGCCGCACGCACCGCAGCGCCGCCGCAGGGCCAGAGCGGCGGTGCGCTGTTCGGCGGCGGCAGGCCCGGCGGTGGCGGCGGTCAGTCCTCCGGCGGCGGCGGCAACGCCAGCGGCGCGATGCGTCAGCGCATGCTGGAACGCTTCAATCAGCAGATCGGCGAGTTCCGCGCGGCCTTGAGCGAACCGCAGCGCCAGCAGTGGGACGTCGCGGTCAACGCGCTGGTTGGCGCCCGTCGCGCCCCGGTGTATGTGCTGGCCGAAGGCAAGCCCAAGCAGATCATGGTGCGCGTGGGCGCATCGGACGGCAGCAGCACCGAGATCATCGGCGACATCAAGGCCGGGCAGGAAGTCATCATCGGCGTGCAGACCGCGGAGCCTGGCAAGTGAATGCAGTTCCGCGCGCCCGCCCGGCGCATCCCGTGATCGAAACGCGGGTATTGGGCAAGGTCTATTCCGCCGGCACAGAAGCCGAAGTGGCCGCGCTCAAAGGCGTGGACCTGAAGATCGAACACGGCGAATTCGTCGCGATCATGGGGCCGTCCGGTTCCGGGAAATCGACGCTGATGAATCTCATCGGCTGTCTCGACACGCCGACCTCCGGCACCTATCTGTGCGACGGCGTGGACGTCGCGACGCTCGATGCCGAAGAGCGCGCGATCCTGCGCCGCGACAAGATCGGTTTCGTGTTCCAGGGCTTCAATCTGCTGTCGCGGATGAGCGCGCAGGACAACGTGGCGATGCCCTTGAGCTATGCGCGGGTGCCGCCGGCCGAACGCCGGCGTCGCGCCGCGGAAGCGCTGGCGGCCGTGGGTCTGGGCGAACGCATGCAGCATCGCCCCAGCGAACTCTCCGGTGGTCAGCAACAGCGCGTGGCGATCGCACGCGCCCTGATCCATCGCCCGGCGATCATCATGGCCGATGAACCCACCGGCGCGCTCGACACGCGCACCGGGCAGGAAATCCTCGCTTTGTTCGAACGTCTGCGCGGCGAAGGCCACACCATCATTCTGATCACCCACGACGCCGAAGTGGCGGCGCACGCCGACCGCACCTGCGTGATGCGCGACGGCGAGCTGCACGATGCCGTGTCGGAGACGGCCGCATGACCGCCGCGCTCGATCCGAAACTGCAGGATTCGCTGACGCAGGATCCGCATCAGGTCCCCGGCGGCATGACCGTGGTCGAAGTGCTGCGCACCGCGACCTTCGCGCTGCGCGGCAACTGGCTGCGCAGTGCGCTCACCTCACTGGGCGTGATCATCGGTATCGCGGCGGTGATCGTGATGGTGTCGGTGGGCCAGGGCACCCAGGCCGAGATCGAAAAGCTCGTGTCGGGCCTGGGCTCGCAGCGTCTGGATATCGGTCCGGGTGCGGGTCGCGGCGTCGGCGGCGTGCGCATGAGCGCCAGCAGTTTTTTCACGCTGACCGAAGACGATGCCGACGCCATCCGTCGCGAAGTGCCCGGCATCCAGTACACCGCCTCGCAGCTGCGCGGCAACACCCAGGCCGTCTACGCCGAGAGCAACTGGTCGAGTTCGTGGCAGGGCGTGGAGACCGACTGGTTCGCGATCAACGGCTGGGAACTCGCCAGCGGCCCGGGCTTCGAGTCGCGCGATTACACCAGCGGCGCGAAGTCGGCGATCCTCGGCGAGACCGTGCGCCGCGAACTGTTCGGCGAAGAAGAAGCGCTGGGGCAGACCATCCGCCTCGGCCGCGTGCCGTTCACCGTGGTCGGGACGCTGAAATCCAAGGGCCAGGGTGGTTTCGGTCAGGATCAGGACGATCTGATCGTGATGCCGTTGGGCACCGCGCGTCGGCGCATGTCCAGCAACGCATCGCTGCCGCCGGGCGCGGTGCAGCAGATCTCGGTCGGCGTGGCCGATCCCGACGGCCTGTCCACCGCGCAGGCCGAGATCGAAGCGCTGCTGCGTCAGCGCCACAAGATCCAGCCGGGCGAAGACGACGATTTCAACGTGCGCAATCTCGCCGAGATCGTCGCCACGCGCACGCAGACCACGAAGCTGATGTCGTGGCTGCTCGGCGCAGTCGCCGGCATTTCGCTGATCGTCGGCGGTATCGGCATCATGAACATCATGCTGGTGTCGGTGACCGAGCGAATTCGTGAGATCGGCCTGCGCATGGCCGTCGGCGCCGGCCCGCGCGACATCCGCCGCCAGTTCCTGGCCGAAGCGATGTTGATCTCGTTGATCGGCGGCATCATCGGCATCGCGCTCGGCATCATCGGCGCATTGCTGGTCAGCAAGATCGGTACGTTGCCGATCGCGCTGAACAGCCAGGTCATCGGCCTCGCCGCGGCGTTCTCCATCGCCACCGGTCTGTTCTTCGGCTACTACCCGGCCAGCAAGGCCTCGAAGCTCGACCCGATCGAGGCATTACGCCAACAGTAGAGCGGCCTTCAGGCCGCTGAAAGGCAAACAAGAAGCGGCGCCATAGGGTGCGCCTGTGGCGCACCGACCCCTCGACGCATACGGAAACAACGGTGCGCCACAGGCGCACCCTATGATCAGGTTTTCGGCGCAGATGCGATGGCAGGTCATCAGCTTGGATCGGGCTGGATCGCATCGCGATGGATCGGGTTTATGCTGCGGGTCTCGCTGCCGGAGACACCGATGCGCCCGCTGATGCCCTTTCTCTTCGCGATGGCCGCCATGACCGCACACGCACAAGACGCCGCTCCACTGCCTCCGACACCGACCGCGCTGGTCATCCACGGCGGCGCCGGGGTGATCGACCGCGACGAACTTAGCGCCCAGGACGAGGCCGCGATCCGCGCCGCGCTCGACCGCGCGCTCGACGCCGGCAACGCCGTGCTGATGCGCCACGGCTCCGCGCTGGATGCGGTGGAAGCGGCGATCCTGGTGCTGGAGGAATCGCCGCACTTCAACGCCGGCAAGGGCGCGGTGTTCGATGCCGACGGCCATCACCAGCTCGATGCCTCGGTGATGGAAGGCCACACCCGTCGCGCCGGCGCGGTCGCCGGGGCCAAGACCGTGCGCAACCCGATCCGCTTGGCGCGCGCGGTGATGGAACACAGCCCGCACGTGATGCTGGCCGGCGATGGCGCCGAAGCCTTCGCCGACACGCGCAAGGACATCGAACGCGTGCCGAACGACTGGTTCGACACCGACCACCGCCGCCGTCAGCTCGACGACGCCAAAGCGCGCGACAAGGCCAGTGCGACGCGCGATCTGCGCGGCACGTATTTCGGCACCGTCGGCGCGGTCGCGCTGGATCGCGACGGCCGCATCGCCGCGGGCACCTCCACAGGCGGCATGACCAACAAACGCTGGAGCCGCATCGGCGATTCGCCGGTGATCGGCGCCGGCACCTGGGCCGACGACCGCTGCGGCGTGTCCGGCACCGGCTGGGGCGAGTTCTACATCCGCGCCGCGGTCGCGCACGACATCTGCGCGCGCGTCGCTTATGGCGGTGCGTCGCTGGCCGCGGCCGCGCATGAAGTGGTGAACGGGGTGGTGCCGCAGCTCGGCGGCGACGGCGGCGCGATCGCGCTGGACGTCAATGGCAATATCGCGATGCCGTTCAACACCAGTGGCATGTATCGCGGTTGGATCAAGCCTGATGGTAGTCGTGGTACGGCGGTGTTTCGGGAAGACAACGCACGCGAAAACGACACGCAGAGATAACAGTGGTTGGCAGTCAAGGGGAAGAATGTGGCGACTTCTAAAGAGCAAAAAAAAGACGTCTATAGCCCATGTGTGTCATGCGACCGAAAGACTTACCACGAAATTCTCCACGCGGATGTACATTCTGAGCTTGAGTACAGGATGGACACGATCAATGAAATGCTGAAGTGTCGTGGTTGCCACAAGATAAGTTTCAGAACAATCGTGCGAGATTATGAAAGCGCGTATCCGATTGATGTAAAGGCTGAAGAGTGGGATGTTCCAGAAGATATAACCAACTATCCCAGTATTTTAGATGGGCATAAAGAACTAGGAGACATTTGGGAAGTGCCTCCCATAGTCAAAGGTATCTACACTCAGTCGGTAAAAGCCATAAAAGATCAGTCAAATATTCTTGCGGGCATTGGTCTAAGAGCCACAATTGAAGCAATTTGCAATGACCAGTCCATTAGCGGTCGAACTCTAGAAAAACGGATTGACTCCCTTGCCAGAGGCGGCCTAATTTCACAGAAGGATGCGGAGCGATTGCATGCAATTCGCTTTCTGGGCAACGATGCAGCGCATGAGATAAAGCGCGCAGATGCAAGAAACTTGCTGATCGCACTACGAATTATTGATCACTTGCTTGTCAATATTTATATACTCGACATTGAGGCAGACGGCCGACTTGATACAATCATTAAAAAATTTGAACAATTTGAGACACTGCTAGACAAAAAAATTCCTGACTTATTATCTGGAGACGAAGTGCCTTTAGCTAAGATTTTTGGTCGCGATGTGCGTAGGTTTCACGGATATCTTCCTGCTCACGAGGCCGAGCTATTGAGTCGCATAACGAGTGGTGCCTACGGCAAGCTTTCTATCGGGAAAATAGCTAAATACGCTGGATCAAGAGAGCAGCTCCAGCACTTCGTCGTGACTTGACTGCTAACAATCCGTTCAAGCCAAACCCATGTCGTGGCGTCGGCCACATGCTTTACGCTACGCTAGTACGCGTCCACCGCCCCGCCACGGTGCGGCTTAATTCAGGCGTTGGGCCTTACAAAACATGCGTCGGATACTCGTTACCGGAAATGCAGGATCTGGCAAAACCTCAGTTGCCCAACTGCTGGCTTCCCAGACTGCATTGGCGTACATCGGGCTTGACAGCATCGTATGGAAACCCGGCTGGTTGAAAACGCCCGCGCTCGAACGGCAAGAGAAAGAATCCGCGATCGCAGAGACGCCAGCTTGGGTGGTGGATGGTGTGTCTCTCAGGATTCTGCGCGCGGCGGACATGGTTGTCTTCCTGGACTATCCGAGATACACATGTTTCTGGCGCGTGCTATGCCGAAACATTCCCTATCTATTCCGTTCGCGGCCAGGCCTCCCCGAGCGCTGCCCCGAGATCAGCATTATTCCGGCTTTGATCAGGATCATCTGGCGGTTCCCACAGAAAGTGCGCCCCGAAATACTTCGCGAATGTCGCAGCGCAGGAAAACACGTCGTGCAGATTCGTAGTAACCGCGAACTGAAGCAGTTCTTGAACTCCGACAGCGCAGGGACTGACAATTCATTCAAGCCGCCGCAGCTTCACGGCTCGGCTTGATTCAGGCGATCACCGGCCATCGCGCATGAATCTCGACGCCTACCGCCACCTGCGTGCCGAAGCGCGTCGCCATGCGCGCAGAGCGGCCGACGCCGACGATCTGGTGCAGGACGCGCTGCTGATCGCGCTCGAACAGGGGCGCAGCGACGATCCGGCGTGGTTGGCGGGTGTGATCCGGAATCAGGCCGCGATGCAGGCGCGCAGCGCGATCCGTCGTCGTCGGCGCGAAGCCGCAGTGGCTGACGATGGTGTCGCGCCCACACACGAAGAAACGCCGCCATCGGCCGGCGCACTGCTTGAACGCCTGCCGCCCGCGGCCCGCCGCGTCGCCGTGCTGGCACTGCACGGTTTGAACGCGGAGGAAATCCGCTGGGTATTGGGGATCGGCGCGGCCGCCTTCCGCCAACGTTTGACCTCGATCCGCAAAGTGATGGGTGCGCTGCCGCCGTCGCAGCGCGCCGAGGCGCTGGCGCTGGCCTACGTGCGCGACCCCGCACGTGCGGTCGACCTGCAGTTCGGTCTGATCCGGCGGGCGTTGAAGGCCGCGCTGGGCGGCACCGACGGCATCGGCACCCACGACGCCGACGGGCATCTGATCGTGTTGCGCGCGGCGGTGCCCGGACGTGCTCACACTTCGCCACGCGGCGGCAACGAATAGATACCTACAACCGCAGGAGGTTTCCATGCTTATCAATGCCAAAGTCGGCGCCATCGTGTTTTTCGTCGCCGTGCTCGACCGCTCGGTCGCGTTCTATCGCGACACCCTTGGCCTTCCCGTCAATGAAATCGACGGCCACGACGGCCCGTTTGCGCTCGCCGAACTCGGCGAAGTGACGCTCGTCTTCATCCAGCGCCCGGCGAAGGCCGGCGACAGCCCGGTGGTGGTGTTCGGGCTGGAAGGCGGCATCGACGACTACGCCGAAGCGTTGGCCGCGAAGGGCGTCGAGATCGTGGTGCCGGTGAGCGAAGCACCGGATGGCGGACTCTCGCTGGATTTCGTCGACCCGGACCGCAACATGCTCAGCCTGTACCAACCGCCGGGCGCGGCGCGGAGGCAGTGACATGCTCCGCTTCGCTGTTCTCGTTTTATTGCTGTTTTCGGGGCATGCCTCAGCGCAGACCAGCTCCGACGATCTCTGGAAAAAACTCACCGGCCGTTGGCAGGGTAGCGGCGAAGTCAGCGGCATGTCCGCAGCGATCGAACTGCAGTTCCGGCCGGCATTCGGCGGCCGCGGCTACCATCTGACGTTCGACAATCGCATGCGCGGCAAGGACGACAAGGTCTGGCCGTTCGCCGCCGAAGCCCTGTATCTGTGCGATGCCCAGGGCGCCTGCCGCGGCCACTGGTACGACTCGCGCGGAATGGTGTTGCCGCTGAAAGCCACCACCGCCAGCGACCAACTGGTGGTGGAGTGGGGCGACGCCGACACCGAACGCGGGCGCACGACCTATCGTCTCGACGGCGACGGCATCGCGATCACCGACGAAGTGCTGGGCAAGGACGGCTCGTGGAAAGTTTTCGGCCAAACCACTGTAACGCGCACCACCGGCGACTGATTGCCCGCCGCGCGCCGTGTTGTCCGGCGCGCGGTTCCATTCTGAAATCATCGCGCTGCATGCGTTTCGCCTGCAGTCGTGAGTGCCTTTTCAAAATCTGTTCGATCACGGCGGGAGATCCGCCAGAATCGTCCCGAACATCCGCGCATCAGCCTTCGTAGAGCGGCCTTCAGGCCGCTGCTTCAAGCATCGCATCGTGTTTCAGCGGCCTGAAGGCCGCTCAACGAACACGATCGGCTGATTTTGAGCCGGCTCTGAGGATCACGGCATCCGCCACTCGAAACCGACGTACACCGAGCGCCCGTCGCCCGGCAGCAGATAGCGACCATCGCGGCCCAGCGCATTCGCGACCACGCCGGTGCCGGAGACCCACTTGCGATCAGTCAGGTTGCGGCCGTCGACGAACCATGACCACGAAGCGTCGTCGTCGCTGCCGATCCTGCCGCCGATCTTCAGCCCCACCAGCGTGTAGCCCGGCGCGTCCAGCGTGTTGGCGTGATCGATGAAGGCATCGTTCGGCGACCATTCCAGATTCGGTGCGATGAAGAATCGTTCGCCCATCGACCAGCGCAACTGCGTGCGCAGTTGATGCTCGGGAACGCCGGCCAGCACGTTGTCGCCGTACACGCGGTCGCCGTCGAAGCGGAAATCGTTCCATAGATAATTCGCGGACCACATGAAGTTCTCCGCGAAGCGCCAGCCCAGTCCGAACTCGACGCCCTGGTGGGCCGTGCGGTCGGCGTTGATCGTGCCCAGCGGATTGCCGGCGCCGTCGGTCAGCGCCAGCAGTTCGCCGTCGATGCGCGCCCGATACAGCGCGGCGTCGATCGACAGCGTGTCGCGATCCAGACGCAGGCCGATCTCGGCGCTGGTTGCCTTCTGCGCATCGACCTGGGTCACGCCGGGGCCGCCGCTGAGTTCGCCGAAACTCGGCGGCTCGATGCTGCGGCTGATGTTGGCGAACAACTGCGCCTTGTCGTCGAACAACCAGCGCATGCCGATTTTCGGGCTGACGCCATCGTATGCGGTGTCGAAACTTTCGTCGCGTCCGCCGGTGATGAAGCGGTCGCGCGAGACGCGGGTCGCGCGCATCGCCTGCGCACCCAGCGCCAGCACGAAGCGATCGCTCAGCCACGTCTGATTTTCGGCGTAAACGCTCACATTGCGCGCGCGCTGGCGGAATGCGTTGGTGCGCGCGCCGGGCGCGCCGGCGACGTTGACGAAGCGATCGTCGTCGGTGTCGCCCTGCGCCGTGCCGAAGCCGCCGGTGAAGACGTTGCGACGACCGCCGAGACTGCCTTCGTAGCGGAAGCGCAGATCGATGCCGTAGTCGCGGTTCTCCTGGCGCAGCACCTGGAAGATCGGATGATCGAGCGATTTGTCCGAGTAGTACGCGCTCACGCGCAGATCGCGTTTGTCGTCCGGCGACCAGCGCAAGGCGGCGGCGATGCGGTCCAGGCGGAAATCGCGGCGCTGATCCAGCGCGAGATTGCCCGGCGCGGCCTGCGTCGGATCGTGCGCGAACTCGGCGAACGTGAGACTGCCGGGCAATGCCGAACGGGTGTCGACATGGGTCAGATAAACCCGTGCGGCGAGCGATTCATCGAAGCGGACACCGGCATTGGCGAACAGTCGATAGTTCTCCTGCTCGGCGTGATCGCGAAACCCTTCCTGCGCGAAACCGGTGACGCTGAGGTAAGCGTCGGCGCTGTCGCGATGGCCGGCCAGCGCCACCTGCGCGCGGCGATAGTCGAAACTGCCGAACTCGCCGCGCAGCGCGACGCGCGGCGCATCCAATCCGGTGGGCGCGACGAAATTGATCGCGCCGCCGAGCGTCGCCGATCCGTATTCCAGCGCATTCGCGCCGCGATACACCTCGATGTAGCGCGTCGACAGCGGTTCCACCGCTTGGAAATCGAAACCGCCGTCGGCGAGATTCAGCGGGCTGCCGTCCTGCAGCAGTTGGATGCCGCGGCCGTGGAACGTGCGCTGCAACCCGGAACCGCGGATCGACAGTCGCGCTTCCTCGGCGCCGAACCGAGGTTGGATGAAGACGCCCGGCGCATAGCTAAGCGCATCGGCGAGCGTGCTGACGCGGCCATCGCGATAGGCTGCAGCGTCGACCACAGATGTGGCGCCCGCACGCTCGTCGAGGCGGCGTTTGGCGGCATCGAGGTCGTCGGCCGCATCGATGCGATGACCTTTCACCTCCACGCGGTCGAGCGTGTGATCGTCATCAGTGGGTGACGCCGCGAGCGACGCCTGCGACAACGCGAGCGTTGCGATCGTGCCGACGACGACGGCAATGGCGCGAGCGAGAGAAGAGATGCGGAGACTGGCATTCCATTGGTGATTCATGAGGATTCCTTGCGATACGGTTTTGAGATGTGATCTGGTTTGTCGTTTCGTCGGACGATGGATCAGTGACGCGACGGCCCGCCGCTGCCCATGGCGCGCACTTCGAATTCGATTGTTTGCTTTTCGGTGCGTTCGAAACGCAGGGTCGCGGCGACCGTGCCGCCCTGCGCGAACTGTTTTTTCGGGCCGATGAACATCAGGTGATAGCCGCCGGGTTTCAGCGTCATGCTCGCGTTCGGTGCGATCGCGATGCCATCGTCGAGCCGGCGCATCCGCATCATTCCGTCGGACATCCGCGATTCGTGGATTTCGACGGTGGCGGCATCGGGACTGGTCACTGACAGCAGGCGGTCCGCGCGGCTCGAGGCATTGCGCAAGCTCACGAAGCCGCCGGCGACCGGAGCGTTCGGCGCTGTGGCGCGGATCCAGGCCTGTTCGACGACGATGCCGTCATCGGTTGGCGATCGCGCGATACCTGGGGGTGCGCACAGCGTCGCCGCGCAGACGACGAAGAAGATGAGTGAATTGAAATGCGCATTGGAACAGCGGCGAAAAATGGTCTTCATGGTTCAACCTCGATGTCGTCGAAAAGCGTGTGGGAATGGGTTTTGCGACCGTTCTGTTCGGCGATGGTCGACAGCAGGAACACCGCCCAGCCGATCAGCCAGAACAGTGCGAAGAAAAGGAAGGCGTCCATGGCCTATGCCTGTTTCGTCGATGCGGCTATCCGGTACGCGAGATGCGACGGATGTGTGCCGGGTGCTTCAGGCGAAGCGTCTTCGGTGCGATACGAGCCGCAATGTCGCGAACAGCCACGGGCGACCAGCGACGCGCGCGGCATCGCAATGATTGGAAAAAACATGGGAAAGGCTCCGAAACGACACAATGCCGCGTCGGCGATGGCCAACGCGGTCGGGAAAAGAGTCTTGTGTGTTCAGGCCGTGAGCGGTGGGCCGCGCGAGCCGAGTCCGAGCGGGTAATGCCAGATGGCGACGCGATCGCGGCGCGGAGGCAGCGCGATGTCGCGGGTCAGCGCCGGTGCGAGCAGCGCAGCGAATGCGGGGACGTTCGCTGCGGATGCGATGGTGCAGTAGTCGCAGTCGTTGCCGGCATGCGGAGGCGATGGATTGCGGCGGTCGTCGTCGCTCTGCGTCGCAAAGCCGACGGCTTCGATCGCTGCGACCGCGGGATCGTAAGCGAGACCCTGGGTGGTGCAGATCGCGCCGAACAACTGGCCGAGCGCGTTGTCGGATGCGGTTGCGCTGGAGCCGGTGATCGCGACGTTCTGTGAAAGCCGACCGATGCCCGGCAACAGCGTCAGCGCCAGCATCGCCAAGAGGGCGAGTCTGGCCATCGAACGCTGGAATGCGGCGGGTTGCGACATGGCGCGCAGTATAGCGACGCGAGTTGCTTCCACAAATGCTTGCGGCAGGACAGCGGTATTCCGCTGCCCTGCCGCGAATGACGGATGCGCGTTGTCGCGGCTTTACGGCTTGCAGGGAATCGCAGCGCCGTTCGGGTCGGTGCAGGTCGCGGTGCGGGTGACGCCTTCGCCCTTGCTGCCGGTCACGTCGGCGCTGTAGCTGTTGCCGTTCTTGCCGGTGGCATCGACGCCGCGGTTGAGGCTGCCGTTGGCGTAGCTGGTGTCGGCGTTGTAGCTGCCGCCCTGCGCGCCGGTGGCGCTGGTCTGGCGACCGCCGCTGACGGTGCCGTCGGCGTTGCGCACGAAGCCGCCTTCGCTGCTGCCGCTGCTGTTCTGGCCATTCCATTGCGCGCCCGACTGGTGCTGTGCGCTGCCGTCGGCATTCCATGTCGTGCTGCCGGCGCGCGCGCCGGTGCCGCCATTGGGGCCGCTCACCGCAGCGCCGCTGGCGGCCTGGCCGTTGCCTTGGCCGTCGGTTTTGACCGCGCGTCCGCGTGCGGTCGCACCGCCGTTGGGGCCGCGTCGTGCGGAGGCGCTGCCGGCGGTGACGCCGCCTTCGGCGTTCTGGACGGCGCCGCGGGCTTTGACGCGGCCGGCGGCGTCGGCGTGCGGCGCGGCGAGCGCGAATGCGGCGGTGAGGGTGCAGATCGCGATGAGGGTCTTGTTCACGGGAATCTCCGGGGAATGGGTGCGGTGGCGATGAAGAGCGTGGTGTCGGTTGTTGCGATGGGTGTTGTCGCGATGCGTGCGATCACTGCCGCGCGGCGATGAAGCCGGCGAGACGTTCGCGCAGCTTGGACAGGCGATCGAGGCGTTCGGCCATCGCCGCGCGGACGCGGGCCTGCTCGTCGGGCGTCAGCGATTCGTAGAGATCGAGCTGGCGGTCGCGCAGCGCGCGCGCTTCGGCGATGTGCGCGTCGAACTTGAGCTGCGATGCGTCGGAGAACGCGCGCAGATCGGCCGACGGCTGATTCAGCAGCGCGCGCAATTCCACGGCGCCGCCCTGCAGATCGACGCGCCCGACCTGGCGCAACGACACGGCATCGGCGCGCAGCGCGTCCCACTGCTTTGCGTGTGCGGTGGACAGGCCGAGTTCGGCGGCGGTGGGCGGCAGCATCGCGTCGCCGCGCGCCGTGCGCGGGGCCGAGAGTGCGGTGGTGGCGGCGAGCGCGACGGTGAGGCCGCCGGCGAGGAAGAACAGGTGTTTCGCTTTCATGGGAATGCTCCGGGGACAGAGGGATGGTGCAGGTGCAGATTGCGTCGCAGCCCCGCGAAAGGCGTGTCTGTGTCGCATCGGAGTGCGAACGGACGTGTCCATGCCCGGTCGCGGACACATTCGTTTACAAGTCCGGTCGTCGATGGCCGATCCGGACGGCGATCCGCGCTTGCCGGCGGCGCGGCAGCGGCGACAATGGCGTCATGTCGAACGTGATCGATCCGCCCGCCGCCGCGCCGCTTCCCCGTCTGCTGGTCGTGGACGACGACGAGCGCATGCGCGATCTGCTGCTGCGCTATCTCGCGCAGCAGGGCTTCGAGACGCTGGCGGCCGGCGACGGTCGCGAACTGGATCGCCAGCTGTCGCGCAATCACGTCGACCTGATCGTGCTCGACCTGATGCTGCCGGGCGAAGACGGCCTGTCGATCTGCCGGCGCCTGCGCGGGCAGGGCGTCGAAACCCCGATCGTGATGCTGACCGCGAAGGGCGACGAGATCGACCGCATCGTCGGCCTGGAGATCGGCGCCGACGATTACCTGCCGAAGCCCGGCAACCCGCGCGAACTGGTCGCGCGCATCCGCGCGGTGCTGCGTCGCGGCCGCGCCGCGCCGGGCGCGCCGAGGGCGGACGGCGGCCAGGTCGCGTTCGGCGCCTGTGTGCTGGATCTCGCCGCGCGCACGCTGCGTCGCGATGGTCGCGAGCTGCACATGACCACCGGCGAATTCGCTGTGCTGGCGGCGCTGGTGCAGCGACCGTGCCAGGCGCTCACCCGCGATCAGTTGATGAGCGCCGCGCGCGGCCGTGAACACGACGCCTTCGACCGCAGCATGGACGTGATGATCAGTCGCCTGCGCAAACTGGTCGAAGACGATCCGAAACATCCGCGCTGGCTGCAGACGGTGTGGGGCACGGGCTATGTGTTCGTGCCGGGCGAGATCGAACCCGGCGACGTTGAGCATGGCGACGGCCGGGACGGCGCATCGTGATGCCGCGGCGGCTGCACGCGCGAATGCTGTTGCTGCTGGTGGCGGTGGTGATCGCTGCGTTGGTCGCGGCCGCCGTCGCGTTCGGACTGTCGACGCGCAACAGCAGTGCCGAACGGGTGGCGCGCGCGCTGCATGCGCAGGTGCTCGCCGCCGACGCATTGTTGGCGCAGCAGGACCGCGGCGCGGCGAGGTCAGGACTGGATGCGCTGGGCATCGTCTGGCGCGCGGAACTGCCGCCCGGTGAGCGTTCGTCGCTGCGATTCCTGATCCGCACCGAAGCCCGGGTCGGCGCGCGCCTGCCCGGACGCGCGATGCGGCTGTCCGGCACGCCGGCGCGGCTGTGGGTGCGCGCCTCGCCGCCGATGCAGGGCTGGATCGGCATTCCGGTGATGGGCGAAGGCCAGCCGCTGCGCCGCGGGCTGCTGCTGTCGCTGATCGCGATCGGCGCGCTGGTGCTGGCTGCGGCGGCACTGTTCGCGCGCAGCCTGACCCGTCCGCTGCGGGTGCTGGCTGATGCGGCGCCGGGAATCGTCGCCGGCGAACCGCCGCCAGCGCCGCCGCGTTTCGCCAGCGAGGAAATCCTCGAACTGCAGCGCGCGCTGGCCGATGCCGCCGAACGTACCCGCGGCGCGGCCCGCGATCGCGAACTGATGCTCGCCGGCATCTCGCACGACATGCGCACCCCGCTGGCGCGGCTGCGCTACGCGCTGGCGCTGGACGGTCACGGCGTCGATGCCGCTGCGCGCGACGGCATGGAGCGCGACATCGATGAACTCGACGGCATCGTCGGCCAGTTCATCGATTACGTCCGCGACGGCCGCGACGAGCCGCTGGAAACGGTCGATCTGGTCGCGACGCTGCGGGCGCTGGCGGCCGACGAGGCCCGCCAGGGCCGCGCATGGCAACTGTCTTCGCCCGCCGAGGCCCGGATCAGCGGACGTCCGCTGGCGCTGCGACGGGCGCTGGCGAATCTGTTCGACAACGCTGCCCGTCACGGCGCCGAGCCGTTCCACGTTGAGTTGACGGCAGACGAGGGCGATTGGCGGCTCACGGTCGGCGACCGCGGGCCGGGCGTGCCCGCGGCGGCGCTGGCCGAGCTGGGGCGGCCGTTCCATCGCGTCGACCGCGCCCGCGGCGCGCCGGGCAGCGGCCTGGGTCTGGCGAGCGTCGCCCGGGTCGCCGCGCTGCACGGCGGCGGTTTGAGCCTGCGCAATCGCGACGGTGGCGGGCTGGAAGCGGTCCTGCGCCTGCGCGCGACCGCGCCCTGAGGCACGCGGCCCGGGCGGGGACGGGGGGCTTGTGGCAAAATCGCCGGCCTCCGACTGCATGGTCATCCCGATGCCGGCCTCCGCTCTGTCCGTTCCCTGCCATCGTCGTGGCGCCCGCTGACATGGCCGATCACACCGGACATCTGCCGCGCACCCCCGGCCGTATCCTCAAGGCGACGAAATGGTCGCTGCAGGGCCTGCGCGCCGCGTGGCTGCACGAGTCGTCGTTCCGTCTCGAGGTCTATCTGCTGGTGGTGCTGGCGCCGTTGGCCTGGTGGCTTGGCGAGACCCCGGTGGAACGCGCGCTGATGATCGGCAGTTGTCTGCTGGTGCTCAGCGCCGAACTGCTGAACTCGGCGGTCGAGGCGGTGATCGAGCGCTACGGCCCCGAATTCCACGAATTGGCCGGCCGCGCCAAGGACATGGGTTCGGCCGCGGTGTTCGTGCTGATGATGAACGTACTGCTGATCTGGGGACTGATCCTCGGCGACCGTTAACTCTGACGCTGCCATTCCCGAAATTTTTCCCTGACATTCAACACCGCCCCGGCGCCGCGCCGGGACCGTGGTCTCACAGACTGGAAACAACGTAATGATGGAATTGATTTCCGATCCGCAGACGTGGATCACCCTCATCACCCTGAGCGCGATCGAGATCGTGCTGGGCATCGACAATCTGGTGTTCATCTCGATCGCAGTGTCCAAACTGCCCTACGAGCAGCGCGAAAAAGCGCGCAAATTCGGCATCGCGGTGGCCTGCATCAGCCGCGTCGCGCTGTTGCTGACCCTGGCCTGGCTGGCGGGGCTGACCCATGACCTGTTCGCGCTGTTCGGGCAGGGGATTTCGATTCGCGATCTGGTGCTGATTCTCGGCGGCATCTTCCTGCTGGTGAAGGGCACCAAGGAGATCCGCGATATCGTCAAGGGCGAGGGCGAGGGCGAAGACATCAACACCAAGCCGATGAATGTGTTCTGGGGCGTGATCGCCCAGATCGCGGTCATCGACATCGTGTTCTCGCTGGACTCGGTGATCGCCGCGGTGGGCATGGCCAACCAGACACCGGTGATGGTGGCGGCGATCCTGCTCGCGGTCGCGGTGATGCTGCTGGCGGCGACGCCGCTGGGCAAATTCATCGACAACAATCCGACCGTGAAGATGCTGGCGCTGGCGTTCATCGTGCTGGTCGGCGCATTTTTGGTGGCCGAAGGCTTCGAGGCGCATGTGCCCAAGGGCTATATCTATTTCGCGATGGGCTTCTCTGCCGTCGTCGAGAGCCTGAACCTGTGGGCGAAGAAGCGGGCGCAGCAGCGGCTTCTGCCTGAATAAACCGTCGCGTCGCATTGCGCCGCGCCCGCTGCGGTGCTGCAATGCGGCTCGATTCCCCCTGTGGAGCGTTTTCGATGCGATTCATCGTTCTTTTCATTCTGGTCGGCCTGTTGTCGGGCTGTGGCTATAACGAGATCCAGAGCAAGGACGAAGCGGTCAAGGCGTCGTGGGCGCAGGTGCTGAACGTGTACAAGCGCCGCGACGACCTCATCCCGAATCTGGTCGCCACTGTGAAGGGCTACGCGCAGCAGGAAGAGAAAGTGCTGATCGGCGTGACCGAGGCGCGGGCGAAAGTCGGTCAGATCAAGGTCGACCCCGACAGCGCCGAGTCGCTGAAACAGTTCCAGCAGGCGCAGGGCGAGCTGTCCGGCGCGCTGTCGCGGCTGTTGGTGGTGACCGAGAACTACCCGAACCTGAAGTCGGATCAGGCCTTCCTGAATCTGCAGACGCAGTTGGAAGGCACCGAAAACCGCATCACCGTCGAACGCGGGCGCTACATCCAGGCGGTCCAGGACTACAACACGCTTGTGCGCAAGTTCCCGGTGAATCTCACCGCGAAGATGTTCGGCCACGCGCAGAAGCCGAGCTTCACGGTGGAAGACGAGCGCGGGATCCAGGACGCGCCGGCGGTGGATTTCGGCGGGCAGGCCAATGCCGCCGCGCCGGTCATGGTGCCCGGGCAGACGCAGACCATCGCACCGGCCGCGCCGCCGCCGGGCCTGGCGCCTACACGATCCTCCGATCCCGGGCCGCAGCCGATCCCGGTGCCGCAGGGCCAGGAGTTCAGGCCGCCGCCGCAGCCCGCGCCGACGGGCGGCTGATCCGGGTCCGATGCGGGAGCCATGACATGATCCGCGCGTTCCTGTCCCGGATGCCGGCGTTCGCGCTGGTCGCTGCTGTTTTATGGCTGACCGTTCTGATGCTGGCCGTACCGGCACAGGCCCAGGAACTCGCGCCGGTTCCGCCGCTGACCTCGCCGGTGGTCGACATCACCGGCACGCTCAGCGCCGCGGAGATCGCGCGGCTCGAAGCGCAGGCCTTGGCGCTGCAGCAGCGCAAGGGCAGCCAGCTGCAGATCCTGATCGTGTCGACCACCCGGCCCGAGACGATCGAGGACTACGCGCAGCGCACGTTCGACAGCTGGAAGCTCGGCCGCAAGGGCGTCGACGACGGCGTGCTGCTGCTGGTCGCGAAAGACGACCGCACCGTCCGTATCCAACCGGGCTATGGCCTGGAAGGCGCGATCCCCGACATCACCGCTGGCCGCGTGATCCAGGAATATCTGGTGCCGAAGTTCCGTGCCGGCGATTTCGCGGGCGGCATCGGTGATGCCACGGCGCAACTGGTCCGCCTGATCGATGGCGAAACCCTGCCGGAACCGATGGCGGCCGTCAGTGGCGGAGAACAGGGCTGGTTTCCGGCGATCTTCCTCGCGTTTTTCGCTTCGATGTTCGCGCGCTCGCTGCTCGGCAGCTTGCCGGTCCTGGCGCGGATGTTGATCGTCGGCAGTCTGGCCGGCGGCGTGCTTCTGCTGTTCTCGGCCCCGTGGCTGGTGACGCTGATCGGCGCGGTCGTGGGCGCGGTCGTCGGCGCCATCGCCGGCAGCAGCGGTTATGCCCGGCAAGGCGGTTGGGGCTCGCTCGGCGACGACTCGTCCAGCGGCGGCGGTTGGGGCGGCGGTTCGAGCGGCTCCGGCAGCTCAAGCAGCGGCTGGAGCGGTGGCGGCGGCAGCAGTGGAGGCGGTGGCGCCTCCGGGAGTTGGTGACCGTGCGTCTGCTGAAACATCTGTTCGCCCGCTCTGCGCGAGGCCTGTTTCCGGAAGACCGCTTGCAGCGGGTCGCCGCGGCCATCGCCCGCGACGAAGCCCGGCATCGCGGCGAAGTCTGTTTCGCGGTCGAGTCGGCGCTGGGCTGGCGCGCGGTCCGGGCCGGGCGCCAGGCGCGCGACCGCGCGGGCGATGTGTTCTCGCAGCTGCGCGTCTGGGACACCGCCGAAAACAACGGCATCCTCATTTATCTGCTGCTGGCCGACCGGCGCATCGAAATCCTCGCTGATCGCGGCCTCGACGGGTGGATCAGCGCCGAACAGTGGCGCGGCGTCTGCCTGCTGATGGAAGAGCGCCTGCGCGCGGGCGACGCCGAAGCCGCGGTGCTGGAAGGCGTAGCGGCGGCGGGCGACCTGCTGGCCGGACAGTTTCCGCGCATCGAAGGCCGCGACGACCGCAACGAGTTGCCGGACCAGCCGCAAGTCCTCGACTGAGCATCCGTTTCGTTCCGGCGAACCGCCGCCGGCTCCGGCACAATACGCACACCGTTCGCAACGCTGCGCCTGCCGATGACCTTCCTGCACCAGATCGATCCGATCCTGTTCCAATCGCCCGAGTTTTCGCTGTTCGGGTCGAACTTCCAGCCGGCGGTCCACTGGTACGGGTTGATGTACCTCCTCGGCTTCAGCGCGGCCTGGCTGCTGGGCCGCAGCCGCGTCCGCGCCGGCCGCCTGCCGGGCGTCAGCGAACAGGCCTACAGCGATCTGCTGTTCTATTGCATGCTCGGGGTGATCTTCGGCGCGCGCATCGGCTACATCCTGATCTACGACCTGGGTTCGTACATCGCCGACCCCGTGCAGATCTTCAAGATCTGGCAGGGCGGCATGAGTTTCCACGGCGGTCTGGCCGGCGTGCTGGTGGCATCGATGTGGTGGGCGCGCAAACAGCGCATGCATTTCTTCGACATCGTGGATTTCGTCGCGCCGCTGGTGCCGCCGGGCCTCGGTCTGGGCCGGCTCGGCAATTTCATCAACGGCGAACTCTGGGGCAAGTACACCGAGTCCGGCTGGGGCGTGATCTTCCCGCGCGCCGAAGCCGAGCTGTACGGGCTCGGCGCCACCCAGCTCGAGCGCATGCACGCCAGCGGCATGCTCGATGCGCTGGCGCGGCATCCGTCGCAGCTGTACCAGTTCGCGCTGGAAGGCGTGGCCCTGTTCTGCGCGGTGTGGTGGTTCTCGCGCAAGCCGCGTCCGCGCTACGCGGTGGCCGGCCTGTTCGCGCTGCTGTACGGCTGTTTCCGGTTCCTGGTCGAATTCGTGCGCCTGCCCGACGAACAGATCGGCTATCTCGCCTTCGATTGGCTGACCATGGGTCAGGTGTTGAGCCTGCCGCTGGTCGCGCTGGGGCTGGTGCTGCTGTTCCTGTCGCGCAAGGCGCCGACGCTGCAGCCGCAGGTCGCCTGATGCGTCCGTATCTGGATCTGCTGCGGCATGTGCTGGAACACGGCAGCGAGAAAGCCGACCGCACCGGTACCGGCACGCGCAGCGTGTTCGGCTGGCAGCTGCGCTTCGATCTGAACGCGGGTTTCCCGTTGGTCACCACCAAGAAGCTGCACCTGCGCTCGATCGTCCACGAACTGCTGTGGTTCCTGAAGGGCGAAACCAACATCGCCTATCTGAAAGACCACAAGGTCGGGATCTGGGATGAGTGGGCCGACGAACGCGGCGAACTTGGACCGGTCTACGGCAAACAGTGGCGACGCTGGGCGACCGCCGACGGCGGCGAGATCGACCAGATCCGCTGGGTCGTCGACGAGATCAAGCGCAACCCGGATTCGCGGCGACTGATCGTCAGCGCCTGGAACGTCGCCGATCTCGCGGACATGGCGCTGATGCCCTGCCACACGATGTTCCAGTTCTACGTCGCGGACGGAAAGCTCAGCTGCCAGCTCTACCAGCGCAGCGGCGACATCTTCCTCGGCGTGCCATTCAACATCGCCAGCTACGCGCTGCTCACGCACATGGTCGCGCAGGTCTGCGGCCTGGGCGTCGGCGATTTCGTGCATACGCTCGGCGACGCGCATTTGTACTCGAATCACTACGATCAGGCACGCGAACAGCTGTCGCGCGACCCGCGTGCGCTGCCGACACTGCGCTTGAATCCCGAGGTGAAGGACATCTTCGGTTTCGCCTACGACGACATCGCCATCGAAGGCTACGACCCGCATCCCGCGATCAAGGCGCCGGTGGCGGTGTGATTCCGGACTTCGCGATGTCTTCGCAGCGGCCGGTGCAGACAAAGTAGGCGGCTGCATTCGGATAGTCGACCGTCATCCGGAATTCGCGGAAGACGTTGTTGCCGAGCGCGCCTTCGATGCGCGTGTCGGTCATGCTCGACATGAAGTCGTGGAAATTGCGGTCGCCGCGATGCGTGAACCACACCGGGCCGACCCGCCAGCCGGCGATCTCGACCTCCGGGACTTCGATCATCGCCGAGCCGGTGCCGAGCTGTGCGGCTTCGATCACCCGCCATTCGGGATGCGCCTTGCGCCAGGCCTGGAACACGCTGTCGACGATCATGCTGGTCGCGCGCTGTGCCGGCGCACCGTCGTTCAGCGCGGCCAGCGCCTCGGGCGCGAGCACGGTCATCGCGCCGGTGTCGAACAACAGCGGCAGCACCTTGCCGTCGATGCGCACGTCGATGCGCGGATAGGCGAGGCCGGCGCTGCCGTCCGGCGCGCGCTTGAAGCCCAGAGGCACGCGCCGCGTCGCGCTTTCGGCGGCCCAGCCAGCGCCCTCGACGCGGAATTGCGCGGCCTTGAAATCCCACGTCCATACCCGGCCCGCGAACCAGGGCGCACCCAGCATGCCGTCGACCGGGCGCATGCCGGGCAACTGGCCGCGCTTCGCGTCCGGGAGGATCGGGATCGCGCCATCGTTGGCGATGCCGAGCGGTATCGAATGGCCTTCCTGTTGTGCCGGCAGGCGCGCGAGCATCGCGTTCGGCCCCAATTCCCGGCGCAGATCTTCCGACCCCGGGACGGTGGCGATGCCTTGCTGCGTCACGACATCTGCGTCGATGAAATAACCGCCACCGGTGTCGGTGTAGAACAGCAGCGAGTGGCCGTCGGCGAAAGTGGGAGCGACATAGACCAGATCGCTTTCGAAGCGTGCGGGCAGATGCATGCCGGTCGTTTTTGTATGCGCAGCAGGAGCGTCAGTGGTGGAGAGCGCGGCGGCGAGCAGGAGCGACAGCGGCATGCGGGCGGTGTTCCTTCGGGGTACGAGCCATCATAATCGGCGCATTCCGCCTCGGGATGTGCCGATGCGGACCATGACTAACAGTGGATTACCAGTGGATCATGCGCGTGGACCTTCATCTGATCGCCGCCCTCGACCGCAACCGCGCCATCGGCCGCGGCAACGCATTGCCGTGGCATCTGCCGGACGATCTGAAATGGTTCAAGGCGCTGACGCTCGGCAAGCCGGTGCTGATGGGGCGCAAGACCGCGGAGTCGCTGGGCCGCGCACTGCCGAAGCGCCGTAACCTCGTGCTGACGCGCAGCGGCCGGGTGCCGTTCGACGGCATGCAGGCGGTGGCGACGCTGGAGGAAGCGTGTGCCTTGGCCGATGCGGATGGCGCCAGCGAACTGTGCGTGATCGGCGGCGCGGAACTCTATGCGCTGACCCTGCCGTTCGCGACGCGCCTGTCGCTCACTCACGTCGATACCGAAGTCGGCGATGCCGATACGTTTTTCCCGGAATTCGATCGCGCGCAGTGGCGTGCGGTCGCGCGTGAAGCGCATGCGGCGGATGACCGGCATGCGTTCGCATTCGAGTTCGTGGATTACGAGCGTTCTTGAACGGCGTCTGCGTGCATCGCGTCCGATCGACTCTGTAGAGCGGCCTTCAGGCCGCTGCCTTTGTGAGGGTCGCAGCGGGCTGAAGCCCGTTCTACAGCCCGCCCTACGGTTTCGGGCGGTAATGCCCGGTGACCTTGTGGCCGAAGAGGATGTCCTCTTCGCGGGTGCCGCGGCCGATGTTGTGGATGATCAGCGGCGTGCCGCCGAGCATCGTTTTGCGGTCGCTGACGATGCCGATGTGCGGCAGGTTGCCGGGCAGCATCTCACCCACGTCGACACCGAAGTCGGCGATGCCGATACGTTTTTCCAGGAGTTCGATCGCGCGCAGTGGCGTGCGGTCGCGCGCGAGGCGCATGCGGCGGATGACCGGCATGCGTTCGCGTTCGAGTTTGTGGATTACGAGCGGGCGTAGGGCGGGCCCTGGCCCGCCATCACGTCGTTGCCGATTGCACCGCAAGATGATCGGAGTGCTTCGGCTCCGTGTTTCGCCCTCGCGCTTTCGATCACCACGATCCACAACGGAATTGTCGCAATGGCGGGCTTGAGCCCGCCCTACGGTTTCGGGCGGTAATGCCCGGTGACCTTGTGGCCGAAGAGGATGTCCTCTTCGCGGGTGCCGCGGCCGATGTTGTGGATGATCAGCGGCGTGCCGCCGAGCATCGTTTTGCGGTCGCTGACGATGCCGATGTGCGGCAGGTTGCCTGGCAGCATCCAGGTGACGAGATCGCCGGCGCGGTAGTCCGCAGCGCGTGAAGTGACCGGTAGCGACCAGCCCTGGCGTTCGAACCACGTCTGCAGATTCGGCACGCGGCGATGATCGATATTGCTGTCCGGTCCGCGCAAGCCCCATTTCTGCGGGTATTTCGCGAAGTGCGCGCGCATGTCTTCATGGACGCGCTGTTGCAGATCGATACGCTGGGTGCGCAACGCGCGGATCACCACGTCGGTGCAGACGCCGCGCGATGCCGGGACATCGCCGCCGGGATAGGGCAGACGCACATACGCGGGGTCGTAATTGACGGTGACGCCGATCTGCTTGCGCGCGGCAGCGACCAGCGCGACACCGCGCGGCGGCGCGGGAGTGCTCAGAGCAGCGCCTGCAGGTGCGCGATTCTGCGGATCGGTTTGCGCGTTCGAATCGCTGCAGCCGGCTGGCGCGCAGAGCAGCGCAGTGGTCAGCGCGAACGACATCGCCGCGACCAGCCCTCTGCGCTGGAACGCGACGCGACGCATCAGTCCTGCGGTCCGGGGACGGCGACCTCGCGGCCCGGGACCTGGACGAGATGCAGTTCGTCGGTGTCGAGCTGCAGCGCGGTGAGCTTGCCGCCCCAGACCGCGCCGGTGTCGATCGCATGTACGCCATGACCGATGAACAGGCCGAGCGTGGACCAGTGGCCGCAGACGATCTTCAGATCGCGCTCGGCGCGGCCCGGCACTTCGTACCACGGGTACAGCCCCGGCACCTGCGTGCCCGGCGCGCCCTTTTCGTTGAAGGCGATGCGACCGCGCGTGGAGCAATAACGCATCCGCGTGAAGATGTTGATGATCGCGCGTTCGCGTTCCACGCCGCGCAGCGCAGGCGACCACGCCGGGTAATCGCCGTACATGTTGCGCAGCAGCTTGCGGCGGCCGTCGCTCTGCAGTCTGCGTTCGATTTCGAGCGCATGCTTTTCGGCGTGGACGGTGGTCCATTTCGGTGCCAGACCCGCATGGATCATCATCCAGCCCAGCGTGCGGTCGCTGTGCAGCAGCGGGCGCTGCCGCAGCCAGTCGATCAATATGTCGCGGTCGTCGGCGAACAGGATGCGCTGCAGATCCTGATTGACCTTGCGCTGATCGTCGGTGCTGCGTTCGGAGATCGCCAGCAGCGACAGATCGTGATTGCCCAGCACTACCACGCTCTGCTCGCGCAGCGAATGCACCAGCCGCAGCGTTTCCAGCGATTCGCCGCCGCGGTTGACCAGATCGCCGCAGAACCACAGCCGGTCCTGCGCCGGATCGAAACGGATTTTTTCCAACAGCCGCTGGGTGACGCCGTAGCAGCCCTGCAGATCGCCGATCGCCCAGACCGCCATCTCAGCGGCCCCTAGCTTGCATGTGGCGTGCGCGAAGCGGATGGGCGCGAAGCGTGAGAATGCCGCGCATGGTCAATGCAGCATCCGCGGAATGCACAACACGAACTGCGGAATCGGCGCTTCGAATTCGGTGCCGTCGTCGGCGCGCATGACGTAGGCGCCTTCCATCGTGCCGAAGGGCGTCTTGAAGAACGTGCTGGACGTGTACTCGAAACGTTCGCCCGGACGCAGCCGCGGCTGTTCGCCGACCACGCCGTCGCCCACCACTTCGCGCGGGAAGCCGACCGCATCCACGATCAACCAGCGCCGCGAGACCAGCTGCGCGGGGCGCGAACCGGTGTTGCGGATGCCGATGGTGTACGCGAAGTAGTAAAGCTCTTCGTCGGGCTTGGACTGGTCGTCGAGGTAGCGGGTGGCGATGTCGATCGCGATGGCGTCGGCGCTGATGTCGTTCATGGCCACAGTTTAGTTGTAATCGCGCGATTTGCGGGCATCAAGCCTTGTCGGTCGCGGCCTCGCCGGTCGCGGCCGCCGGGTCTGCGGCGAGATTGGCCAGGGCGATGAAATCGGTCACCGCGAGCTGCTCGGCGCGGCTCTGCGGGTCGATGCCGGCGCGCACGATCTCCTCTGCGGTGCAGACGCTCGAGAGCGCATTGCGCAGGGTCTTGCGGCGCTGGCCGAACGCCGCGCGCACGATATCGGCGAAGCGGCGCGGGTTGTCGATGCCGATCTGTCCCGGCGGGTGCGGCACCAGCCGGACCACGGCGGAATCCACTTTCGGCGGCGGCCGGAACGCGCCCGGCGGCACCATGAACAGCGCGGTCACAGTGCAGTACGCCTGCAGCATCACGCTGAGCCGGCCGTAGACCTTGCTGCCCGGGCCGGCGGCCATGCGGTCGACCACTTCCTTCTGCAGCATGAAATGCATGTCGCGAACCACGGCGGCGTGGTCCAGCGCATGGAACAGGATCGGCGAGGACAGGTTGTAGGGCAGGTTGCCGACCAGGCGGAAGGGGATACCGTCAGCGAGCGCCGTGAAATCGACGTTCATCACGTCCGAATTGATCAGCGCGAGTTCGCCGTGCGATTTCGCGGCGGCGGTCAGCGGTTCCAGCAAGTCGCGGTCGAATTCGATCGCGGTCAGCGCGCCGTGGCGGTCCAGCAGCGGAAAGGTCAGCGCGCCCTGGCCCGGGCCGATCTCGACGATGCGGTCGCCCGGACGCGGATCGATCGCCATCACCAGCTTGTCGACGACGCCGCGGTCGTGCAGGAAGTGCTGGCCCAGCGACTTTTTCGCGGGCTCCCGGAATCCGGTGTTCATGTCTGCGTTCCTTTCATGCCGGTCGTGCCGGATGGCTTACAGCAGGCGGGTGCCAAGCGGCACCTCGCGGTCGGGAACGCACAGCGCGACCGCGCCGTCGGCGTCGTGAAAGCCGGTGACCAGGCATTCGGACATCAGCGGTCCGATCTGTTTCGGCGGGAAATTCACCACCGCGATCACTTGCCGGCCGACCAGTTCCTCCGGCCGGTAATGCGCGGTGATCTGCGCGCTGGATTTGCGCACGCCGATCTCCGGGCCGAAGTCGACGCGCAGCACGTAGGCCGGTTTGCGCGCTTCGGCGAACGGTTCCGCCGAGAGCACGCGACCGACGCGCAGTTCGACTTTCAGGAAGTCGTTCCAGTCGATGGTCCGGCCATCGATTCGGGGCACGGCGTCGCTCACGCGGCACCCGTGCGGGCGATGCGCGCGGACGCGAGCCGGGTGCATGTTTCGATCGCCGCGAACAGGCTCGACGGATCGGCGATGCCGCGGCCGGCCAGTTCCAGCGCGGTGCCGTGATCCACCGCGACCCGCGGATAGGGCAGGCCGAGGGTGAGATTCACCGCGCGCTCGAAACCGCTGTATTTCAGCACCGGCAGGCCCTGGTCGTGATACATCGCCAGCACTGCGTCGAAGCCGGCCAGTTTCGCGGGCAGGAATGCGGTGTCGGCCGGCAGCGGGCCGATCAGCGTCCAGTCTTCGCCGCGCAGCCGGTCGAGCAGCGGAATCATGATGTCGAGTTCTTCGCGGCCCAGATGGCCGTCCTCGCCCGCGTGCGGGTTCAGACCGAGGACGGCGATGCGCGGCGCGGGGATGCCGAAATCATCGTGCAGCGCGGCATGCAGAATGCGCAGCGTGCGTTCCAGCCGCTCGGCGGTGATCGCGTCGGCGACCTCGCGCAGCGGTAGATGGGTGGTAGCCAGCGCGACGCGCACGATGTCGTTGGCGAGCATCATCACCACGTCGCAGCGCGCCTGCGCGGCCAGCAGTTCGGTGGTGCCGGTGTAGGGAATGCCGCCGTCGTTGATCGCGGCCTTGTGGACCGGGCCGGTGACGAGGCCGTCGCACAGGCCTTGCAGACAGGCGCCGGCGGCGGTTTCCATCGCGGCGATGGTGGTGCGCGCGTTGCGCGGCTCGGGCTGGCCGAAACGGCTGGCCACGATCGGCGGAATTTCGACGAGGGCGAGCCTGCCGGGGCCGGCTGCGCTGGGATCGTTGGGAGAAATCAGGCGCAGCGGCAGGCCGATGGCCTCCGCCGCGCGCAGCAGGGTGTCGCGGTCGCCGTAGGCGATCAGCTGCGCGTCCCAGTCGCGCTGGGCGGCGCGGACGACGAGTTCCGGGCCGATGCCGGCCGGCTCGCCCGGAACCAGCGCGAGACGGGGGCGTCGTGTCATTGCGGGCGCTTGGTCGCGGTCAGCCCGGGCCGGCAGCTGCGGCAGCCGCGCCGATGCGGATGTCGATGAATGCCTCGCCGCGCAGTTCGCGCAGGAAGCGGTTCCATTCGTCTTCCAGCTTGCGCTGGCCGATGCTCTCGCGGATCTGGCTGCGGCGGTTCTCGTCGGTGACGTTCGCCTGGCGGGTGCCGACGCGCTGGACGAGGTGCCAGCCGGCCTGGGTCTTGAACGGCGTGGACACCTGACCATCGGTCAGCGTCGATACCTGGGCGCCGAATTCGGGGCCGAAGTCGTCCTGCGCGAACCAGCCGAGGTCGCCGCCGCGGGCCTTGCTGATGTTGTCTTCGGAATCCTTGCTGGCCAGCTCGGCGAAATCGGCGCCGCCGGCGATGCGGGCGCGCAGGGTTTCCAGCTTGGCTTTGGCAGCCGCTTCGCTGGCGCCCTCTTCGGTGCGGATCAGGATGTGGCGGGCCTGGTACTGGGTGACCATCTTGGCGTCGCCGGCCTGCGCGTTGCGGGTTTCTTCCAGCTTGATCAGCTGGAACCCGTTCGGACCGCGGATCGGGCCGATGACCTTGCCGATTTCCATGCTGCTGATCGTGCTGGCGAAACTGGTCGGGATCTGGTCGAGGGCGCGCCAGCCCAGGTTGCCGCCTTCCAGCGCGTTGGGGCTGTCGGAATAGCGCACGGCAGCGGCGCTGAATTCCATCTCGCCGCGATCGAGCAGGCCTTTGACGCCTTCGATCTTGCGCTCGCCGGTGGTGATCTGCTCGGCGGTGGCGCCTTCGGGCAGAGCGACCAGGATGTGGGCGAGGCGGTATTGGGTGTTGCCGCCGGCCTGCGCCTTCAGTGCGGTGTCGACTTCGGCGTCGCTGACGTTGATCCGGCCCTGAGCGAAACGCTGGCGCAGACGCTGGACCACGATTTCGTCGCGCAGCGAACTGCGGAAGTCGGCGAAGCTGGAGCCGTCCTTGGACAACTGCTGGCGCAGTTGTTCGGCGGTCATCTTGTTTTCGCGGGCGATATTGGTGACGGCGGCATCCACTTCCTCGTCGCTGACGCGCATGCCGGTGGAGGCCGCGCGCGCGGTCTGCAGACGGAGCAGGATCAGGCGCTCGAGGACCTGGCGTTGCAGCACGTCGTTCGGCGGCAACTGGGCCTCGCGGCCGGCGTACTGGCCGCGGATGTTGGCGACGGCGCGCTCGAGTTCGCTCTGCAGGATGA
>CBIHKW010000013.1:0-45886 GCA_966203835.1 uncultured Thermomonas sp.
ACAGTATTCAATCCACGCGGGTCGGTCACTTGTCGCAGATTGTCGCGCGCATCATAGCGATAACCGATCTGGCCGTTCAGCGGATCGATGCTGGTCTTCAATCTGTTCAATGCATCGTACTGGCTGATGCCGGCATTCTGTCGAAGCGGCGAACGCATCGATGTTTCGTTACCGTTGGCATCGTATTCGTAGCTGGTGATGTCTTGCGGATCGACACCCTGCCACGACCGCATCCGACCCAGTGCATCGAAGTCGCGGCTGAGAGTCTGGGCCAGTCGATCATCCGGATCGAAGCTCTCTTCCTTGACCGTGTCCCCGGCTGCATTGAGGGTATAAACGACGCGATTGCCGAGAGTGTCGCGGATGCTGACCAGACGGCCAGCATCGTCATAGCCGTAGTTCAGGGCCCCGCCATCCGGCATCTGCATGCGGGTGAGATTGCCTGCGCCGTCGTACAGATAGACCGTCGTTTCGCCGGTCGCGCTGCCTGCGGGCAAAGTGGTGATGGTTCGCAGCCGATCCCGATCGTCGTACCCGTACAGCGTGCTGGTCCCGTTCGCATCCACCATCGTCAGCAGTTTGCCGCTGGCGTCGTACTCGGTGTAGCGCGTGATCTGACCGTTCGGGTCTGTCGTGGTGGCCGGGTTGCCCTGCGCATCGTAGGTGTAACGGGTGATGTCGCTGACATCCGTGCGCGGGCCATCCTCGGTCAGGATCTGGCCGCGGTCGTTGTAGGTGTAACGCCAGGTGCGCGTCTGACCGTCGGCCGTCATCGTGCGGGTTTCGGGCAGACCGCGGCTGTTGTATGTGAAGTCGATCACCATCGAACCGCTGGACGCCGCGGGTTCGTTGATGCGCGTCGGCAGGCGCCAGGTCGGATGCCATTGCGCGGAACGTGTCTGGGCGTCGGCAGTGCCGGAAGCCTGCGTGATCTGGGTCAGCAGTCTGCGGCTGTTGTAGCTGAAGGAAGTGAGGTTGTTGTTGTGGTCGCGCTCCCACAGCGGATCGCCGTTGCCGTTGTACTCGCTGGTGCTGGCAGTGCCTGCGCCGCAGCTCGAACAGGGCTGGCTCGCCGAGCTGGCGTACTGCGTATCCTGGATTTGTCGGAACAGGAAGGTACTGGTCGCGCCGTAGGGATCGACAACGGTCGTTTTCTTGTCGCCGAAAGCGAAGGTATAGCGGTCGGCGCCGCCCGCATAGACCGATTCGATCGCGCGGTTCTGGTAGTCGTACTTCCAGCTGACATAACGCACATTGCGTTCGTCGGTGATGCCGGTGAGCAGCGAGCCTCGGCCGGGCGTTTCATAGTGATATTGACGCGAGGTCTGGCCCGGATAGATCACCTTCACCAGGCTGCCGTATTCGCTGTATTCGTAAACGTAACTGCGATTCTGCGGGTCGGTCATCCGCGTGAGCTGTGCGGTGGCGGCATCGTATTCGAACGAGAGCGCGCGACCGGCATCGTCGACGACGCGGATCAGCTGACCGGCAGCGTTGTAGCTCAGCGCCTGTTCGAGCCCTGCGCGGCTGCGGATCCGCAGCAGTTTACCCTCGGCGTCGTAGGTTTCGATTTCGTCGTCGATGTTGGTGTAGAGCCAGCCGGTGGTGCGGTCGAACAGATCGGTGGTGCGCTCGAGACGTTCGGGCACATCGCTGCTGGGGACATAAGTCCCGTCGCGATAGACGAACTGGAAGAGGCTGCCGTCGCCGCGCGCAGCCAACGCCGCTTCGGGGCGATCGGTCGGGCTGGCATCGGGCGCGAGCCTGATGCGACTGTAGTAACGGTTGGTCCACTTGTGGCCCAGGGCGCTGCCGTTGGGCAGGTAGCTCAGGTAGTGCCGCTCGAAGACCAGAGGGAACGCGCCGCCGCCGACATAATCGGTTTCGGTCTGGAATTTGACGCCGCTGTCGACGCTGACCGGATTGCCTCTGCGCGGACGACCGCCGCCGAATCCGCCACCGAATCCGCCCCTGCCGTTGCCGCCACCACCGCCGCCTGCACCCCCGCCGAAACACGGCGGCGAGTAGTTGCAGACGGCCGCGGCCATCGCATCGATACCGAGTTCCGCCAGTTCTTCCGGCGTCAGATTCTCGATGCCGTTCATGATCATGCGAACCCACATCATCACTTCCATCGCGGTCATGATGATTTCGATGGTCCAGATGACAGCGCTCACCACCGCGACCGCCCCAAGCGCAGCCGGCCCAAGGACCGCGGCGACGGTCAGGCCCGCCAACATGCGTGCGCCCCAACGAGCGATGCGTCTGGCGAGAATCTTCGCCATTTTCGAGCGGCACAACAATTCCAGCGATACCGCCTTGGCGATGCAACCGACGGTGATCGCGCCATTCAAGCCGCCATCGATGCGGTACAGACCGGCACCGGAATCCGGATCGAGAATGACGTAGCCCGCACCCGCTTGCCGGTTGTCCTTGTATTCGCGCTCGGGAACGATCGCGACCAGCCCCGCGGCGACGTTCTGCGCGATCTCGGCCTCGGAATCGGCGCTCAACTGCAGTTTCGGCATGATCGCCGAGACATTGTCCTGCGTGATGATGTGGATCGGCGTATGCGATTCGCTGGCGCGCAGCAGCAGACTCGTCGCCGACATGCCGTAGCCGGGCTGGCCGCTGAGCATCAGATCCCAGGTCAAGCTCTCGTTGAACGAAGCCTGCGCACCGTACTGGATCACCATGAGCCGGCGCTTTTCGGGGTCGCTGTTGGCGACCGCGATATTGTCCGATTTGATATCGGTCGATTGACCGACATAGAAACCGGTGCGCGGAATGCCGAAGAAATAGGTGACTTCCAGCGGAATCGCAAAAGCGCCCACGGACGGACGCCGCAGGAAGCTGCCGCCCCAGCCCTTGGCGCTGAGGTCGCCCATCATGTCGCTCATGAACCAGTACTGCAGGCCCGCGAAATGCAGGCCCTGCATCACCGGCAGCGTCGCGGTATCCGGCAAGGGATCGAGGAAATCCTTGAACAGCTCTGGCGTGACCCCGCCAAGATTCGGCGTGAAGCTGATCTGCGAACCCGCCGAGTATTCGTGCGGTTCGAAACCGAACGAGCCGCGACCGTGCGGGTCGACGATGGCGGTGGTCCACATCTGCTTCGTGCCCATGCGCACGTAACTGTCGGTATGCACCACCTCGCCGCCGATGCGCAGCACAGGGCGCACGCTGAACGCCGACAGCGACAGGCTGGCGGCGTTGCGTTGGGCGTAGCCGAGCAAGGCATCCCTCTGCTCCTGCGTCGCCGCCTCATAATCGACGTAAACGGAATGGCCGCCCAGGCTGTGCGTGGGTACGCGCACGGTCATGCCGGGAGATTCCAGCGCGTAATCGGTGCGGGTGTCGTACCGATTGACGACCATGAAATTCTTCAACGAATCCGGCAGTGTCGCCTGCGGCGTACCGCGGACGACCACCCGGTACGGCAGCGTGCCGGCAAGCACTTCGTCGTTCAGCGGGATGACTGATTGCGCGCCGAAAACATCATCGATATCGGAGTCCGCTGCGGTCGTCTCGATGTGAGTGGCGGCGCGCGCAAGATATTCGTCGACGGAATCGGCGTAGGTGTTCAGGTCGAGGCCGGTGATGGAGCCATCCGTTCCGCGCACGGCGGTATCGACCACGTGCTGCAGCGCCGGCGCCGGATTCCAGGCCGTCGCGCTGAGCAGATTCATCGGCTGCCCGTAGGTGTGCTGCTTGAAGCTGCCGTCGAGCGGCACCCAGGTGTCCGGGCTGCGTTCGATGACGCCGCGCGACGGAATGAAGTCGACATGCACTTCCAGCCACAGGTGTTCGAAGCGGATCGCCGAAATGCGTCCGCCGGAAGCGAGGTACTGGGCCGGAATGCCGCCCATCAGTATCAGATCGAGCGCATCGTCGCCGGTGCGGGCGTTGCCCACCCAGTTCTGCATCTGCGCGATCGGCACCTGCACGGTGCCGTAGACATAGCGCGTGGCGTAGCCGGACGCATTCAACAGCGCCGCCAGCAGTGCATTGGTGTCGTAGGCGTTGCCCTGGCGCGCGATGAGGGTCTGGTCGGCGCCGCGCAGCACGCCGTACGTCGGCGTGAAGCGGATGTTGTCGTGTACCCAGTTGTGGATGCGGATCGGGCTGTTGCCGAGCTGGTCCGCCAGCGCCTGGATGCGCGGGGTGATTTCCGCCGCGTCGTTGCTCAGCGCGCGCGTGGCCGCTCTGCTCCCGGCTTCCGCGAGCGTGCTCGCGGCGGTCGCCGGCGCGTCGTCGTGGCTTTCCAGCGCCGGCGGCGCGGCTTCGACCAATGCATCGAGCGCGTCGCGGGTCATCGCCGGCGCGCGTTCGATCTTCTTCGAAGCAACGCGGCGCACGCTCTCGGGATCGACCGGCTTGAAACCGCCATTGAAGTCCTGATCCTTCAGTGAATCGGCAAGGCTGCGAGCAGCGGCGAGCATCGCTTCGCGATCGTTGGCGATGCGCGCCGCGTGCAGCGCGTTGGCGTGCGCGCGGAATGCGACCATGCGTCCGATGATGTCGCGTTCGCCGTCGCCGTGACTGCTGCGCATGCGATAAGGCATGCGATCGAGCTCTTCGCGCTTCTCCTCGCCGGGCGCGCCGAACAGATATTCGATCGGACCGAGCGCGACCACCGCCCGCCCCAGCTCGTCGGCAAGCGCGAGCTGCGCTTCGTGCGTCGCGGGATCGGCCGAACGCAGGCTGTGCGCGATTTTCGCGACGCTGGCGAGACGACGCGCCGCTTCGGCTTCGCCCACCGTCGCGGCATCGAGGGTCGCCGCCGGCGGCGGCTCGCTCTGCGCGACGTCTTCGGCAACCGCCTGGGCATACACCTGCTCGGGATGGGAAATGCCCACCACGGCGATCAGCGCAGCCAGCGCGAGCGTGAGTCCGAGATTGAAATCCTGCTTCATGCGTTTCCCCATCGCAACCGTGGCCGCAGCTTGAGTCTGCGGCCACGACCCGGATTCATTGTTGTGTCGATGTGCGTTCGACGAATGCGAGATAGTTCGACAACGCGAGTCGCGTCGACGACACATCCACCGTTGTGACTTTGAGCAGGGAGTCGCGGGCGCGGATCAGGATCCTGATCGCGAGTCCGTATTCCCCGCTGGCGACTTTGCCGCGCGCCATTTCGAGATCTTCGAGCACCATGCGCAGCGCCTGGACTTCGTGGCTGCGGGTCGGCCGCAACGCCTGTACCTGCGCCGTCAGATCGGCGATCAACCAGGCGCTGGAGACCACGCTCACCGGCGTGATCGCCTGGGCCATGGCATTGCCGCCGACGATGCCGCCGGCACCGGCATTGGCTTCGATGAGATAGCTGCCGTCCTGATCCGGCGCGCGCAGCCAGGTCGTGAACTGACGCTCCTGCGCGACATCCAGATCGAAGCGCCAGGCGGCCGTATTGGCGTCGCTGGTCTCTGCGTTGGGATAGGTGCCGAGGATCGACAGCGGCTGCGCGGCGAAGATCCGCAACCAGGCCGGCGTCTGCCCGGAGAGGTTGCTCACCGTGGTGAGAATGCCGAAGGTCTGACCGGCCGCGAGGCCGCTCGACTCGCCCGACAGCGCGTATTCGACCGAGCGGCGCAACACATCGCGCATCGCCGCAGCGGAGGTCGACTGCTTGATCGTCTCCACGAAATCGAAGCTGAAGGTGACGGTATGCCCGCGGCCGGAATCGTGGATCAACACCGCCGGATAGCCGTTGTTGAAACGACCCTGGATCTGAGCGCCGACCAGCGTGAAGCGGACGATCTTGTCGAGGATGTCGAACTGCGCCGGGTCGTAGACCGCGGTGTCGTCCATGGACACGACGACCTGATTGAGCGGCATCTTGCCCTGGAACTTCACGCCCATCGGCTTGTGCAGCAGCGCGTTACGCGAGTCGTGGACGCCATCGATGATCAGGCCGTCGCCGCGGATCGTCGCTTCGATGACTTCATCCGCCAGCACCTGATCGAGCTTCAGCGAACCGCCGGAGATCCAGTACGCCTCGAATTCGTCGCTGCGCATCAGGAATTCGAAGGTGTCGCGCGAGGTGGTGACGGCATGCGCGATCGACAGCCCGGTGAGCAGTTGCTCGATCTCGAGCTTGCGGCGGTCGGCGCATTCGGGCGCCTCGCCCGGAATGCACGATGCCAGCACCAGCAGCTTGCCCCGATCGTGAAGCTGTTGGCGCAGTCCGACCTTGACCGTCGGCTGCGTCAACTGGAACCGCGTCGTGGCGAGCAGACGCTCCTGCTGTCCGATGCGCAACGACAGCGTGGCCGCGTAGTCGCCGGCCGGGGCTTGCGCCGAAGACCAGGCATGGTTCAAGGGCTGACTGCCGCCCATCGGAATCGCAGCGGCCGTTTCCCAGCTCTGCAGCAGCGTCTCGTTGTCGACGTCCAGCACGCGCACGATCAGCGTGCCGCTGCCGAGGTCGGCGTTGCCGGTATTCGATGCGTGCGCGTCGATCGAGATCGACATGCCCACTTCCGCCGTCGCCGGCAGCGCAGCGATCTGACCGTTCACGCCGACGCCGGTCTCGCCCGTGGAAATGACGACATAGCTGGTCTCGTCGGTGTCGTAGACGCGGCCGGCGCCGTCCTGCAGCACCTGTACCACGCGATACGTGCCCGGAGCCGCGTTGTCGAGCGCCTGATCGGCGGTGAACGTGCGCGTCGCGCGGTGCAGCAGCATGCCGACCGTATGGCCGCCGGTGTACTGCAGCACGCCAGACCCGGAGTACACGCGCACCATCAGCACGAGGTCGTCGAGGTTGACGTTGGCGGAGCGGTTGTACACCGACGAAGTGATGGCGACGCGATCGGTCGGGTTGTAGATCGCCTTGTCGACCAGCAGCCTGGCATCGGCGACGGCATCGAGACTGGCCGGCAGCACCGCGAAATCCGCACTCGCTTCGGCGGTGTTCAAGGTGCTGTCGAGCAGGCGCGCGCGCACGCTGTAACCCGCGGGCAGGATCGTGCCGACGTTGTAGCTGTCCGCAACAGAAAGGGTGTCGTTGGCGGCAATCGAGACATCGCCGCGATCGACCTCATCGACGAGGATGCCCTGCGCATCCAGCACTTCGATCAGCAATGTGCCGTCGACCTGGCGCGGATACGGGTTGCGCAGACGGGAGGTGACCTGCACGACCTCGTTCGCGGCGTATTCCGGCTTGTCGGTGGTCACCGTCAGCTCGACCAGATTGGTCACGGAGACTTTCGGAATCTCCAGCGGCACCGTGAACACGCCCGAGGTGAACGAGTTCTGGAACGCGAGGTAGCCGGAGTCGATGGTCTGACGCGATTCGCCGAGCACCAGATTCTTGAGCGGCGCGCCGAAATCGATGGACAGACCCTGTGCGGTCACGTCGCGCAGGCTCCAGACGTATTCGGTGCGACCGTCGGCCAGCGGAATGGTGGCGCTGGGCGGCATCGTGAAGCCGGTCAGGGCTTGGCCGGGCAGGCTGAACAGATGCGCATCGACACTGATCGCGCCGCAGGTCACCGGAATCGAATAGATCGCCGAGGTGCCGTGATCCCACAGCATCAGACGCTGGCCGAATTTGTCGAACGCCAGATAGTCGATGTCGTTCAGGCGCGGAACCGTGCGGCTGGTATCGACCAGCAGACCGACGTGGCCGGTGCGCGAAACGATCTGCGCCAGCGTGTGCTCTTCGCCCGCCTGTCCGATCTTGGTCCACTGCGATGTCGCGATGTAAAGATTGTCGCTGCAGTCGGCGGTGATGTTCGGATAGCCGTCGCCTTCGAAGCCCGGGTTGTCCACGCCATCGCCGCCGGCGAAGAGCTGGAACACGCGGCCGTCCGGCGTGACCTGCGCCACCAGATTGTTGTCGTTCTGGACGTAGATATTGTCCTTGCCGTCGACGGTGATGCCGCGCGGGCTGGGGAAACCGCTGGTCGCCGCTGTCGTCGCCACGCCCTGCGGACTGATCTTGGTCAGCTTTCCGGGCGATGCGACGAAGACATTGTCGAGACTGTCCACCGCCACGCCGGACGCGGATGCGGTATCGATCGGCGCGAAGACCGCGTACTGCCCGGTGGTGTCCGCACGCATCACATCGTAACGGCCCGCGGCGTTGCGCTGCAGGAAGTAGAGGCGTTCCTGGCTGTCGACCGCGAGGCCGAAGCGCACGTTGAGCCCGGTCGCGATGGTGGTGCGCACGCCGGCCGGCGTCACCTTGTACAGGGTGTCGGCGGTGGTGAAGTAGATGTTGCCGCCGCGATCCGCGGCGATGCCCGACGGGAACGAAATGTCGACGACCTTGCGCAGTCGCGCGAGCTCGACGCGCGAAAGCGAGGTGAAGTCGCCGCCGCTGAGGTTCAGACGCATGCTGGCGGTCTGATCGCCCGGGGGCAGCTCGTCGGGGTTCGCGGTCAAGGTGCCGACGGCCGCTGCACCGACATGGATGAAGTTCGTCAACTTGCCTTCGACGCCGACGATCGAAACCTCGAGCTTGAAGTCGCCCGCGTACGGCGGTCGCCAGGTGCCGAAATCCACGTTCAGCAGATCCTGGGTCGTCGACAGTCCGGTGAACGGCACCGACCGGGTATGGACCACCTGCCCCACCGCCGCCGGTGCGGTCGGCTTGGTGGTGACGATCTTGAAGATCGTGCCTTCGGAACGGCCGAGCGCCTGATTGTAGGGATACGCGATGGCATAGGCGGTGGTGTCGGACACCGCGACCAGACCCGAGAAGTTCAGCGAAGGAACCAGGGCGCCGATCCGCATCGTCTGCAGGTCGCCGTCGAGGTAGCGGGTCATGTCGGCGGCGTTGCCGGCGGTATACAGCGTGCCTTGCGGGTCGAACGACATGTGACGCGCCTGCGGAACGCGCGCATGGATCTGGCGGATGCCGCCGGCTTCCAGTACGTAGACGCCGTTGGTCGCGCTGTCGATCATCGCCGGCAGACCGGCAGGCGTCCACGCGACGCTGTAACTGCTGCGCAGACCGCCGGACATCAGCGCGGTCGGGCCGCCGATGCGCGTGCGCAGCACCCCCGTGTTGTAGTCGGCGACGATGATGTCGTTGCCGGCGAATTCGAAATCGTTGTTGTTCGACGCCGGTGCGCCCAGCAGGCTCATCGGCACGGCGGTGACGCTGCCATCCGCTGCGACGCGCTGCAGACCGCCGCTGATCGACACCCACATCGCGCCATCGCTGGCGAATTTCACGTAGCGCGGCGTGCCGACGCTATGCAGGATCTCTCCCACGCTGCCGGTGCCGCCGAGCCTGACCACGTTGCCCGCGTTGTAATTGGCGACGACCACATTGCCGCCCGGATCGAACGCCATGCCGCGCGGCGCCACGATGCCGCCGTACTTGGCGGTAATCGTACCGAGCTGGGTGAGGTACACCGCGCTGTTGGCGTAATCGGAAATCGCGAAGCGGTTGCCGCCCAGCGCCACGATGCCGGTGTGATTGGCGCCGGGCAGACTGCTCGACACGACGACCGACGTCCCGTTCGCGCGCCATTCCACCATCCGGTTCGAATAACCCACACCGAACGTCGAACCCGAGGCAGCGTCATGCGCCAACGCGGTCGCCAGGAAGTTGTCGCCAAGCCGGGTCGGCAACTCGCCGGGCGCGGCCAATTGCAGCAGGCGATAACTGCCGCCTTCGATGAAACGCAGCCCGCTCCCGGTCCAGACGATGCCGCGCGGCGCACTGAAGCCGGCGTCGAATCCCGACGCGGCGCCTGCGCTGTTGAGCAGATTGAGGCCGTTGGTGGCGAGAATCTGATAGCTGCCGCCGCTGTCGCGCACGAACTGGCTGCCCGTGGAGAACAGGGTCAAACGCCGCGTGGTGATGCCGGTCTGCGTGTCGTATTCGTAGAGATTGTTCGAATTCGACTGGATCAGCAGCTTGCCGTCGCCGGCGAAATTCATCTGCCGGACCGATTCGCCATTGATCGAAATCGTCAGCAGGGTGTCCGCATCCGCCGGGTCGATGCGGTGCAGTTCCGTGCCGACGCGGTAGTAGACGTTGCCGTCGGGATCGGAGCCGAGGAAGTTCGGGTTGCCCGACAGGGCCACGATCAGTCGGCGCGTGCCGGTGGCCATATCGAACTCTTCGAGTTCGTAACGACCGTTGTACCTGAGCAGCATGAGCTTGCCGCTGCCGCGCGTCGTCATGTTGTAGACGTAGTACGGGACGGTTCTGCTCGACTGCAGACTGCCGTCTTCGGCATAGAACTGGGCATCCGCATTGCTGCGGATCACGGCCAGGCCGCCTTCCGGTCGCGCCGAGATCGCACTGGCGTTCACGCTGGCGAATCTGGAGACCGAGCCGTCGGCCCTGCGCACGGAGATGAACTGCGAATTGTTGATGTAGGTCTGGCCGCCGGCACCGGCACGGATCAGATTCGGGTTCACGAACATGCTGCTGGTGAACTGCCGGGTGCCGTTCTGCAGATCGATATGGACCAGACGGTTCGCGTTGACGTCGCTGACGTGCAACTGGTTGTCGTTCTGCAGCGCCATGCCGCCGATCGTGCCCATGCCGTTGGCGATTTCGGTCACCGTGCCGGACGCTGCGACCCGATAGATCCGGCCGCTGGTATTGGACACGTAGCGGTTGCCCTGGCTGTCGCCGACCACCGCGTTGGCGGTGCCCAGACCGCTGGCGATCGCTTCGACGGTTCCGTTTCTCAGCGCTTTCAATGTTCCGTCGCCGGCGTTGGCCGCGATGATGGCACCGTCGGGATCGAGCGCGAGGCCGCCGGGCGAATGCGCGAAGCCCTGCGTGTACGGCGCGACCTGACCGGAGGTATCGACCAGCGAGATCGTGTTGTTGCCCTGGTTGCTGACGAACACGGCGCCATCGTTGCGCAGCAACAGACCGACCGGCTGGTTCAGGCCGGTCGCGTACACCGAACGCTGCGCGTTGCGGTCGATCCGGATCAGATTGTTGGCGCCGCTGTTGGCCACCAGCAGATCGCCGCCCGGCAATTCGATGATGTCGAACGGGCGATCGAGACCGGTCGCGAACGGCGTGACCGTTCCGGTGTCGGACACCAGGCTGACCGTGCCGTCGCCGTAGTTCGCGACCGCGTAACCGCCGGTGGACAGGCGCGTCATGCCGATCGGCTGATACAGCCCGTTGCGCCACAGCACCTGCTCGGGCGAACCGGCTTCGTAGCGCACCAGCAGCGCGTCGCCGTTGCTGAGCGCGGTGCCGCCGATCAGCACACGGCCGCTGTTGTCGACATCCAGCGTGCTGCAGTTGCCGAGGGTGGCGAGCTGGGTGGTCGAAACCGCGCCCTGCGGCGATACCCGATGGAGATTGCGCGCGTTGCAGGCCCAGGCGGTGCCGTCGTCCTGCACCGCGAGATCGTTGATGCCCGGCAGTGTGGCGATCACGCTGATCGCGCCGTCCGGCGCGATCCGGTTGAGACGGTTGCTCTCGGCCGTATAGAAATTGCCCTGACTGTCGCGATCGAGATGCGTGAAGGAGCGGTTCGGGAACGCGAATACGCCTTCGATGGTGCTGCGCGAGACGCCGGTCTGGCTGGCGTCCGCGGCATCGAGCGTGACCGTCAGATCGACTTGCCCGGCACCGATCGATTCATTGCCGAGATTGGTCAGTTCCGCACGGATGCTGACCGGCGTCGCGCTGTCGACCTGCGCGAGCGGCGGATCGGCGATCACCGCACCGGCCAGGATCGGCATCGAATCGACGGTGAAACGGGTGGTGCCTTCGGCGCGGACATTGCCCTGCAAGTCGCGTCCACGCGCAATCACGGTGTAAACGCCCGCCGGCTGGCGGATCAACACCCAGTCCATTTCCACTTCGGTGAGCGTGCCGGCTTCGAAACGCAGCGGCCGGTTCGGCGGGCTCTGGCCAAGACCGACGGCGTTCGCCTTGAACACGAACACCACATTGCCGGAAGGATCCTGCACTTCGGCGTCGATCACCAGATCGGCTGCGATGGCGCCGCTGTTGCGCACTTCGATTTCGAGTTCCACCTCGCCGCTCGGGCGATACACCGGGCGATTGGCGGTCACCGAGTCGAACACCACGTCGCTGCCGCCGATGGGCAGCAGTTCGACATCCAGCGTGCTCTGGCCGATGGCCAGCAAGGTGACGTTGAGGGTGCGGGCGCTGTAACCCGGCCCGCTCGCGATCACGGTGAACGCGGTGCCCTGGATGCCCGAAAGCAGATAGCGGCCGTCGGGGCCGGATACCGCCGTCGCGGCCTGTCCCTGCACGACCAGCACCGCGCCGCCGACCGGCGCCTGGGTCTGCGCATCGGTGACGATGCCGACCAGCGTCGAGCTGTCGGGCGCGCGGGCAAGGGCAATGGTGCCGACGTTGTTGATGCCCGCCACAAGGTTCACCGAACCCTGCTGCGAGACGAATCCGGTCGCCTGGATCGTGATGCTGTAAGCGCCGGGCGCGAGATTCGCGATGTCGAATGCGCCGGTCGCGGTGCTGGTCGCGGTGACCGTGCCCACGCGCACGCTCGCGCCCACGATGACCTGACCGGTCGCCTGATTCGTCACCACGCCGCGGATCGTCGCCGTGGTCGGCGGCGTCTGCCCGGTGGTGTAGAGCGTCGGCGACAACTGATAACGCTTGCCGGGCTCCAGCGTCACCGGCACGTCGAGCGTGCGATAGCCGGTGGCGGCGAAGGTCACGGTCGTGGCGCCCGCATTCAGACCGGTGAGCGAGTAATTGCCGCCGGCATCGGTGAAGGCCGACACCGTACCGGACGACACCACCGCGCCCGCAATCGGCGAGCCCGCGCTGGTGCGCGCCACACCGAAGACTTCCGCGGTCAGCGTGGTCTTCTGCAGCGGAATTTCGCCGGTGCTGACCGTGTTGCCGGCGCTGACCGTGGCGACGAAGGATTTCGAGACGTAACCCAGCGCCTGGATATCGACGGTGTGCGCGCCAGGATTCAGACCCAGCAACATGAAACTGCCGTCGGCGGCGGTCGCGACCCGGATCTCGGGCGCAGTGCGCACCGTCAGCGTGACGCCGGACACCGGCGCACGGGTGTCCTGGTCGACGATGCTGCCGACGATCGCGCCGGTGTTGCTCGGCGGCAGACCGACGGTGGAACGGAACAGCGCGCGCAGCGCGATCGCGGTGACGTAGGGATCGTTCTCCCAGCTGCCGCTTTCGAGCTGGGACTGCTTCAGCGCGTTCGCGAGCGGGCCGAGGATCGTGTTGTCGGAGGTCTGGGTGGTGAGCGCGAGCAATGCGTTGGCGTTGTCGACGACATTGCCGTAGGTACCGTCGGCCGCGCGCCGCGCCAGCATCCAGTCGCGCGCCGCAGCCACGATATCGCCGACCTGGAAACGGCTCGACCAGCCCTGTGCCGCCAGCAACACGGCGGAGGTGACATGGATGCTGGGGTGATCGCCCACCGGCCAACCGGAAGGCGACAGCCGGGTCGTGCGCAGATAGGTGAGCGCGCTGCCGACGCGAGTGAGATCGGGATCGGGCGCAGTGGACAACGCGATCAGCGCGTACGCGGTATCCAGCGGATTGCTGCCGTATTCGCGGCGCGAGCCGAAACCGCCATCGGCGTTCTGCTGCAGGCCCAGATCGGCGATGACCTGCTGCGCATCGCGGTTGGCCAGACGCAGGGCGAGCGCTTTGCGCGCCTGGAGTTCGGTATGTTTCTGCGCTTGGCCACCGATGCGGTCGGCCAACTCGACGGGACGCGAGTCGAGCAATGCGAGGGTATGCAGTGTTTCGGTGCGCACCTGTATCGGCAGCGCCTGCGAGGTCGCCTCACCGGCGACGGCGCCGTCGGCCTGCACCTGGGCGCGCAGCCAGAGGAAACCCTTGTCTATTTCGGTCGATTGCCCCGACTGTTGCGCGGCGACCACGAAAACGGCGCACAGGAACGTCGCCAGCCAGAACCATCGCCGCATATCCATTCCCCTGCAATGCCAGTCTACCCACTCCCCCCGACCTGCCCAGCGATCCACGGACAGGTGATGGCGGTTTCCGCCATCAACGGCCGGCAGACCTTGCCACCGCCGCCTTATCACTGTCAAGCTAGATAATATTTCTTATCTATTTCAGAGCCTTAGCGAATGGACGAAGCGCCCAGCAACCCTTATCGAAGAAGATTGCTCGCGGCGGGCGTCGCCGCCGGCATTGTCGCTGGCGGCGCTTACTTCGGATTGCGTCCTCGTCATGTCAGCCCCGGGCTTTCGGCGCGCGCGACGCGGTTACGCAACAAACTGCGCATCCCGGGCGCTTCGGCGAATCTGGGCGAAGCCTCGGAAGCGGCCGATGCCGGGATCGTGCTGCAGACCGGCGTGTTCACGCAGCCGATGCTGGAAGGCTCGGCATCCGACATCTGGACTTACACGCATCGCAACGCGGCCGGGCAGTTGCAGCACAACCCGACCCTGTTCGCGCGCACCGGTTCGCGCGTGAAAGTCGCCCTCGAAAACCGCCTGGGCGACGACACCACCATCCATTGGCATGGGTTCGCGGTGGATGAGATCAACGACGGCAGCGGCCTGCATCCGGTGCGACACGGGCAGCGCCACGACTACGATTTCGAAGTGCGCAATCGCGCCGGCCTGTACTGGTATCACGCGCACCCGCACGGACAGACCGGTCTGCAGGTACACAAAGGGCTGGCCGGATTGGTGGTGGTCGAAGACGACGAAGAGCTCGCGCTGCAGAAACGGCTCGGACTGACCTGGGGCGTCGATGACATCGCGCTGAGCATTTCCGACAAACAGTTCGGGCTGCGCAACAAGATCGTCCACGAGATCGCCGCCGACGATTGGATCGGCAACAAGGTGCTGATCAACTGGACGGTCGATCCGGTGTTCGAAGCGCGACCGGGCTGGCTGCGTCTGCGGCTCGCGAACACATCGAATGCGCGCCTGTACCGCATCGCTTTCGCCGGCGACCACAACGCGAATCTGCCGTTCCATCTGCTCGGCACCGATGGCGGTCTGCTCGACAGACCGCATCGCCTGCAGACCGCGTTCCTCGCGCCCGCGCAACGCCTCGATCTGCTGCTCGATCTGCGTTCGGCGAAACCGGGCGATCTGTTGATGATGCGCAGCATCGCGTACGACCCGATGGAGAACGATGCAGGCGTCGGCGTGCCGGAAGACCCGGCGATGGAGCATCCCGGCGCGACACCGATGGGCGAAGACATGGATCTTCTGCTGATCCGGATCGCAGGCGAAGCGCGCAACGGCGGCGAACTGCCGACCGCACTGTCCGCGCACAGCGTCGGCATCCGCGAAGACGCGAAGCGGCGGCCGTTCCGTCTGTGGCTGCAGGATTCGGGCCGCTGGATGATCAACAACTGGAACTATCACCTCGCGCACGGCGGCGACGTGTTCGAAGTCCCGCGCGGCAGCGTCGAGCGGTGGGACATCACCAACGACATGCGCAGCATGCCGCACCCGATGCATCTGCACGGCTTCCAGTTCATCGTGACCGGGCGCGCGAACAGCCCCAAGCAGATCACCGAACAGGCGATCGATCCACGCGGACGCACGCCGCACGACATGGGGCTGCTCGACACCGTGCTGGTGTGGCCCGGCGAAACGGTCTCGATCCAGATCGATTTCTCGCAGCCGTTTTCCGGGCGGCAGCGCTACATGTTCCACTGCCACAATCTGGAGCACGAAGATCAGGGCATGATGGTCGGGTTCGCCGTGGTCGATTGATCGTCGTCCATGGATCGCTGGATCGACGCATCAGCAACCGCAGGGATTGAATTTCCCTGATGCGGGACAATGGAAGTGACGCGACTCCGGTACGATCCGCTGTCGCTCTCCTTTCAACGCTGGTCGCATGTCTTCCATCATTTCCATCCAAAAGCTCAGCAAGACCTACGCCTCCGGCTTCCAGGCGCTCAAGTCGGTGGATCTGGAGATCCGCAAGGGCGAGATCCTGGCCCTGCTCGGGCCCAACGGCGCCGGCAAGACCACGTTGATCAGCATCGTCTGCGGCATCGTCAACGCCAGCAGCGGCACGGTGACCGCAGATGGCCACGACATCGCACGCGATTACCGCGCCGCGCGCAGCAAGATCGGACTGGTGCCACAGGAGCTGTCCACCGATGCCTTCGAGACGGTGTGGGCGACCGTGAAATTCAGCCGCGGTCTGTTCGGCAAGCCGCCGAATCCAGCCTATCTGGAAAAGGTGCTGCGCGATCTGTCGCTGTGGGACAAGAAGGACAGCAAGATCATGACCCTCTCCGGCGGCATGAAGCGCAGGGTGCTGATCGCCAAGGCGCTGTCGCACGAGCCGACGATCCTGTTTCTGGACGAACCGACCGCCGGCGTCGACGTGGAACTGCGCCGCGACATGTGGCAGATGGTGCGCACGCTGCGCGAAAACGGCGTCACCATCATCCTGACCACGCATTACATCGAGGAAGCCGAAGAAATGGCCGATCGCATCGGCGTGATGAGCAAGGGCGAACTGATCCTGGTGGAAGACAAACACGTGCTGATGCGCAAGCTCGGCAAGAAACAGTTGACCCTGCAACTGCAGAACCCGCTGCAACGCATTCCGGAAGCACTTTCGGCGCTTGCGCTGGAGCTGATCGACGAGGGCCATGGACTGGTCTACACCTTCGACACCCAGTCCGATGAAACCGGAATCGCCGCACTGCTCAGACGTCTGGGCGAACTGGGCATCGACTTCAAGGACCTGCATTCCAGCGAGAGTTCGCTGGAGGAGATCTTCGTCAGCCTGGTGCATGGCAACGGTCACAGCGATGGCGCCGGCAAGGAGGCACGCACATGAGCGCGCTCATCAACTGGCATGCCGTCCGCGCGATCTACCGTTTCGAAATGGCGCGCACCTTCCGCACCATCACCCAGTCCATCGCTTCGCCGGTGCTGTCGACTTCGCTGTATTTCGTGGTGTTCGGCGCAGCCATCGGCTCGCGCATGGGCGACATCGACGGCATCAGCTACGGCGCCTTCATCATTCCCGGCCTGATCATGCTGTCGCTGTTGAACGAAAGCATTTCCAACGCTTCGTTCGGCATCTACATGCCCAAGTGGGCGGGCACCATCTACGAACTGCTGTCGGCGCCGGTGTCCTACGTCGAAGTGGTGATGGGCTACGTCGGCGCGGCGGCCAGCAAATCGCTGATGCTGGGCGTGCTGATCCTGATCACCGCGCGCCTCTTCGTACCCTACGAAATCGCCCATCCGTTCTGGATGCTGTGCTTCCTGCTGCTGACCGCGGTGACCTTCAGCCTGTTCGGTTTCATCATCGGCCTGTGGGCCGACGACTTCCAGAAACTGCAGGTGATCCCGCTGATGGTGGTGACGCCGCTGACCTTCCTGGGCGGCGCGTTCTATTCGATCAACATGCTGCCGCCGGTCTGGCAGAAGATCACCCTGTTCAATCCGGTGGTGTATCTGATCAGCGGATTCCGCTGGAGCTTCTACGGCGTGGCGGACGTGAATGTCGGCGTCAGCCTGGCCGCGATCCTCGGCTTCCTGGCGCTGTGCATGGTCGCGGTGTGGTGGATCTTCAAAACCGGCTGGAAGCTGAAATCCTGAGCGGCTCCAATCCGCGCCGCGCAGCGATATCGACAGACCTCTTCCCGAACAGCGGATCTCCGGGTTCGCCGGATTCGTCTTGTCCCCGGACGCCAAGCTCGACAGGGATGTACCGAGGGCTGCAGCCCATCCGTCAGCCGCCGCCACCTGAACCGTTCGCGAAAGTTCCCGAACCCGCGAGTTCAGTATTAAGGTTTTGTTATGCGGCAATCCTGAGAATGCCCTCCACCGAAGCGGGATTTCTTCTCTCTCCCCCCACCCGCTTTCGGCCCAATACCAATAACAATCAAGAGGTCAACCCCATGAAGCGTTCTCTCCTTGCCCTGACCCTGCTGGCCGCCCTTCCGTTCGCCGCCTCCGCGGCCGAAGGCGTTTCCTACAATTATGTCCAGGGCGGTTACGTCGCCACCAACGGCGACGGCGGTGCCGATGCCGACGGCTTCGGCCTCGACGGCTCGGTCGCGGTGCATCCGAACTTCCACATTTTCGGCGGCTACAACCAGCAGGAAATCGACAACACCAATGGCATCGACATCGACCAGTGGAAGGTGGGCGTCGGCTACAACTACGGCATCAACGACAAGGCCGATCTGGTCACCCGCGTCGCCTACGAGAAGCTCGACGCCGGCAGCAACTTCGATTTCGACGGCTACAGCGCCGAAGTCGGCGTGCGCGGCGCCCTGGGCACCAAGTTCGAAGGCTACGCCATGGCCGGTTACGAGGACTACGAGCAGTTCGACGGCGATTTCTACGGCCGCGTCGGCGCCCAGGTGAAATTCAACCAGAACTGGGGCCTCAGCGGCGACGTCAAGTTCGCCGACGGCGACACCCAGTGGTTCGTCGGCCCGCGCTTCAGCTGGTAATCGAGCTTTGTCATCACGGCGAGTCATCACGGCTCATCCGGCACCCGCATTGCTTCACCCGTGCAGGGCTGGCGTAAGCCCCTGAATACGCCCATTCGCGAGCGGCCTCCCCTCCGTGTCGCGACCTGGAAGCCCGGCAACCGCCGGGCTTTCTTGTGGGTGCAGCAAAACCGGCCCGGGCTTGGTTACACTGATAGGCCGCGCCCGCCGCGGACAGGACATCCACAGCGTTCACCGGTTAATGGGGAGATTCATGAAGAAGCAACTTGCGGCCGCGCTCCTGCTGGCCAGCCTGCCGTTCGCGGCATCGGCCCGGGACAGCCTGGGCAGTTTCACCTACGTCGAAGCCAGCGCCCAGCGCCTCAGCGTGGATCTCGATTCGCTCGGCGACAGCCTGGATTTCGACGGCGTGGGCATCCGCACGTCGGTCGAGCTGGGCGACAATCTGTACATCTACGGCGGTTACGCCTGGTCGCGCAACGACGATTTCGTGGTCGACATCGACGCCCGCCAGGCGCACGCCGGCCTCGGCTACCGTCACACCGTGTTCGACAACGCCGATCTCACCGCCGAACTCGGCTTCCAGCACACCGAGCTGGACGCTGACGGCGTGCAGGACAACATCGACGGCGCCCGTCTGTCGGTGGGCCTGCGCGGCGCGCTCGGCAACAGCTTCGAAGGCTGGGTCAAGGCCAATTACGTCGACGGCAGCGATTACGACGGCGAATTCAGCGGCACGCTCGGCGCCCAGTTCGTGATCAACGAAACCTGGGGCATCGTCGGCGAAGTCGAAGCCGGCGACGTGACCTCGCAGTACATGATCGGCGTTCGCGCCAGCTTCTGATCGACGCGCCTCGAAACCGGAAAAGCCCGGCATTGCCGGGCTTTTTTCTTGATCGCGGCTTTTCTTGGTCGCGGCCATGAAAGCCTTCAATCCCCGAACAAGCCCTCGGGATATTCGGGCTTCTGCTCGCGCGACATCAGCCGCTTCAGGCCTTCGCCCGGGGTGATCTCGCCTTTCAGCACGTCGCGGACGGTGCTGGAAATCGGCAGCTCGATGCCATGGCGACCGGCTTGGCGCATCACTTCTTCCGCGGTCTGGATCGATTCGACCACCTGACCGATCTCGCGCACGGCCTCCTCGATCGACTGGCCGCGTCCCAGCGCAAGGCCGAGGCGACGGTTGCGCGAGAGATCGCCGGTGCAGGTCAGCACCAGATCGCCGAGGCCGGCCAGGCCCATCAGAGTCTCGGCCTTGCCGCCGATGGCGAGATTGAGGCGCAGCATTTCGTTGAGGCCGCGGGTAATCAGGCCCGCACGGGCGTTGAGGCCCAGGTTCATGCCGTCGGCGACGCCGGTGGCGACGGCCAGCACGTTCTTCATCGCCCCGCCCAACTCGGCGCCCAGCATGTCCTCGCCGGTGTAGGCGCGGAATGCGGGCCCGTGCAAGGCATCGGCGACCCGTTGGGCGAAGTCGGGGCTATCCGAATGCACCGTGAGCGCGGTCGGCAGGCCGGCGGCGACTTCCTTGGCGAAGGACGGGCCGGTCACCACCGCCAGCGGCACGCCTGCAGGCAGCAGTTCGTCGGCGACTTCATGCAGGAAACGCCCGGAACCGGGCTCGAAGCCCTTGGTCGCCCAGGCCACGCCGGCATGCGCCGGGCGCAGCGGCGCCAGCGCGTGCAGAGTTTCGGCGAAGGCGTGCGAGGGCACGACCACCAGCACCAGATCGCAGCCGGCCATGGCGGTGGCCAGATCGGGCGTGGCGCGCAGAGTATTGGGAAGCGGAATCCCCGGCAGATACCGGGGATTCTCGTGGCGGCCGTCGATCGCCGCGAGCGTCGCGGCATCCCGGCCCCACAGGACCGTGGGGTGGCCGTGGCGGGCGATCAGCGCCGCCAAGGCCGTGCCCCAGGAGCCGGCGCCGAGTACGGCGACGGCAGGTTTCGCGGCGACGGTGTCCGGATGATCGGACGACATGCTCGGGTCCAACGTCACGAAACCGGCGTCGCGTCAGGCGTTGCCGGCGGTCTCGGCACCGGCCAGGGTGCCCTGCTCGGCGCGCTGACGCAGGCCTTCGGCGTACAGACCTTCGAAATTGATCGGCTGCAGCAGGAACGGCGGGAAGCCGCCGGCCGTGATCAGGTCGCTGACGGTCTGGCGCGCATACGGATAAAGAATGTTCGGGCAATGCACGCCCAGCATCGCGTCGAGGGTCTGGTCGTCGAAACCGCCCAGACCGAACAGGCCGGCCTGACGCACTTCGACCAGATACACGGTCTTGTCGACGAGCTTGCAGGTCAGGGTCACGCCCAGTTCCACTTCGAACAGGTTGTCGGCGACGCGCTGGACGCGCTGGTTCAGGTTCATCTCCAGCGCCGGCTGGCCCTGCTCGTTGAACACCTGCGGCACACCGGGGGCCTCGAACGAAACATCCTTGATGTAGATCTTCTCGACCGAGAAGGTCGGGCCGTTGGCTTCGGCTGCGGCGCCGTTGGCGACGGGTTCGGACATGGCAGAGCTCCTGAAGGGAAAGCGGAAAAGGGGGCGATTATCGCATGGCGCCGCGCGGGGCAAGCGCCGTCAGGGGCGACGGTGCCCGCCCATGTCGCCACGGGTCATCTGATCTGGGAGCCGGGATCCCTTTTTGCAAGGCAGGCGTTGGGGGGCGTGCGCTGCTGGGCACGACCCGCGGCGCCGGACATTGCCGGCGGAGCCGCGGCCTGAGCCTGTGGCTCAGTTTTTGCCTTTGACCAGCGGCAACTCGGCCTGCTGCCAGGCGGCGATGCCGCCTTCGAGGACATGGACGCGTTCGAAACCGGCCTGCTTCAGGCGCTTGGCGGCGCCGGCAGCGGTGGTCCCGCTCTGACAGACCAGCACGATCGGCAGCGCCTTGGCCGGTGCCAGCTGTTTGCTTTCGGGGTCGAACTGGGCCATCAGCACGTTCTTGGAGCCGGCGATATGGCCTTTCTGGTAATCAGCGGTGGGACGTAGATCCACCACCAGGGCGTTGTCCTGGTTGATGAGGGCGGTCACGTCCGCCGGGCGCAGCGATTTGTATCCGCGGAAAAAGCGCGACAGCTCGTTGCCGATGATGGCGGCGGTCAGGCCGACCAGCGCGAGGCTGTAGACCGGGTTGCGGCCGGCGAAGGCCGACAGTTCTTCGAAATTCACGGGGGAACGGGTCCGAATGGCGCGGGAAGCGCGCGCAGGAGCGGAATTGTCGCCTGCCGCGGGGCTGCTGGCAAAATCTTGGCCCGGACGGAACGCCCGGACCGGGCGTTCTATTGCCCCTGCCAGAAATCCGGCAGGTTGGCGATCCACCAGTTCTTGGTTTCCGGGTCGTAGCGCCAGACCTCGGTGTAGCGGATGCGCCGCTGCTTCAGGGTGTTGCGGTTGATCACGTCGATGATGACCTCGCGCACCTCGGTGCCGTCGGGGCCGGCCTGGCTGGCGAGGTCGCGATAACCGGAGACCTGGATCTGTTCATAGCGCGAGAACTCGGCGTCGGTCATCGGCTTGTCCTTGCGGATCTTGGGATCGACCATGGTCCAGGCGCCCTCGAAGTCGCCCCAGCGGATCGCGGCGGAATAGGCGTACTGGTTCTTGTCGAGAACGTTCGACTTCGCCTTCTTGCCCGCCATCGCCACGCCGGCCATGGACACCAGCAGCACTGCGATCAGCAGGGTCGCGACCGTACGGACTCGGGCATGGATCGGAACGAGGGTCTGCATCGTGACTCCAGGACTTTCGACGGCGGCAGCCGGCATCCTACGCTCTCAGCTTGGCCGCGTAACGCGACCGGCACTCTGTAGCCACACCGCCTTCAGGTAATGCCACCTCCGCCAGCACCCCCAGCCGGGCACGGCCGCGGCTGCGCAGGGTGTCGAGGAAGACCTGCCAGGATGCGTCGTCGACCAGCTCGGCGGTGGCTTCAAGGTCCGCGTACAGCGGCGCCCGGTAGCGGATTTCGCTGTCGGCGACGAAGACATCGGCTTCGATCCCCACTTCGGCCAGGCGCAGGGTGATCAGGCTCCAGCCGGCGAGCGTCATCAGCGAGGTCAGGCTGCCGCCGAAGGCGCAGCCCTTGTCGTTGACGTTGGCGGCCAGCGGCGCATGCAGGCGCAGGCGTTCACCGGTCGCCTCGACGATGCGCAGACCCATCGCCACCACCGGCGGCATCGCCATCAGTTCGGCTTCGAGCGCGTGCCGGGGCGACAGTCGGATCGCACAGGCGGCGGGCGGGAGGGCGGAGGGGAACATTTCGGTCATCGACAACGCTCGGGGGAGATCGGGGCAGATCTGGTGCGGACAATCTGATGCGGAGCTGGCTTGCAGGTACACATACGAATAGCCAAGCTGGGAAGATGCGCAGAACCGGTCCAACGACACCCCGCGGCAAGCGGCGCGAATACTACACGCTGCCCATTGTGGTTTCGTTGCGGCCCGCGAACGACCACGCCGCGATGCGTCGCGCCGCTGCCGCACACGGGCTGCGCGTGATCGCGCTGTCGCCCTGGCGGATCGCGGTACGCGACGACACCGCGACCCGCGACGCGCTGCGCAAGGCGCTGAGCGCACGGATCGTGATCGTCACCAGCCCCGCGGCGGCCCGCGCCGCAGCCGCGCTGGCGCCGCTGCAGACACGGCGCGGGCAGGTGTTTTACGCGATCGGCACCACCACCGCCACTACACTGCGGCGTATGGATGTCGCCCACGTGACATCGCCGACGCGCATGGACAGCGAAGGTCTGCTGGCATTGCCGGCACTGCGCGATGTGCGCGACCTCGATATCGGCCTGATCACCGCGCCCGGCGGTCGCAACCGGATCGGCCCGGATCTGCAGGCGCGCGGCGCGCGCGTGCATCGCGCCGATGTCTATGTTCGCGAAACCGTCGCGCTGTCGCCCGCATCGCTTGCCCGATTGCGCACCCTCACCGGCCCGCTGCTGCTGCCGGTCAGCAGCGGCGACGCCCTGCATACGGGGCGGGCCCCCGCGCCCGCCGACAGCGCCGCGCGGCGGGGGGGTGGGGGTGTGGGGGCGGCGCGCGCGCGGCGGGCCGCGCCCGCCCGCGAGGCCGGCTGCACCGACGTGCGCGTCGCCGCCGGACCACGGCCGGCGCAGCTGCTGGCGGCTGCGTTCACAGAGCGATGACGCCGCGCGACGCTGCGTTCAGCATCGCGCGTCATCGCAGCGGCAGCATCCGGCCAACGACATACCACCAACATCCCGGCTACCATGACGCGCATGCCGCACACGATGCCGCCGGCCACCCCCACCATGACCGAAAGCGCCACACCCGCCATCACCGGCGAATCCGCACCCACGTCCCCACAGCGCCCCGTCCGGCGCAGCGGTTGGGCGTGGCTTGCCGTGCTGCTGGCGTTCGCCGCGACCGGCGGCTGGCTCTGGTACAGCGACCATCAGCGCGCGGAACGCGAGCGCGCCGCCGAAATCGAAGCCGCACAGCGGCTGCAGGCACTCGAAGCGCGCCTCGACCGCCTGCGCGGCGACGTGCGCGGCCACAGCCAGCGCCTGCAGCAGGCCGACGCCACCAACCGCGTGCTGCGCGATGAACTGCTGGGCATGGGCCAGCGCGCGACGCTGCTGGAAGGCAACGTCGCCAAACTCGCCGACGCCAACCGCCACGGCGCGCAGGCGCTGCGCCTGGACGAAGCCGAACTGCTGCTCACGCTCGGTCAGCAGCGCCTGCAACTCGCGGCCGATCTCGATGGCGCGCGTCATGCCTACGCACTCGCCGCCGGCGTGCTGAACGGCATCGACAGCCCGGGCGCATTGAATCTGCGTCAGGCGCTGGCGCAGGAACGCGCCGCGCTCGAAGCGCTGAACGCCGATCCGCGCCGCATCGCGCTGCAGCGGCTCGACACGCTGGCCGCGAAACTGCCCGACCCCGCCGCGCTGCCGCGCGCACCGGTGCCGGCTGCGAACGCGCCGTGGTGGGACCGGGTGCTGGCGCGACTGGTCAGCGTGCGCCGCAACGACGCGCCGGTCGCGATCGCCAGCGAAGACCGCGAAGCCGGCGACATCGCACTGCAGCTCGAACTCGCACTGGCGCGCACCGCGATCGAACGTCGCGATACCGTCGCGATGCGCGCCGCACTCACCCGCGCCGATGCCTGGGTGCTGCGGCTGTGGCCGGCATCGCCGCAGCGCAAGGCCGCGCTCGACGAACTGCGCGCGCTGCGCGCCGCACCGCTGGCGCTGGACATTCCCACGCTGGGCAGCACGCTCGAACAACTGCGGGCGCAGCGGGGGACGTGATGCTGCACAACGCGATACGACGTCTTAAATCCTCATCGCGCACGATGCCCGGCAGCGCGGTCGAGCGCGAATGAACCTCTTCCGCAACCTGCTGTTCTGGCTCCTGCTCGCGCTGGCCGGCGCGCTGCTCGCGCAGGTGCTGGTGCAGGATCCCGGCTTCGTGCTGGTGCGTTATCTCGGCACCACCGTCGAATCCACGCTGGTCGGTGGACTGCTGATGCTCGGCACCGCGCTGTTCGCACTGTGGCTGCTGTGGAAGCTGGTCGGGCTGCCGTTCCGGCTGTGGCGGCAGCGACGCGAACGCAATGCGCGCGCGCGCTTGGGCGACGGTTTCGAGGCATTGCATCAGGGCCGGTACGCGCAGGCCGAAAAACTGCTGTCGAAGTCGGCGCAGAACCCGCGCTTTGAAGCGCCGGCGCGTGTGGCCGCAGCGCAGGCGGCGCTGGCCCGCGGCGATGCCGATGCCGCAACCGCGCATCTGGACGCCTTGCCAGCGCAGCACGCGCCGCTGCGGGCATTGGTGCTTGCCGACGCCGCGTTGGCCCAGGGCCGTCCCGCCGAGGCCGCCGCCGCGCTCGATGCCGTCGCCGACCAGGCGCTGCCGCCGCGCGCGCTGGCGCTGCGTGCGGACGCGCTAGCCGCGCACGGGCGCAGCGCGGAGGCTTACGGCATGCTCGGCGCACTGCGCCAGCAGCAGGCCTTGTCGTTATCCCAACTGGCCGAACGCGAGCGCCTGTGGGCGTCGCGCATGCTGAGCGAAGCCGACGACGATAACGCGCTAGCCGGTCATTGGGACGTCCTGCCGGTAGCGCTGCGCACCGTGCCCGCCGTAGCCCGCGCCTATGCCGACCGCGCCGCCGCGCTGCGCTGGGACGAAGCCGCCGCGGGCAGCCTCGAAACCGCGATCGACGCGCAGTGGGACGACGCGCTGGCCGCGCATTACGGCGCACTGCCGATCGAGCGGCTCGACGACGCCGCGCTGGCTCGCCGTCGCGCCCACGCCGAACGCTGGCTGCAGGCCCACGTGGACAGCCCGGGCGCACTGCTCGGGCTGGCGCGGCTCGCCCGCGCGCAGGGCGAATGGCCGCTGGCCGAACAGAGCCTATATCGCGCTATCGCACAAAGCGGCGGCGCCGAAGTCCGGGAAGCCGACATCTGGGAAGAGCTCGGCCACGGCTTCGCGCAGATCGGCGACGACACACAGGCACGACAGAGTTACCGCAACGCACTGCGCGCGCTGCGCGGTGAGCCCACGGACGCCTCGCCCGGACACGCGCCCGAAGACGCGCAACCGGATCAGCGACCCGAACGGCTTTACGAAGACGCGGTGGGCGACCTGCACGATGCGCCCGGCCTTCCGCCGCCGCGTGACTGACGGCCCGCACGTAAGGTCGCGGCGCTCGGCTATGCTGCGCCCAATGCGCCCGCACGCCCGCCGATGACACCACCCAGCCCCGCCGTTCCCAGCATCGAAATCGATCCGGACGACGCGACGGGCGTCCGGCTGTCCGGCGAATGGACCCTGGGCCACGCCGACGCGATCAGTGCGGCGCTGCGCGCGGTGCCCGCACAGGTCCGTCGCCTCGATGCCTCCGCAGTCTCGCGCCTCGACTCGCTCGGCGTCCTGCAGTTGCTGCGTTACGCCGCGCGTCACGAGCTCGACGACGATGCCCTGCACTTCCACGACGACCACCGCGCGCTGGTGCAGGTGATCGAGGACGTGAAGGACGGGCGACCGAAGACGAAGAAGCCCTACGGTTTCGCCGCCGCGCTGGAGCGCCTGGGCTTCGCGGTCCACGACAACGCGCGCGAAATCGTCGCGCTGGTGAGCTTCCTCGGTGAGACGCTGGTGAAGCTGGGACGCACCGTCACCCAACCGCGCCGCCTGCGCCTGATCGCCACCGTCTTCCACATGGAACAGGTCGGCCTGGACGCGGTGCCGCTGGTGATGCTGCTGTCGTTCCTGGTCGGCGCGGTCATCGCCTTCCTCGGCTCCAACATCCTCGCCGACTTCGGCGCCTCGATCTATGTCGTGGAGCTGGTCAGCATCGCCTTCCTGCGCGAATTCGCGGTGCTGCTCACCGCGATCATCCTCGCCGGCCGCACCGCCAGCGCGTTCACCGCGCAGATCGGTTCGATGGTCAGCCGCGAGGAAGTCGACGCCATCCGCACCCTGGGTCTGGATCCGGTCGACCTGCTGGTGATCCCGCGCCTGCTCGCATTGATCGTGATGCTGCCGCTGCTCACCTTCATCGCGATGCTCGCCGGCCTGCTCGGCGGCATGGTCGTGGGCATGACCAGCCTCGACATTCCGATCCAGGCCTATTACGGGCGGCTCTCGGAAACGATGGAACTGCGCCATTTCCTGGTCGGCATGGCGAAAGCGCCGATCTTCGCGATGGTGATCGGTCTGATCGGCTGCCTCGAAGGCCTGCAGGTCACCGGCACCGCGCAGTCGGTGGGCGAACGCACCACATCGAGCGTGGTGCAGACCATTTCGCTGGTGATCGTGTTCGATGCGTTCGCCGCGATCTGGTTCATGCAGGTGGGGTGGTGAGTGAATATCCGCTGCCGCCAACAGCCGAACAGTCGCTGGAAAAACACCGTCGTCCCGGCGCACGCCGGGATCCAGCCGTTGGACGGCCGCCAGAAGCCCAAAGCTGGATCCCGGCCTGCGCCGGGACGACGGGATTCCCAATGCCTTCCATGCGTTCTTGATTTTTGACGATGCAAACACCCAACACCTCCGAACCCATCATCAAAGTCCGCGGGCTGCGCAATCAGTTCGGCGAGCAGGTGGTGCATGAACATCTCGATCTCGACGTGCGTCGCGGCGAGATCATCGGCGTGGTCGGCGGCTCGGGCAGCGGCAAGTCGGTGCTGCTGCGTTCGATCATCGGCCTGCGCGAACCCGACGCGGGCGAGATCGAAATCCTCGGCGTCGACGGCCGCTCGCGCGATACAGAAGATCGCCTGCACATCGAGCGCAGCACCGGCGTGCTGTTCCAGGACGGCGCGCTGTTCTCGTCGCTGACCGTCGGCGAAAACGTGCAGGTGCCGCTGAAGGAACATCACCCGGAGCTGCCCGATTCGCTGCTGTACGAGCTTTCATTGCTGAAGGTGAAACTCGCCGGGCTGCCGCCGGATGCGCTGGACAAACTGCCGTCGCAGCTGTCGGGCGGCATGCGCAAACGCGCCGGCCTGGCGCGCGCGCTCGCGCTCGATCCGCCGCTGCTGTTCCTCGACGAACCCACCGCCGGCCTCGACCCCATCGGCGCCGCGGCGTTCGATCACCTCACCCGCACCCTGCAACAGGCGCTCGGCCTCACCGTATTCCTGATCACCCACGACCTCGACACCCTGTACGCGATCTGCGACCGTGTCGCGGTGCTGTCGGAGAAACGAGTGATCGCGGTGGCGACGATCGCGGAGATCGAACGCTTCGATCATCCTTGGGTGCAGGAGTATTTCAACGGTCCGCGCGGACGCGCCGCGCGCGACAGCCAACGCAGCTTCGTCGAGAGCGATTGATATGGAAACCCGTGCCAACTACGTACTGATCGGCGCCTTCACCCTGCTGACCGCGGCGTTCCTGCTGCTGTTCGGGCTGTGGGCGGCGAAATACACCTCCGACAAGGACTGGCGTTATTTCAACGTCGTCTTCGACGAAGCCGTCACCGGCCTCACCGAGGGCGGCAGCGTGCAGTACAACGGCATCAGCGTCGGCACCGTCGACAAGCTGAGCCTGGCGCCGGACGATCCGCGCAAAGTCATCGCCAAGGTGAAGCTGCGCGCGAGCACGCCGGTGAAGGTCGACACCCATGCCAAGCTGTCGTTCACCGGTTTGACCGGCACCGCGTTCATCCAGCTCACCGGCGGCAGCCCGGACGCGGCGCTGTTGGCAGGCACCGACGACGAAGTACCAACGATCCTCACCGAAGCTTCGGCGCTGCAGAACATCGCCGAAACCGCGAACAAGCTGGTGGCGCGTTTGGACAAGGTGCTGAGCGACGAGAACATCAACAACATCGCCAGGACGCTCGAGAATCTGGAAAACGCCACCGGCGCGATTTCCGACCAGCGCGCCGACCTCAGCGCGCTGATCGTCAACGCGCGCATCTCCAGCGAGAAACTCGCGAGCACACTCGACACCACCAACGATGCGATCAGCGACATCGACCGCGAACTGGTGAAGAAACTGCCGCAGCTCATCGCCAAGCTCGACAGCACCCTCAGCCGCATGGACTCCGCCGCCGGCAACGCCGACAAGCTGATCGGCGAGAACCGCAGCGCGATCAACACCTTCACCCAGGATGGCCTGAGCCAGCTCGGCCCGACGATGGAAGAACTGCGGGCGCTGGTGCGCGACCTGCGCAAGATCAGCGCGCGCTTCGAAGACAATCCGGCCGGCTATGTGCTGGGCCGCCAGAAACCCAAGGAGTTCGAGCCGAAATGAGCCGCCTTTCCGCACGAATGCTTTCCGCACGCACGCGCTCCGCCCTGCGCATCGCCGCGCTCGCCCTCGCGACGGCCACGGTCGCCGGCTGCGGCATCCTGCCGAAGCAGGAAACGCTGGCGCTGTACGACCCGACCCCGCAACGCAGCGCAACACAAGGCATTGCGAATGCCGCAGCGCCGCAGGCGGACTGGCAGTTGCAGATCTCGCGCCCGTACGCGGACACCATGCACGACTCCGCGCGCATCCTCGTGCGCCCGCAGCCGGGCGAATTGCAGGTCTACAAAGGCGCGGCGTGGACGCAGCCGGCGCCGGACATCGTGCTCGACACGCTCGTGCGCGCATTCGCCGACAGCGGCCGTCTGGCCGGCGTCTCCCGTCGCGGCGAAGGCGTGAGCGCGCGCTACGAACTGCTGCTCGACCTGCGCCGCTTCGAATCGGATTACGAGACCGCGGACGGCGGCGGCGCCACACCGAGCGCGCGGATCGAACTCGGCGCCCGCCTCGTCCAGAACGCCGACAATCGCGTCGTCGCCAGCCGCGTATTCGACATCGCCACGCCCGCCGACGGCACCGGTGTCGCACAGATCAACCGCGCGTTCGAACGCGGCCTGGACGACGCCACAACGCAGTTGATCGATTGGACCTTGAGCGAAGGCCAGCGGGATTCGGTAAAAAAACGCTGAGTCCCGCCCTCGTTTCGCCAAAGCAATCGGGGCGCGCCGTAACGCGCCCCGATGCGGGTGAAACGGATCACTCCACCGAAGGCGGCAGCGGCGGGCGCTTGCCGCGACGCGCGACGCTCCAGCGACGCAGGCCGTACACGCCGAGGCCGACGGCCAGCCACAGCGGCCACACCTGCAGCAGCGCCAGCAGCAGATCGAGCAGGCCGTACCAGCCCACGCGCAGCGCGCTGAACAGGCGCCAGAAGAAACCGGGGCTGTGCTTCTCGAACACCGCTTCGACATCGACCATTTCGGTCTGGCGGATCTTCGATAGCTGGTACAGCGTGAGATTGATCGTGCTGAAGGCCACGCGGTCCTCGAATTCCTTCTGCTGGATCAGGGCTTCATCGCGCTGCAGTTTCGAGCCGGTGCGCGCAGCGATGACTTCGGCTTTGCGGTCGAGCCGGTCGCCCGACTGCACCGCTTGCCCAAGCTCCAACTGCGCCTGCTGTTCGCGCTGGTAGGCGAGCTGCTGGCGCAGCATCTGGAACTGCGCGTCGGCGGCGTCGAAACCGCGCTGGTCGAGGAATTCCATCTGCGACGCGATCGCGCGCAGGAAGGCCTGGGTCTTGTCGCTGGGCACGCGCACCGTGAGCGTGCCGCGCACCGTGTATTCGGCGAGTTCGAGCAGTTTTCCGTCGCCGGCGGGGCGGCGCTGGATGCTGAGCGTCTGTGCGGCGATGTCGTTGTCGACCACGAAGCCACCCTGCTGCGCGGCGACATCCTCGATCGCCAGCGCCGAGGTGTAGACATCCTTCACCCGGAACTGCGCCTGCGCGGTGCGGATGAATTTGCGCTGGCCGTCGTCGAAAGTGGCGGCGCTGGAACTGACCTGCGCGGCGTCGACGGTGGTGCGGGTTTCGACCTGCGATTCGCGTTGCAGGCTTTCGCTGCTGGCGGCGGCATCGGCGGCGGCAGCTTCCTGGGGCATCGGCGCGGACGCGGGCATCGCGCCGCCCATGGCCTTCTCGGCAGCCTGGTCCATCGCCACCGATTCGGCGGCGGTGCTTTCGGCGGCGTCATGCTGTTTGCTGCAGGCGGCGATGGTCAAGAACAGCACGGCGGTCAGGCCGCAGACGAACAGGTTCGAACGGATGGAACGCATGGTGATTCCCCGGTGATCGATCAGTGGTGGCGCCGGTCGCGGCACGATGGATGCGCGTGATCGGCAGTGCGCGTGATCAGAACGTACCGGATCGGATCGCGGGGTTAGCGAAAAGCGGCCAAGGCCTGGTGTAACCGGCGTCACCGGCCGCGCGGAGCGAAACACGGCAGCGCCGGATATCCGCCAGCGCGGGAGATGCATCAACGCTGCATGTAGCCGGGCAGCGGCGGCAAGGATGCGAGGAAGTCTTTGCCGCAGCCGGTGTAGCGCGCGCGGCGTTCGTCGATCTTCGCCGCGCTCATCACCCGCGAGCCGGACATGCCGACCAGAATCAGGATCAGCGATGCGAACACGCCGAAGATCATTCCGATATCGTCGAACAGCAGGTTACCGAGCAGAGGCGTCAGCGGCCACGACCAGCCGATGGCGATGAAGATCCGTCGCCGGCGCAGATGCTGCGCGCACAGCGCGATGTCGTGACTGCTCTTCTTGCGCGCCATCACCGCCACGATGACGTAGATCAGGATGCTCGGCAGGATCAGCAGATACAGCCAAGGCGTATGCCAGTAGAAGTTGCGCTGGCGCACCCCGGCCCTGGCCACGGGCGCATTGCATTTCACGCAGCGCTGCGGAAAGGCGCAGTTGCGCACCGCGACGACCGCTTTGCCGTCGCGCCAGATGACCTCACCGTCGCTCTGCTCGGAAACGAAGAAGTGCTGGACCGGCGCATCGGGCGGCCGGTAAGGATTGAATTCCTGCTGCATACGCTCCCCAAGCGTAGAAACGAAACTTCAGCGCCGGCGATCGGCGCTCCGGATCAACGTTCCAGGATCGCGACCACGCCCATGCCGCCGGCGGTGCAGATCGAGATCAGGCAGCGGCCGCCGCCGCGTTCCTTCAGCTGCTTGGCGGCGGTGGCGACGATGCGCGCACCGGTGGCGGCGAACGGGTGGCCCGCGGCCAGCGACGAGCCGACCGGGTTGATCTTCGCCGGGTCGATGCTGCCCAGCGGCGCGTCCAGGCCCAGGCGGGTCTTGCAGTAGTCGGCGCTTTCCCAGGCGCGCAGCGTACACAGCACCTGCGCGGCGAAGGCTTCGTGGATTTCGTAGATATCGAAATCCTGCAGCGTGAGGTTGTTGCGCGCGAGCATTTCGGCCACCGCGATGGTCGGCGCCATCAGCAGGCCTTCGCCGTGGACGAAATCGACCGCGGACACGTGGGTGTCGCGGATGTGGCACAGCACTTCATGCCCGTGCTGCGCGGCCCATTCGTCGGAGGCGATCAGACAGGCGGAGGCGCCGTCGGTCAGCGGCGTGGAATTGCCGGCGGTCAGCGTGCCGCGGCCGGAAGTGCGGTCGAACGCGGGTTTCAGCGAGGCCAGTTTTTCCTGGGTGGTGTCGGCGCGCAGGATGTTGTCGCGCGAAACGCCGCGGAAGCTCACCACCAGATCGTCGAAGAACCCGCGCTCGTAAGCGGCGGCGAGCTTGTGGTGCGACGACACCGCCCACGCATCCTGCGATTCTCGATCGATCTTCCATTCCTTGGCCATGTCTTCGCAGTGGTCGCCCATCGACTTGCCGGTGCGCGGCTCGCCCACGCCGGGCAGTTCCGGCTTCAGTTCCTTGAACGAGAAACCGTTGGTGAAGCGCGCCAGCTTGTCCATCGTGGTCTTGGCTGCGGCCACCGACAGCAGCCGCCGGCGGAATTTCTGGCCATAGACGATCGGCACGTCGGAGGTGGTGTCGGAGCCACCGCCGATGCCGACCTCGATCTGGCCGGTCGCGATCTTGTTGGCGACGGCAATGATCGTATCGAGCGATGCACCGCAGGCACGGGCGATAGTGATGCCTGGGGTCAGTGGCGACAGACCCGAGGACAGCGTGGCCTCGCGGCCCAGGTTCCAGTCGCTGGAATGCTTGAGGATGGCGCCCATCGCCACTTCGCCGAGCTGCTGTCCGTGCAGGCCGAATTTCTCGACCACCGCGCCGAGGGTCCGTACCGACATTCCGAGGTTGCCGACATCGGTATAGGCCGTGTTCTGGCGGCAGAAGGGAATGCGGGCGCCGCCCAGGACGGCGACGGGACGACCATGCAGCATCGGACACCTCGTGGGGAATGGCCCGCAGGCGCGGGCGCGCGGCGGGCGGAGAGAGATAATGTGAGAGTGTAACGCCGCAACGTACCCCGGCCAACGAGACGATGAGCGCAAATCCGCACAATTCGCAGAAGAATTCCCCTCGCATGGTGGTGCGCGGCGCACTGGCGCTGGAGCTGGTGCCGGGCAGCCAACCCGGTCGCGCGGCGCTGCGCCAGACCGAGGCCGGAGAGCTGGCCGGGCTGGTGGGGCGCGATCTGGCGGCATTCGCGGCCGACGCCGCCGCGCTGGATCTGGTCTTCGCCGGCGCGCACTACGACCCGGCCGAAGTCCTGCGCCCGGGCTGGCCGCTGCACCGGCGGCTGGAAGAGTTGCATGCGCGGGCACCGCAGGCCGACGGTACGCAGACGAACGCCGCGCGGGTCATCGCCTTCGGCGCCGACGATCACGGCGTGGTGCCGCAGCCGCTGCGCGCCGAGCTGGAACTGCACGGCGGGCCGCTGCGGGTGCTGCCGTTCCTGCTGGTGGGCCGCGCCGAGCACGCCACCGCGGTGGCCGCGGAGTTCGAACACGCACTGCTGGAACGCGGCATGGCCAAGGCCGATACCGCGCTGCGGGCGCAGGAAACGTTCGACGCCAAGGTCGAACACGCCCGCTACCTCACCGCCTACGACCTCACCGCGATGATGGCCCTGCAGTATCGCCACGTCGGCCTGGACGCGCTGTGGCCGCTGCTGGAAACCGCATTGCTGGCGCCCGAAGAAGACGCCTGGCTGGATGCGCCGCCGGAACCGCTGCTGCGCTACGTCGACGGCGCCGTGCGCGTCGCCGATTTCGACCGCAGCGGCTGGCAGCGTCGCTATGCCGCCGCCGAACTGGACCCGGCCCGCATCGACCGCGGCTTCGCGCATTTCCAGGCGCGTCAGCGGCAGCTCACCGCGATTCTCAAAGTCCATGGGCTGGAGGTGCATGCCGTGCCCTGCCCCGCGCATGGCGATCCGCGCGCGCTGCTGGGCTGATCGTCACTCAGCACCCGGCTCATATTGCCGGCGTCACATCGCCGGCGTCACATGGCCGGCTTCACATCGCTATTTCGATCACCCCGCAGGCCACGCGCGCGCCGGAATTGCCGGCCGGCTGGCTGCTGTAGTCATCGGGGCCGGCGTGGACCACCAGCGCGCGGCCGAGGATGTCGTTCGATGCGCCGCTGCCGAGGGTCACGCCCTGGAGTTGCAGATCGACCCGCGCCACACCGCGGGTGTTGGCGCTGAGGTTGTCCATGTCGCCGAGGTGATGCACCGGGGTGCCGGCGCGGCCGTGCGCGGAGGCGGCCGGATTGAAGTGACCGCCGGCGCTGCTGCCGTCGGCGGCGCTGCAGTCGCCGCGTTCGTGGACATGGATGGCGTGGGTGCCGCCGCGGCCGAGGCCGCCGAGTTCGCCTTCGATGCGCACACCGCCGTCGATGGCGGTGATCGCCAGCTTGCCGCTGACCAGACTGGCCGAAGCCGGCGCGAGATTGGCCTGCGCGCGCTGCACGCGATGCTGCGGCGTGGGCGGAACGGGTTTCGGCGGCGGCGCGCTGGCGCAGGCGGCGAGCGAGGCGGCGAGGATCGAAACCACGAAAATGCGGGTCGGCGTCATGCGGACAACTCCTGCGGTGCGGGGATACCGATCATAAACGCCGCCATGTGAGCGCAACGCGACCGGCGGGAAGATGCATTCGAAGCGATGCGCCACATCGATCCGTACAAATCGATGCGTTCAGACCGGCAGACTCGGCGCTTGTTCAAAATTCCGGATCTGGAAATTCTGTCATCCCGAAAGTGTGTCATCCCGAACGAGGGCGAAGCCCGAGGAGGGATCTGTTTGTCGCTGGTGGTGCCATGACAGCAGGTCCCTCCACCCGCTGCGCGGGCGTTCGGGATGACAGCATCCGTTTGTTCACACCGGTTTCCGCGGTTTGCGGCCCGACCCAAGCTTGCGGGTGAGCGTATTGCGGCCGAGGCCGAGCTTCGCCGCGGCTTCGGAACGGTGGCCGCCGGTATGCGCCAGCGCGGCATCGAACAGCGCCTTGTCGAACATTACGCGGGCTTCGGCATTGAGATCGACGCTGCCCGCGTCCAGCCGCGCGCGCGCCCATGCGCCGAGCGCGGCTTCCCAATCCGACGATCCCGAAGAAACGTTAGCGACCGAACCGCGGTTCACGGCGAACACATCATCGATGAAGACATCATCGAGATCGGCCGGCGCGATCACATCGCCCGGCGCCAGCGCGGCGAGCCTCCAGCACAGGTTTTCGAGTTCGCGCACGTTGCCCGGCCAGTCGTGCGCGAGCATCCGCTGCAGCGCCGCGGGCGCGAAGCGTTTGACCGGCGCGTCGAACTTCAGCGCCGCGGCGCGCAGGAAGCGTTCGGCCAGACGCGGGATGTCGTCGCGGCGTGCGCGCAGCGGCGGCAGTTGCAGCCGCACCACGTCAAGGCGATGCAGCAGATCGGCGCGGAAGCGGCCTTCGCCGACCAGTGCATTGAGGTTCTGATGCGTCGCGGCGATCACCCGCACGTCGACGCGGATCAGTTCGCGGCCGCCGACGCGGAAGAATTCGTTTTCGGCCAACACGCGCAACAGTCGCGTCTGCAGCGGCAGCGGCATGTCGCCGATTTCGTCGAGAAATAATGTTCCGCCGTCGGCCTGCTCGAAGCGGCCGACGTGGCGCCGCGCGGCGCCGGTGAACGCGCCGGCCTCGTGGCCGAACAGCTCGCTTTCCAGCAGTTCCGACGGAATCGCCGCAGTGTTCAGCGCGACGAACGGTTTGCGCGCGCGCGGCGATTCGCGATGCAGCGCGCGCGCCACCAGCTCCTTGCCGGTGCCTGTTTCGCCGGTGACCAGCACGCCCAGCGGCGCCTGCGCCAGACGACCGATGGCGCGGAACAGCGCCTGCATCGCCGGCGTATCGCCCACCAACCCATCGCCGCCCGCAGCGTCGCTCGCGGGCATCTGTTCAATGATCGCGGCATCGCCGCGCCGCGCGCGGCCGGGCGCCAGCGCCTGCGCAGCGAGCGCGACAGCGGCATCCAGATCGAACGGTTTGGAGAGGAATTCATGCGCGCCGCCGCGGAACGCGCCCGCGGTGCTGGCGATGTCGGTGTAGGCGCTCATCACGATCACAGGCAGCTGCGGATGACGCGCCTTGATCGCATCCAGCAGCACCAGCCCGTCGTCGCCGGGCATGCGCACATCGGTGAACAGCAGCTCCGGCGGCGCGCGGCCGGCGATGGCGTCGAGCACGCCGCGCGCCGAATCAAAGGCGGTGACCTCGTAACCCGCTTCGCGCAGCGCGGTGGCCAACACGAAGCGCACTGAGCGGTCGTCGTCGACCACCCAGACTGACGCGCTGTCATGAAGCGGGGCGTCATGCGTCATCGCCGTGCTCCTTCGTGGATTCCGCATCGTCGTGCGGGTGCAGCGGCGCGAACGGCAGCACCACGGTGAACACGGTGTGGCCGGGCCGCGAGCGGTAACTCAGCGAGCCGCGATGTTCGCGCGCGACCTGCTGCGCCAGCGCCAGACCCAGGCCGGTGCCCTCGGCGCGACCGCTGACCAGCGGCAGAAACACCTGCTCCGCCAGCGCCTCCGGCACGCCGCGGCCGTCGTCGGCGATCTCCAGCCGCAGCGCGCGCGCATGCGCGACGTCGCCGATGCGCACGCCGTGCTCGACGCGGGTGCGCAGGCTCACGTTGGCCGCGCCGGCCTCGATGGCATTGCGGACCAGATTCCACAGCGCCTGCGTGAGGCGGTCGGCGTCGCCGGGCAATTCCGGCAACGACGGGTCGTAGTCGCGAATCAATTTCACCGCCCAGCCGGCGTCGCTTTCGGCCAGCCGCAGCACGCGCTCCAGCACCCCATGGATATTCAGCGGCTCGTGCGCGCGCGCTGGCTGCGGCGACAGCAGCTGGTCGATGAGTTCGGTCAGCCGCGCAACTTCGGATTCGATCAGTCCGGTGAGTTCGCGCGACTCGTCGCTTTCGACGCGGCGCGCCAACAGCTGCGCGGCGCCCTTCAGCCCGGCCAGTGGATTGCGCAGCTCATGCGCCAGGCCCTTCAGCGCGGCCGACAGCGCCGACGGCAGTACCGACGCCGGATCCTCGCCGGGAAATTCGTCGACCGGGTGCGCCTCGATCCACCAGCCGCCGTCCGCGCGCTGCGACAGCAGGGCGTCGGCGTACGGCTGGTTCTCGCTGCCCGGGAACCCGAAATGCAACCGCCGCAGCCGGATCTGCTCGCCCGCCGGCGGCTCCGCCACCATCCGCGCCAAGCGCTGGCCTTCCACCTCGAACGCCGCCAGCGGCACGCCGGCCAAGCGCCGCTGGCTCACCCCCAGCCAGCGCGCGAACGCCAGATTGCCGCCCGCCACCCGGCCCGCGGCGTCGCACCAGGCGATGGGCGTGGCCAGGGCGTCGAAGGACTGGGTGTCAAGAACAACGGTGGGGCTGGGGTCGGCAGGCATTGCACCAATCTAGTGCAAATCAAAGCCGGGTGCGAGCCGTCGGAACCGCTCCAGCGCAAGGAGCATCGACGCCTGCACAGCCATTCGCGAATCCATCGATGCCAGTGGCCGATCCCCGGCCGATGCCGCGTTCCCAACTAGCGTAGGTCGGTCGCTGTCCATCACGGTCGGCACTGCCGAAGGGAGTTGCCGTCGTCGCCACTGGCGACAGGTATCCGTGAGACCGCGGCAGCGCCGTCGGCCACGATGGGATCACCAGGAGGGTTCGCCATGGAGTCCAGGTTGCTGTTCCGTTTTCGCACCGCCACCGTCGCCCCGCTGTGGGGCAGTCTGCTGTCGGCGGTCGCGCTCATCGCCGCCGTACCCGGTACCGCGCAGGCCCAGGACGACACCCGCACCAACATCGCTCAGCCGGAAATACGCACGGTACCCGCCATCGAGCGCGCATCGGTCGGCACCGCGATGCGCGCGCCGCGCGCGCTGGTCGTCGGCGCAGATGCTCCGCGCCCCAGCCTCACCTGCAGTTTCGTCTGCAGCCCGCACGTGCCGCGCCAGGTGATCGCGCGGATCGCATACCCGGAACGCATCGCCGAATCGCAGCAACTGCGTCTGGATATCGCGGCCGGGCCGGAACCGCTGCGCGTGGGCGATTACGGCAGCGTGCCGATGCGCGCCGTGTCCAACGTGCGCATCCAGCCCGGCGCCGGGCTGGATATCGAACGCCTGCGCCTGCAGGCCGTGCCGGTGTATCTGGACAAGGTGCTGGAGCACCGCGTGGTGCCGCGCGATCCCGCGCTGCAGCCGCAGCGGCTGCAGCAGTTCCAGCGGCAGTCGCCGACGATGGTCGCGGCGCAGGCGCCCGCCGATCTGCGCGAAGCGCTGGAACGCGATGCGCGCAGCGGCGCGATCGAACAGATCCGGGTGATCGCGCAGGGTGCGGAAACGAATCGCGGCGTGACCCAGCGCAGCGTGATCGTGGAGGGCATGCAGCCCGGGCTGGCCTATGAAATCAGGCTGGTGCAGGACGCCGCCGCGAATGTGGAGCGCATCGATCAGAACATGTGTCCGGTACCGGTGTGCCCGGCGGATTTCGTGAATCCCTGATCCGCATGCGTCGCGGCGCGCAGCGTGCGCCGGGATGTTCGAACAACAGTCGCCGTGCGGCCGGACACGATCCGGTTCGACCGGCGGGTCGATGGAACGAGTTCCGCGGGGAGCAGACGACGATGAACGACACATCACGCATCAATGGAACGCAGGCGTTCGCCACGGTCATCGCCGTCGCGCTGGCGACGCTGCTGGCCTCCGCCGCGCCCGCCCACGCGCAGAGCAGTTGGCGGATCGACAACATCAGTCCGGTCAGTTCAGATCGCGACGGCGGCGATCCCAACAGCGCGAGCGGCGGCCGGGTCAACAAGATCGGCACGCATCCGACCAGCAACCAGATCTACTTCGCCGGCAGCGAATGGGGCGGCCTGTTCCGCACCGCGGACGCCGGCCGCAACTGGATCTACGTGCCGGGGCATCGGCCGCAGGCGGTGTGGGACGTGAAATTCAATCCCGCCAATCCGCAGGTGATGGTGGCCACGTCGCGCTTCGACGGCAAAACCACGCCGGATTCCGGCATCAGCGTCAGTCGCGACGGCGGCGTCACGTGGTCGGTGCCGGCGACGGCGCGTCCGGCCATGGGCGATTGCCGCGCAGCCGTCGATCGCACCGAGCCGGAAGCCTTCGGCATCGCCTTCGATCCGGCCAACAGCAACCGCATCTACGTCGGCACCGGCTGCGGCGTGGCGATCAGCACCGACAACGGCCTGAACTGGGATTTCGTCGATCCCACCCCGGCCACGCCCGGCGGTTCGCGGGTGTGGGACATCGAAGTGCATCACGGCGTGGTCGACATCTGCGGCAACGACGGCCATCAGCGCTCCAGCGACAACGGCGCGATCTTTGTCGAAGGCGCGATCGAAGGCGGCGGCATCTGTTCGCTGGCAGCGTCGCCGGACGAGGCCAACGTGATCTTCATGTCGGTCGCCACCAATATCTTCGAGAGCCGCAACGGCGGCGCGAGCTGGCCGACGACCTTCGTCAATCCCGGTCCGCAGGGGCGCATTCCGTTCGTCAAGGTCAACGATCGCCCGGGCACCGCATTCGACCTGTGGTTCGGCGACACGCAGTTGTTCCGCGCCGCATGCACCACGCCGGCCAACCCGGCCTCCACCGCGCAGCGCTGCCCGGCCAGCGCCGGCTGGACCAACGCGCAGAACGGTGGCCACTGGGACGTGGGCGATCTCGTCTTCAATCCCGCGGGCGGCGTCGGCGCCTGCCCGACCTTGTTCTCGAACGACGGCGGCATCTATTTCAACCAGCGCGCCGGTGCGGATTGCCACGATCCGCGCTGGGAGCAGCCCACCACATCGGTGACCGCGCTCTGGCTGTGGGACATGGACGGCAACGAACGCGCCGCGGTGGGCGAGGAAGGCGTGTACATCGGCCAACAGGATTCCGGCGCCTTCGGCACGCGCGACGGCGGCAAGAGCGCGCTCGACTGGAACAGCCCCGGCTGCTGCGATGTGTTCGATGTCGAAGCCGAACCGGCGCGCGTGGTCTATACGATGTGCTGCTTCGGCGGCGGCGGACGCGCCACGCGGATGTTCCGCGACGACGACAGCATGGACGGCGGCAACGAAGTGCCGACCTATCCGCCGGGCACGCTGCTGGCGTTCCAGGACCTGGACTCGCTCACCCAGTACGCCGCCAACAGTTACGCGGTGGTCAGCAGCAACGGCGTGTTCTTCACCACCAATTTCGGCGCCGGCGCCATCACCTGGCAGACCCTCGGCACCGGCGCGCCGGCCAATGCCTGCGGCATCTTTCCGTCGCGGCTCGCCAACGGCACCGCGGTCTTCTACCTGCGCGCCGGCATCGGCGCCTGCGGCATGGGCGGTACCGGCTCGCTCTGGCGCCACGACGGCGCCACCACCACCGGCGCCTGGACCCAGGTGCTGCGCAACGGCGTCAGCCAGTTCGGCGCCTTCGCCATCGATCGCAACGACGCCAACCACATCATCGCCAGCGATCTCGCCGGCGCCGCGCCGCTGATGGTGCGCACCACCAACGGCGGCACCGCCTGGGCGGCGGTGGCGGGCATCGACGCGCTGCTGGCCGGCAACGGCGCCTTCGCCGCGCAGGTGCAGCAGGGCGCGACCGGCGGCGGCTATCCGCAGGCGTCGCTGGTGGCGATCAACCCGAACGACCGCAACGTCTTCGTCGTCGGCGGCCAGGACTCCGGCTTGTACTTCTCGGCCAACGCCGGCGCGCAGTGGACCCTGCTCACCGATCCTGTCAGCAACGCCACGCTGCGTCCGCACATCTCGCGCCCGCTGTACGCGCACTTCGAACAGCACGGCAACCAGCGCTCCAATCTGTACATCGGCGCGCGCGGCCGCGGCGCGTGGCGCATCGCCATCGATCAGGAAAACCGCTGGGCCGGCGCGATCTGGCGCGGCACCGGCGTGGCCTGCACCGGACAGAGTTGCCCGGGCTGGCAGCGCCTGGACAACAACATCCGCACGGTCGATATCGCCGCGGCGTCGGATCGCCTGTATCAATTGCATCACGACGGTCTGATCTGGCGTTCCACCGGTGCGCCCTGCGCGGGCGAAAGCTGCCCGGGCTGGCAGCGGCTGGACAACAATCCGAAGAGCATTTCAATCGCGGCCGGCGGCGGCAATCTCTATCAGCTGCACAACGACGGCTGGATCTGGCGCTCCACCGGCGGCGCGTGTTCGGGCGAAAGCTGCCCCGGTTGGCAGCGCCTGGACAACAACGCAGCGACGGTCGCGATCGCCGCCAGCGGCGACAAACTCTTCCAACTGCATCGCGACGGCCGCATCTGGGAGTGGACCGGCCAGCCCTGCGCCGGCGAGAGCTGTCCGCACTGGCGGATGCTCGACAACAACCCGCGCACCATCGGCATCTGGACCAGCAACGGCGCGCTGTTCCAACTGCACGGCGATGGCCGCATCTGGCGCTCTACCGGCGCCGCCTGCGCCGGGCAGAGTTGCCCCGGCTGGGCCCAACTCGACAACAACCCCGCGACGGCCGATCTCAGCGCCAACGGCGGCACCCTGTTCCAGCGCCATCGCAACGGTTTCATCTGGCGCGCGACCGGCACCGCCTGCAGCGGCCAGAGTTGCCCGGGCTGGCAGCGGCTGGACAACAACCCGCGTTCCAGCGCGATCAACGGCGGCGTCTATCAGGATCACGACGACGGCCGCATCTGGCGCGCGACCGGCACGCCCTGCACCGGCGAAAGCTGCCCGGGCTGGACCATGCTCGACAACAACCCGCGCAGCAAATTCAGTCTGGCGGCGGACGGCGACAACAGCCGCGTCTATCAGCTACACGCGCCGAAGCTCTATCAGTTGCACAACAACGGCGCGATCTGGCAATCGATCGGCGGCACCTGCAATGGCGAATCCTGCCCGTCGTGGCAGCGCCTCGACAACAACACGCGCACCCGGTCCATCGTCGCCAGCGGCGGCAGGCTGTATCAATTGCATCAGGACGGCCGCATCTGGCGTTCCAACGGACGGCCCTGCGCGGACGAGAGTTGCCCCGGCTGGGAACTGCTCGACAACAACCCGCGCACCACCAAGATCGTTTCGTCCGCAGGACAGCTCTTCCAGCTGCACAACAACGGCCACGTCTGGCGATTCACCGGGCGCACCTGCAGCGGCGAAAGCTGCCCCGGTTGGGTGCGGCTGGACAACAACGGCGCCACCCGCGACATCGCGGCCGGCGGCGGCCAGCTGTATCAGTTGCACACCGGCGGCCGCATCTGGCGCTGGACCGGCCGCAACTGCACCGGCGAATCCTGCCCGGGCTGGGCGATGCTCGACAACAATCCGCGCACCACGAAAATCGCCGCCGCCGGCGGGCTGCTGCATCAGTTGCACAACGACGGCAAGATCTGGACCCACACCGGCGTGACCTGCACCGGCACCTCGTGCCCGGGCTGGCGGATGATGGACAACAACCCGCGCACCACCGACATCTTCGCCGGCGGCCGCGAGCTGTATCAGCGCCACAACGACGGCCGCATCTGGGAATCCACCGGCGTCGCCTGCACCGGCACCGCATGCCCCGGCTGGCGGATGATGGACAACAACCCGCGCACCCGCGCATTGGCGGGCGCAGGCGGCCAGCTCTACCAACTGCACGACAACGGCGCCGTCTGGCGCAGCGACGGCCGCGCCTGCGTCGCCCAGAGCTGCCCCGGCTGGGCGCGACTCGACAACAACCCGCGCACCGTGTCGATCATCGCGGCCGAGGAATAAGGCCCGGGCCACAAGCAAGCAACGATCGTCGATCCGTGTTGCAGTCCGGCCCGCTTCGCTTTCCTGCGAAGCGGGCAACCGACGCGACCGTTCGTCCGACATTCAATCAAGCGTGACCGCCCGGGATGCACGCAGCCGTTGGCTTCATATGTCGGAGGACATGGCAGGATGTGAGTCATCAGGTCCTCGTTTGTGGTTTCAACGCTGGATCCCGTGAAAGGAACTCACCATGCTTGCCCGTCGCGCTTTGTCCACCGATGTTGTCGTTCTCCCGATCCTGTTGCTGTCGCTCGGAGCGGCGGTTTTTTCAGCGAAAGAAGCCCGGGCCGGCATTTTCCCGCCCGGGGACTACATCCATTCCTGTACGGACATCGCCGTCGACGGAGCGGCGTTGAGCGCCACGTGCAAGGACTTCCATCAGAGACTGGCCGCCCGGACGGTATTGCCGGACTTCGGAACCTGCGTGGGCAACATCGGCAACGTCGATGGCGTGCTCCGATGCATCCGCTCGAACGGCCCGGTACCGCGCGGAAGTTATCTGGAGACGTGTACCGACACGAAGCTGGACGTCGACAACAACCTGTTCAGTCGCTGCCGCAACTTCAACCAGGATTGGCAGGGCACCCAGCTTCACATGAGCGGCTGCATGGAGCCCGTGAGCAATGTCGACGGACATCTCAGCTGCACCCGAACGGATCTGCATGGGACGTTCTCGCAGACCTGCTGGAACATACGCACCGAAGGCAAGTCAGTGCTGGCGACCTGCCGGGCGATGAGCGGCGCACCCGTCGAAACACGGTTGGACGATATTTCAAAATGCCAGGTCGACGCAGCAGGACGCTCGAAACTCTTCAATACCGACGGCCGACTCGGCTGCGCAATCATCTTTACGGGCGGAAACACCACAGCCCCTCCCGGCTCCCTGCCGCCGCCAGGCCAATGTCAGCCCGGCAATCCACATGGACATCCAAACTGCGGTCCGTCGACGCCTCCATCGACCGGCCCGACACCCGGACCTTTTCCTTTCACGCCACAGACGGCCAAGCCTGCCATCCAGGAAACCAAAGCGCTCCAGCCGGCAACGCGGGTCAGCACCTCGACTGAGCCGGGCGGCAAACCCCAATAGACCACGCATTTCCGCGGATGCGCATATACGCGGAAATGCGCATCCGCAACAGAGCACCGGCGATGACGGTTGGAACTGGCCATGCCAGCGATCATCTTGCCGCTTTACTTCCGTGCGAACTCCGCAAACCCGCGTACGAACTCCGCCACCAACTTCCGCGTGGCTTCGTCCGTCAATTCCCCGTTCTCATCCAGCAGCTTGTGTACGCGCGACACCTGCAAACGCCCGCCCGACCAGAACTGCACGCCCAGCGTGCGCAACACCGGCAACCAGGCGTTCTGCGCCAGGATCGTGCCGAAGCCACTCGGCGATGCGCCGATCACCGCGAAAGGCCGGCCGCCGAACACCCGGCCGATGTCGTCGCCGGGACGCGACAACCAGTCGATCGCGTTCTTGAACACACCGGGGATGCCGTTGTTGTATTCCGGCGTACACAGCAGCACGCCATCGCTGGCGGCGATACGCTCCTTCAACGCGACCACGGCAGCGGGCAGCCCTTCGCGCTCTTCCAGATCCCCGTCGTAGAGCGGGATCCCGTGCAGCGTGGCGGCTTCGAATTGCACGTCATCGCCGGCGAGCGATTGCACTGCGCGCAGTAAAGCCGTGTTGAAGGAACCGCTGCGGAGACTGCCGGAGATGCCGAGGAGGTTGGTCATGGGGAGTTCCGGGTTGGGGGCTTGGTGGCGACTGAAATCCACGTCGCGAAGAATACAACCGTAGTAGCCCGGGTAAGCGCAACGCACGCACCCGGGATGAAGTTAAGGTTCAACCTTCTCCGAAAGTCCCGGGTGCGGTCTTCAGCCTTATCCGGGCTACGTCACTACTTTGCAGACCAGGCAAGAGAACTCCATCAGCATAGAGCATGCATCAAACAATTCCTTTGCGCCTGTTGAAATAAACCAATCTGATCAGAGTTATGCCGTCATCACCATCTCGGGATTCGGGCACGAGCGCGATATTTTTTTCCCAAACCAAGATCTAAGACTAGGCGGACCCTGCCCCTAAGCTGCTCAAAAAGAGAAACGGAAAACTCTCCCACATCCTTGGATGACTTTGAAGTCAAATACTTGTTCAACGCACCAAGAATGATGTCCGGCATACACATAGCCGGCCGATAACCCTTCTTCTGAACAAACATCGTCGGCAGATTCAACGGACGTCTCTGATTCTTACTTCTAAGCGCCGCATAAGTTTCAAGCATGCATGCTTCTGTTTCCTGAACAGAAATCTTAGCCGAATTAGCCTCCACAATTATTTCGATGATTGCATCATCTGCAGTTCTCATCATGGTATCCAGTAGCGTTGCAAGAAGCTGTTTGTATTTGGAGTTATAGTCGACAGAACTACTAAGTTCGTCGAACATAACAAACGCCCTAATCGGCAACACACTCAAAAGCTTTACGACTCTTTGCCTCTGACTCCAGTTTGCATCTACCCAGTGAAGACCTTTCTTAGCAATAGAAAGCGCCGCCCCTGTTCCAAAAGCGTCCCCCGCCTCTTCCTCGAAAAGCGAAATCAGATCCATCTCAATTTGCTGAACATTGAAAGCTTCGACAACGCACAAAGCCAAAACTTTCGTACCGTCAGGCTTCTGCATCTCAGCTTCGTCGACAAACCATGAAGCTCTTCTTAGCTCGGCGAATGGACGTGGCTCGAATGAGCTGGATATCCGATTTTTCTGGCAGATATCTTTCCATTGAGCCCTAAGACCCTGAGCGACCGCAATTTCAATGCTCGCCACATAATTCACTGTGCCATCTATCCTATTGACTTCGTGCTGCCTAGTTCTTGAGCCATCCAATTTTTCATAATGATTATCGAATCCGAATTTCTCAATAAAAAAAATCTCATGCC
>CBIHKW010000014.1:0-45384 GCA_966203835.1 uncultured Thermomonas sp.
TCGCCGAACGGCGCGCCGCGTCCACGGCGGTGTTTTCCGCCGCCACGCCGGACCAACTGCGCACGCCGGCCGACCGCACGGCGGCCCTGGGGCAGGCCCAGGCGCTGCGCCGCGACGCCGAACTGCGGATGCTGGAGATCAACCGGCGTGCCGACGCGCTCGAGACGCGCCTGGCGACGACCCGCACCGGGCTCGCCACCGCGACCGTCACCGCCGCGCGTGCGACCGACGTCGGTCGCCGGGCCGTGGACCAGTACGGGATCTCCGTCGGTCAGACCCGGCAGGCGATGCGGCAGCTACCGGCGCAGATCACCGACATCTTCACGTCCCTGGCTGGCGGCCAGAAACCGTGGCTGGTGGCGATCCAGCAGGGCGGCCAGCTGAAGGACTCCTTCGGCGGCATCGTGCCCGCCGCCCGCGCGCTGCTCGGCGCGATCACGCCGATGGTCGCCGGGCTCGCCCTGGTCGCGGCGGTGATCGGCACCGTCGCCGTCGCGACGCTCTCCGGCTACCGCGAGACGCAGGCCTACGAGCGCGCGCTGATCGCCAGCGGCAACGCCGCTGCGACCACCGCCGGCCAGCTGCGCGTGGTGAAGGACAGCGTCGGAGGCGCGACAGGGGAGTATGGCAACGCCGAGGCCGCACTGACGGCGCTGGCCGCGGCAGGCACCGTCGCGGGCGATACGCTCGCACTCGCGGCGAGCGCGGCGGTCAATCTCTCGACCCTCACCGGCGCGTCGATCGAGGACACGACCCAGAAGGTGATCGCGCTGGCGCGCGCGCCGTCCGCGCAACTGCTCGAACTCAACCAGCAGTACCGCTTCCTCTCGGTGGAGGTCTACCAGCACGTCCGTGCACTCGAAGCGCAGGGCCGTGCCCAGGACGCCGCGCGTCTCGCGATCGAGACCTTCGCGCGCGTCCACGAGCAGCGCGTGCAGGAAGCGTATGCGCGGGCGGGATCGCTCGAACGCGCGTGGATCGCGCTCGGCAAGGTCATCGGCGGGGTCTGGCAGACGATCCGCAACATCGGCCGCGACGATCTGGCGTTCCGGCTGAAGAAGACCACCGACGAACTCGATCGCATCGGCAACGAGTGGCGCGAACTGGGTGGGATCAACTCGCTCGATGCGGTGCTGGCAAGCACCGAGGTCGATGCGGACACGAAGCAACGCATCCGTGCGCTGCGGCAGGAGCAGGCGACCCTGCAGCGCGAGGCGAACGCCGAACAGGCGAAAGCCGATGCGCAGGCGGCGACGCAGGCGAAGCAAACCAACGCGATCAACGCCCTCGGTCGCGCGCAGGCGGCGCTCGGCCAGGATCGTGCGGTCGCCAAGGCGCAGCAGCTGCGCGAGCTGGAGCGCGACATTGCGGCGCTGCGCGCGGGGGGTGTGACGCAAGTCGAAGGCGTGTCGCTCGCGGCGTTCGAGAAGACGCGGCGCGCGCAGATCGACGACCAGTTCAAGGCGCCGAAGGGGCCGCGCGCACCGAAGCCGAAGGCGACCGATGCCGACCGCGCCCGCGAGGCCGCCGAGCGCGAACTGGAGTCCCTGCGTCGCGAAGTCGCCCTGCTGGGCGAGGTCGAAGCCGGCCAAACTCGTGCCGGTGAGGCCGCGCGCCTCCGCTACGAGACCACGCAGGGCGCCCTCAAAACGCTCACGCCCGCGCTGAAGACGCAACTCATCGCCGAAGGTGAAGCGCTCGACACCGCCCGCGCGGCGGCCGAGGCTGAGCGCGAACGCAAGGCCGAACTGGAGAAGACCACGCGCGCCTACGAGACGCTGCGCGCGAGCCTGCGCACGCCGGCCGAAGTCGCGCTGGAAGAAGCGCGGGCGCAGGTCGCACTGCTCAACGATGCGCTGCGCGATGGGATCGCGACCAAGGCCGCGTTCGATGCGGCGATGGCGCGCGTGGTGCAGACGAGTTTCCGTAAACCTGACGCGGCCCTCGATCGCGTCCCCGGCGCGACACCGGATCTCGGGCCGGCCGGCAGCGATCTCGCGCAGATCGAACAGTCGCGCACGCGGCTCGAAGCCTGGCATGCCGAACAGCTCGCGCTGCTGGCGCAGTTCCGTTCGCAGCGCGCCGATCTGAATGCGCAGTGGGACGCGCAGGAAGAGACGATCGAGCGCCAGCACCAGGCCGCGCTCGCGCAGCTGCAATCGGCGCAGACGCAGGTGCTGCTCGCGGGCGCGTCCGCGACCTTCGGCCAACTCGCCGACATCGCCAAATCCTTCGGCGGCGAACAGAGCGCGACCTACCGTGCCCTGTTCGCCTTGTCGAAGGCCTTCGCCATCGCCCAGGCGGCGCTCGCGCTCGCCAACAACGTCGCCGAAGCGAGCAAGGTCGGCTTCCCGCAGAACATTCCCTTCATCGCCGGGGCGATCGCGCAGGGCGCGACCATCGCCGGGCTGATCGCGCAGGCGACGTTCAACGGCGGGGGCGGGTACGCCACCGGCGGCCATGTGCGCGGGCCGGGCACGGCGACCAGCGACAGCATTCCGGCGTGGCTGTCGGATTTCGAGTTCGTCACGCGGGCCGCCGTGGTGCGCCAGCCGGGCGCGCTGCCGTTTCTGGAGGACTTCAATCGTCGTGGCATGCCGGCGCTGGAGGCCTGGCATGCACGCCGCTTCGCAGGTGCGCCGCCGCCCGCCGTGTCGCTGCCGCGCGCACCGCGCGTCAACTTCGCCGAAGGCGGCCTGGCGCGCGCGGCAGCGGGGCTGAACCCGCAACTCAATCTGCGCCTGATCAATGCGATCAACACCGATGCGCTCGCCGAGTCGATGGCGCAGAGCCGGGGCCTGGAGCAGACCATTCTCAACGTGATCGACCGCAACGGCAGCTTCCTGCGTCAGCGGATCGGAGGCGGCTAATGGCTTACGCCATCGATACCGTGATCCGGGGCGCAGGCCCGGACGCCCACCTGCAACTGCTCGATGTGCTGCGCGCGCTCGCCGAAGCCGCCGGCTGGACGACGCTGCGCTTTGATGCGTCGATCGCCGAACGCGAACTGATCCTGCGTTCGACCGGCACCACGGGCGAGGAGGAGATCACGGTCGGCTTCAAGGCGTACCAGAACATCGCCGCGGATTACTACAACCTGCTCGCCGCGACGATGACCGGCTACGTGCCGGCCGCGCCGTTCGAGGCGCAGCCCGGGATCAAGACGTCGGGCGTGCCTGGCCATAACCAGGCGGTGAGCTACTTCCTGACCGCCAATCCGCGTCGCATCGTCGGCGCCCTCAAGGTCGGTTCGCCGATCTACGCGCACCTCTACGTCGGCAAGGCGCTCGCGTATGCCCGGCCGAGGGAGTTTCCTTCGCCGCTGATCGTGGCGGGGCATTTCGACGGTCGTGATGCCCGACGCTACAGCGACCTGCACTGGTTCCCCTACAAGGGCCGCCGCGGCAGCAGCGAGGCCGGCTACAACGACGGGTTCCTGTTCCTGCGCGATGCCGGCGGGACCTGGAAGAAGGTGCAGATCTCGCCCTTCGGCAACGGTCAGGGCACCGAGACCACCTACGCCGGATTAGCGGGCGAGTACGTGGGTCGCAATGGCAGCGGTTATCGCTGTCTGGTGCCGGCCGGCACCCTGCACCAGCCGCAGCCGCTGGAACTGTACGAGATGACCTTCGGCGCCTACGACAACGAGGCACGCGCCTATCCCAGCAGCGGCAATCTCTACGGCGTGCTCGACGGCGTGAGCATGGTCTCCGGTTTCAACAACGCCTCCGAGAACGTGCTGCAGCTCGAAGGCAGTGCGCTGATTGATCAAACGGGCATGAGCGTGCGCCAGGCGGTCGATGCGATCCGCGCGGTGAACGGCCGCGCGTTCGTGGTGCTGCAGGACGGCGCGCGCACGACGTGGCGCGATTACGTCGCGGTGGAGATGAGCTGATGGCGACTGTCTCCGGTCAGGTCGCGAGTTTCGCGGCCCTGAAGGCCGCTATCGAGACGACGCTGACCGCGCGCGGCTGGACGCTCGCGAGCGGCATCCTCAGCAAGGGCGTCGCCTTCGTGCAACTGACCGCGACGGCGACGGAACTGCGCCTGCAGGCCGGAACCGGTCAGGCGGGTGCGGCGCTGACCGGCGCCTGCCCGCAGTCGGTGAAGCTGTTGTCCTTCGCCAACGCGCCGATCCAGTGGCCGGCCGTCTACGTGCTGCACGCGTTCGACGCGCCGGACGAGATCTACTGCGTGCTGCGCTACAACGTCGATCGCCACCAGCATCTCAATTGGGGCGTGTCCTCGATGCCGCAGATCGGCGGTACCGGCCTGTGGTGCAGCGGGTCGTTCCGCGGCGATGTCCTCGGCACCTCGGCGACCTGTCGCGTGTTCATCGCCGCCAACAGCGGCACGGATCTCGGTGCGTTGCCTTACGACGGACTCGGGCTCGGGTTCTTCTTCGCGAGCGCGGCCGGCAGCTATCACTCGTCGTTCATCCACTGTGGGCTGGAAGGCGCGGCGGGCTGGCGCACCGCCAACGGTGGCGCGCCGGGCGAACTGCTCGGCGTCTCGCACAAGGCCGGCTTGTTGCACGCGCTGCCATCCACCTTCAATCAGGCGACCGTGCTGCTGCCGATCGACGTGCTGCTCGCGCGCCAGGCGCAAGGGCAGACCATCGTCGCCACGTTCGCGCACGCGCGTTACTGCCGGCTCGATCACCTCGATCTGAGCCAACCGCTGCTCTACGGCCCCGAACGCTGGTGGGCGTATCCGTTGCACGCGGTTCACCCGGTGCAGCGCAATGGCGCCGGCTGGCCGATCGGCGCACAGCATTCCGGCACCTTCGGCGTCGCGCTGCGGGACGTGCCCTGATGGCGGCCTTGACCGGCATCGTGCCGACGCTGCGGGCGTTCGGCGCGATCAATCCTGCGCTCTCGACCGAGTTGAATGCGCTCGGCGAGGCCGCGTTCGCCCCGGCCGCGTACCGTCGCGAGCGCATCGTCGCGCGGGCAGGGGTGTTTCGGGCGCCGGCCGCGCTGCGCTGGCCCGCGACCGGGCGCCTCGCGCACCGGTTCGCGGAGGACCTGTTCGACCGCGTCCACGTCCTGCCGACCGCGCTGTCGCTGGGGAACGTCGTCTCCGAGCTGACCCGCGAGATCGCGGTGTGGAATGCCTGGCGCGCGATCCCGCAGACGCTGACCGCGTTGCGACTGGGGGGCGATGCCGGCAGCACGCTCGCTGCGCCGGGGGCGTTGCCGCTGGCGCTGCGTCCGCTGCAGGAGCGGGTGCTGACCCTCACCGTGGGCCTCGACGGCCCGCCGGTGATCGACGCGGTGGCGGGGCTGTCCTTCGCCGACGGCGCGACGTGGTCGATCCGGATCGACGGCCTGCGCCTGCAGGCATGGACGCTGCCGCCCAACTGGCCCGAGCCGCTGACCGAAACGCTCGCCTGGCTCACCGATGTCCAGATCGCCATCGCCGGCACCGTCACCCGCACGCCGCTGCGCGAGGCGCCGCATCGGTCGTGGGAGTTCGCGGTGCTCGCCGATCGCGTCGAACGCCGCTGGGTGGAGTACGCGCTGTTCGACTGGACGGCGCGGGTGTGGGCGCTGCCTGTGTTCGTCGACACGACGCACCTTCGTGCGCCGCTCGCCGCGGGTGTGACCGAGATCCCGGTCGACACCGCGGGCCTCGATTTCGCGGTCGGTAGCCTCGCCATGCTCTGGCGGGACGTGGCGACCTACGAACTGGTCGAAGTCGCGCAGATCGCGAACGGTCGCATGACGCTGCGCGCGCCGACGCGCCGCGCGTGGCCGGTCGGCACACGCCTGATCCCGTGCCGCACCGCGCGCCTGACCGACGCGCCGGAGTTACGGCGCCACACCGACCGGCTGATGTCCACGCAACTGCGCTTCGAGGCGACCGAACCCTGCGACTGGCGGCCTGCACTGCCGGCGACGCGCTATCGCGGCTTCCCCGTGCTCGAACACCGCCCGGACGAAACCCGTGACCCGAGCGCGATCCTGGCCCGTCGCTTCGATCTGCTCGATGGCGACGTCGGCCGCACGCAGGTCGACGATGCGTCGGGCCTGGTGTGGACCACGCAGTCGCACGCCTGGCGATTGTTCGGCCGCGCCGAACGCGCCGCACACCGCGGTCTGCTCTATGGCTTGCAGGGCCGGGCGGAGGCGCTGTGGCTGCCGACCTGGACCGACGATCTCGACGTGACCGAGACGATCGGCGAGACCGCGCTCACGCTCACCGTCGCCGCCTGCGGCGTCAGTCGCAGTCTGCGCCAGCAGGCCGGCCGTCGCCATGTCCGCATCGAACTGGTCGATGGCGCGGTGTTGTACCGCGCCATCGAAGCGTCGAACGAGATCACGCTCGCCAATGGAGATGCTGCGGAACGTCTGAGGATCGACATCGCGCTGGGGCGTGTGGTCCGCCCCGAACAGGTCCGCCTGGTGAGCTGGCTGGCGCTGGTCACGCTAGCGGGCGACACAGTCGAGCTGCGCCACCACGCCGACAGCGACGGTCTGCTCGACTGCGCTGTGTCCTTCGCCGGGATTCCGGCGGAAGAACCCTGAGTCCGCACGCATGAGCCTGCTCTCGCGCGAGATCGAGCTGTACGACTTTTCGATCGGACTGCACCACTGGCGCTACACCGACGCCAAACGCGAAGCGATCGTCGAAGGCCAGCGTTACGCCCCGATCACGCTGACGCGCGAGAAGATCGTGCAGTCGGCGGAGGATGCGAAAAACGCGCTGCAGATCACCGTGCCGCTCGACCTGCCGTTGCTGAACCTGTTCCGCCCGGTGCCGCCGGGGCTGCGCCTGCGCCTGGACCTCAAGCGGGTGCGGGTGCCCGACGGTCAGGTGCGGCTGGGCTGGACCGGGCATGTCGCCAATCTGGACGAAACCCACAGCGTCGCCAAGCTGCGCTGCGAGTCGCTCGCCGCCGCCGTCGAGACCCTCGGCCTGCGCCGTAGCTGGCAGTCGAACTGTCCACTGGTGCTCTACAGCCAGGGGTTGGGGCTGTGCAACGCCGATCCGGACGCGCATGCCGTCCCCGCGATCCTGAGCGATGCGACCGGCTACACCGTGTCGTCGGCCGCGTTCGATGCATTCGACGACGGCCACTTCGACGGCGGCGTGCTGCAGTGGACGGCGACACTCGGCGTCGAACGCCGTTTCGTGGTCAGCCACGTGGGCGCCACGTTGCGCCTGCTCACCCCGGCCGCACTCGCGCAGGATGCGCGCGTCGTCGCGTTCCCCGGCTGCGATCGCACGCTGGGGCCGAACGGCTGCCCCAAATTCCGCAATGAACTGAACTACGGCGGCCAGCCGACCCTGAAGGGCATGCGCAATCCCTTCGGTAGCGATCCGGTCTTCTGATGCGCCCCCTCCCACGCACCGCCCGGCGCCACCGCGCCGGACGGCGGCTGCGCGCGTCCCGCATCGCGTACCTCGCACCCCAGGAACCCGTCCACGATGTGGGTCTACGTCTTCGTGCTGATTCTCTCCATCGCCATCAGCATCGCGATGCGGCCCAAGCCGCAATCGACCAAGCCGCCGTCGCTCGCCGACTTCTCGGTGCCAACCGCCGAAGAAGGTCGCGAGGTGATGGTGATCTTCGGCGAGGTGTGGGTGGACGATCCCAATGTCCTCGCCTACGGCGATCTGCGCACCACGCCGATCAAGGCCAGTGGTGGGAAGTGACCATGCCATCGAACGGCATGCCTTCGAATCGCGGCCTGCGCATTCACCTTCGGCACGTGCGCGCGATCGATCCGGCCGGCGGGCCGCTCTGCACGCCGGGCATTCGGGCGTGGTGCCGCCAGCACGCCATCGATCTGCGCGCGCTGTGCGAGGACGGCATCGCCGTCGACGACCACCCCCACCTGCACGACGATCCCTTCGTCGTCCGCGTGATCGAGATCGCGCGCGACGAGCGGGCGTTGGTCGAAGAGGCGGCGCGCGATGCGAAGTGAGTCGATGTATCGCGTCTGGATCGTGTGCGCCTGTGTGGTCTCGATCCTCTCCGGGGTCTGGCTGTGGGTCACGGGCGAACGCCCGTTCGGTGCCTTCGGCATCGCGGCAGGCCTCTTCCACGCGCTATGGCGCCTGGATCTGCGCGCCCTCGTGCGCGGGCATTGGCGGCGACGTCCGATCGTGATCCCGACGCTGCGCCCGATCGTGGTCTCGCCGCCGCGGTACACCCGCCTGCAGCGCCTGCGCGCCTGGAACCGCCGCCGTGGGTAAGTCGAGCAAGCCGACGATCGGCTTCCGGCACTTCATGTACCTGTACATGGGCGAGTCGATCGGCCCGAACGACTACCTCGCGGGCGTGAAGGTCGGCGGGCAGACGGTGTTCGAGGGCGAACGCGCCGGCAGCGGCACGTTGGCGATCAACTTGCCGCAACTGTTCGGCGGCGACAAGAAGGAAGGCGGCCTCGTCGGCACGCTGCAGATCCGCATGGGCGAGCCGGACCAGATGCCGGTGCCCTACCTGCAGCAGCAGGTGCCGGGGCCGTGGCCCGCCGCGCGCGGGCTCTGCACCACGCTGTACCGCGGAATGGTCGGGGCGATGAACCCCTATCTGAAGCTGTGGGCCAAGCGCTGGGGACGCTTCGTGCAGGGCTGGTCGACGCCGGTGTGGCAGCCGCAGCTCGCGCGCATCGGTCGCGGCATGAACGCCGCGCACATCCACTACCAGTGCCTCACCGACACGGTGTGGGGCTGCGGGCTCGATCCGGCGTTGATCGATGGCGATAGTTTTCTGAGCGCAGCCGAGCAGTTGCACGATGAGCAATTCGGCTTGTGTCTCGGTTGGCGACGCGGGGACTCGATCGGGAATTTTCTGCAGACGGTGAACACACACGTCGGTGGACTGTGGGCGTTCGATCCGATGCGCGGCCAGTTCGTGTACCGGTTGTTCCGACCCGACTACGATGTCGCCACGTTGCCGCTGCTCGACGAAACCAGCGTGCTCGCGTTGGAGAGCTGGCAGACGCCGTTGCTCGATGGTTCGGTGAACGAAGTCACTGTGCTTGGTCGCGACTGCGTGACGAACCTCGAACTCGCCGCGACCTTCCAGAACATGGCGAACGTCCAGGCGCAGGGCCGCGTCGTCGCCGATCGGCGTACGCTGCCAGGTCTGTGGAACCGCAGTCTGTGCGAGCGCGTCGCCGCACGGGAAACCAGCGCCGCCAGCAGCCTGCTGCAGCGGATCAAGCTCACCGTCGACCGTCGCTGGTGGGGCGTGAAGCGCGGCGACGTGCTCGCGCTGTCCTGGCGGCGCAAGGGCGTGCAGCGCATGCCGGTGCGGGTGCTGGAAGTGGACGAGGGCACGCGCACGGACGGCGCGCTCGCGCTCACGCTGGTGCAGGACATCGACGGCATGGCGGCGACCACGTACCTGCGGCCGGTGATCGGCCCGTGGACGCCGCCGGACACGCGCCCACTGCCGGTGCCGGCGCAGCGCCTGGTCGAGGCGACGTATCGCGATCTCGCCGGCCGCTTGCGTCCGGCCGATCTGGCGCAGATCGAGGACGATGCGGGATTCGTGGTCGCGCTCGGCGCACGCCCGAACGGGCCGGCCTACGGCTACTCGCTCGTCACGCGCACCGGCGCGGGCGACTTCGTCGAGGTCGCGGGCGGGGACTTCTCGGCCACGGCGACCCTCGCGGGTGCGCTGGGGCCGACCGACACGGTGGCGATGCTGGCGGACCTGCGCGACCTGGATCTGGTCGCCGCCGGCAGCGAAGCGTTGATCGACGAAGAACTCGTTCGCATCGATGCCATCGATCCGGTCGTCGGTACCCTGACGATCGCACGCGGTTGCGTCGATACCGTGCCGACGCCGCACGCGGCGGGTGTGCGGGTGTGGTTCACGGACACCTATGTCGGCGCCGATCCGACCGAGTACCTCGCCGGGGACACCGTCCAGGCGAAACTGCTTACGCGCACGCAACAGGGCACGCTCGATCCCGCACTCGCGCCGATCGCACAGGTGCGACTCGACGCGCGCCACGCCCGGCCCTATCCGCCGGGCCGGTTGCGGATCAACGGTGCCGCGTGGCCGCAGGCGGCGTTCGCGCGACTCGACCTCGCCTGGGCGCACCGCGATCGCGTGCTGCAGGGTGATCGTCTGATCGAGCATGAGGCCGGCAGCATCGGCCCGGAGCCGGGCACGACGACGACCGTGCGCGTCCTTCACGCGCTCAGCGGGACGGTGCTGCACGAGACGACGGGCATCGTCGGGACGAGTCATACGGTCGAGGTGCTGCTGGCCAATGACGCCACCGTCCGCGTCGAGGTCGACAGTCGCCGCGGCGTACTCGTGTCCCGCCAGCGGCACATCCGGACGATCGCCTGCGAATGCGGCGAGAAGCTCGCGAATGCGGACTTCGACACCCAGGCGGCGTGGACGCTCGGCGCCGGCTGGTCGATCGCCGGCAGCGCCGCGGTCAAGGTCGCCGGTACCGCTTCCGATCTCATGCAGATGTTCGCGTTCGTCGATGGCGGCGTGTACCGCACCGAACTGGTGTTGTCCCAGGTCACGGCGGGTTCGGTACGCGTCGGCCTCGCGGGCGTCACACCCATCGATGGCGCGACGCGCAACGCGAATGGCGCCTTCGTCGAAATGCTCACCGCGAACGCGAACACCGCGCTGCGCATCGCCGCCGACGCCGCGTTCGCCGGCCGCATCGAGCGTGTCAGTCTGCGCCGGTTGGCGTAGTGCCTACGCGAAGTCAATACGCAGGTTGAACCCTCTACGACGGGTGTCCGGTTGTCGCAGCGCGACATCACTTCGCGCTTGGCTCGTCGCGGCGACAGCGCGTTCATGCGGCCACACACCACGGAGACGCCCATGAACGATGACAGACCCGCCGCCCAGGACGAAGGCGAGCGCCATTTGCGCGCGCTGATCGATGCACTCGCCGCCACGCGCTCGGACATCGAGCTTCAACTGCAGCGTCTTGAAAAGGCGCAATCGCTGGCGGAGCGCGGCGACGTGCTGCGCGATGCCATCGTCGCTGTCGAAGATCGCCTCTGCCCGCAAGTCCGTCTCGACCAGTTGGCGCGATTGGGGGATGCCTACGACCTAATCGTGGGAAAGAGCCGCCGCTGATGCCGGCATGCGCCCCGTGCCGCGTGCGCGGGGCGCGATACACCCACCTGTACGGCGACGATCTACGCGCTCGCGGCGCTTGGCTTCCATCGCACACAGCGCGTTCATGGTCGCGTCGAATCGCCGACGCCCACACGGAGAACGCCCATGCCCACCATGACCATCACCATTGAACGCACGCCCCGCACGCTGGTGTTCGGCGGCGAAACGCTGCATGTCGAAGAACTCGGCGTGCGACTCCCCTTCGCACGCAAGCCCGAGAGCCTCGAAGAGATGTGCGCCAGCGGCAACGCGCGCATATTCATCACCGAAACGGTCGAAATGACGCCCGCCGAGTTCGACACTTTCGCGCGACACCTCTATCTCTCTCGAGAATGGCTCCGAGGCTAGGGCGGCAACATCGCCGACGGCGTGCTCTGTGTCGAAGTTCACGCGCCCGGTCGCCCCTACCTCTACGTCGATCCCTCGGGCGGCGACTTCGCCCGCTACGTCGCGCGCCTCGGATAGCCGAAATCCCCGAAAAAGAAGCCAATTCGACTTGGCTTCTTTCCCGAACAGCGCGTTCATGCAGCACTCCACGCCATCAGCCCACAAGACATGAAACACCTCGACACACGCCTGACCCGCATCGCACAGCAGCACCTGCGGATCGAAACGCTGGAATCCCGCCGTCGCGACAGTCTGGACTTTCATGAAGTCTCAGTGCTTGAACTGCGGGATGCGCTGGAAGCGGCCTACCGCGCCGGCATCGAGCAAGGCCGCAAGGGCGCGAAGGCCAACGCCTCTGACGGCTGAACAAGGACATCGGACACCGGCCCGATGGGCTTGGCTTCCCTCGGGCACAGCGCGTTCATGCCCACCCCGACACGGACATCGACCCGCATGAAAACCAGCCCCTCCCGCAAGCCCAAGCGCGTCAAGGAATTCTTCCTCGCCTCCCTGCTGGTGCGCGTCCCCGGCAAGCGCGGTCGGCACGCATGGCGCCGCGAAGTCCTGCGCGCACGCACGCCGCACGCGCTCATGCGCCGGATCGACGGCCGCAAGCACGTCGCCTATGCCAGCAACGGCATAGACGTCATCCGCATCGAACTGATCGACACCGGCAGCACCCTGCTCACACCCATCGCGGAGGGCGCGCAGGCCGAGCCGCTGGTCGACCTGCTCGCGCGCATCGCCGCCAACCCCACCAGCATCGTGTGGTGACCGACATGACGCCGCATGCCTTCGAGCACAACGAGGATCCCTACCGCTTCATCGCGCAGGCACGCATCGGCATCCTCCTGGGTGAACCCCGCCAGTGAAAGCCTCACCCTAAGACCTGAAGTTTTTCCGCAAGTACACCCAGATGAGCAAAACCGAAAAGGACCGGCTCAGGAGGATGGTCGACCTGTTCGATCAGCCCGCCCCCCAAGCGCGCAGCGCGCGGGCGGTGACGAACAGACCTACACACGCAGACCTGCTTCAGATCGTCAGGCCCTCGATTCTGATGACAGATCACTCGCATGTGCGAGTAAATCCAGCGTTGGGCAGGCAGCCCCCTTCGCAACATGGTGGCACTGCTCCACCAGCTTCTCCAGTTCGACTTCTAGTCGCCTGAGATCCTGAAGCCGCTGCCGCACTTCGATCAGCTTTCGTTCGGTCAGCAGCCGCGTCTGTTCACACGCATGCTGGCCTTTGACCTCCAGCAGCCCTGTAATCTCGTCGAGACTGAATCCCATCGCCTGGGCTCGGCGGATGAACTGCAATCGGCTAACATCATCAATCCCGTAACGACGCACGCTCCCCGGTGCGCGTGACGGCTCGCGCAGAAGCCCCCGCCGCTGGTAATAGCGAACGGTCTCGACATGCACGCCTGCCGCGGCGGCCAGCCGACTGATTGTCATTGCGTTGGCAGTCATCGCTTGACTCCGTACTTTGGTACGGAGAGTACCATACCCAGATGATCCAGCCCGCCTCCCGCACCTCGCTCGTTGCCCTTCTGGGCGCCGCCGCAGCCGCCATCGGTGCGTCCGTATGCTGCGTCGTGCCCCTGCTGCTGGTTTTGATGGGGGTAAGCGGTGCTTGGATCGCCAACCTCACTGCCTTGGACGCATGGCGTCCCTGGTTCAGCGCAGCCACATTGGCATGCTTGGGTTGGTCATTCTGGCTGCTCTACGGCCCGACTTCACGCTGTCTCGTCGACGGTGCTTGCGCCAGTCCGGCCCGGCTGCGGCGTCGCCGTTATTGGCTGTGGATCGCTACTGCCCTGATCGTCCTTCTGCTGCTTTTTCCGTATTACATTGGCTGGTTACTGTAGGGGTTCAATATGCACAAGATCCTTCTCGGGTTTCTGCTGACGACGTGTATGGAATTCGCTTTAGCGGCCACTCCCAAGCAACTCGTACTCCAGGTGGAGAACCTGACCTGTCCGGCGTGCAGCATCGCCATCGCAAAAGCGTTGGACAAGGTGCCCGGCATCACCGCCAAGCGTGTCGACTCTCGCAGGGCCACCGTGACCGTCAGCTTTGATTCCGAACGCACCAATCCGGCGGCCATCGCGAAGGCCATTACCGACGCCGGGTTTCCCGCGACCGCGGTAACGAGCAAGAACGGTGGCTGAGGTGCAGTTGCAAAGCACGCTCACGTGCCCGTTCTGCGGACACCAGGCGACCGAGACAATGCCGACGATGGCTTGCCAGTTCTTCTACGAATGTCTGGCCTGCCACACCCTTCTGCGCCCCAAGTCGGGTGATTGCTGCGTGTTCTGCTCCTACGGCACGGTGCCGTGTCCGCCCATCCAGCAGCACAGTCCCTGCTGCGGTAGTGCGGGCTGAACTCGCATCACCTCACGACGATTGCAACCTGCGTGTCGTCACTCCTTATTGTAAAAGCAGCGCATGGCACCAAGGAGTACCACACGCTGCGCTTCCCTCATTCAGCCGGTTCGATTTTCGCGATCGTGGCGTCCATGCCCTGCGCTTGGAACTCGAAACGTACCTTCTGGCCGACTTTCACGGCAGCGATCTGCTCGGGCGCGGCCTTGAAGCCCATCGTCATCGCAGGCCACTGCAGCGCATCCACGGGACCATGTGCGATGACGATCTTGCCGGCAGCGGCATCGACGGATTCGACCATGCCGGTTGCGGACGCGACCTTGACTGTTTGTGCCATCGCATCCGGCGCGGTTTTTGGCGGTGCTGCCATCGCCGCGTGTTCGGCAGCAGGCATCGCCATTTCGCTGGCGGTGGTCGCGTCCTTGGCGGCAGCGGCCTCGTTGCCTGGTGTTTGCGAACAGGCCGCCAGCAGCAGCGCGGCAAGAACGCAGGGAATGAATGTCGGTTTCATGTGGGTTTCCTTGAGTGGGTTGAAGTAGAGACAACGGGAATGACGACAGCGCCTTCCGCGCTGCCGCCATCGGCAGACGGCGATTTCACTTGCGAACTTCGTCCTGACGACGCGCTTTTCCTTTGATCAGCGTGGCCGCGACGCAGGGGCCGGATCGATCGTCGCCAATCCGCGCCACACCGACGGTGCGCCTGCGGAACATCGGGCCGGATTTTTGGCTGCCCGAGTGCATGCGGTGGACAATGCGCACTGCTTCGCCAGCCGCCGGCTGTGCGGCCTGTGAATCGAAGCACAGTTGCAAGGTGTCGCCAGACGCTTCGGTGACATGGCCGAGGCGTTCCCTTGCCGACAGCGTGCCGGAAACGCTCAGCGTCCCGATCAGGGTCGCCAAGGCCACAATGAGGGAGATGCGTTTCATGATTGGCCTCCTGTGTTGTGTGGTGTTGAGGTGAGCGGACCAACGCGCCGCTCACGTCGCGGTTCCCGCCGGCGATGCGGTGGGCGAAGTACGGGATAAGTCTCGCCCGCGCAGCAAGCGATACGCCGCGGGAATCACCAGCATGGACAGCAACGGCGCGGTGACCATGCCGCCGAGCATCGGCGCGGCGATGCGCTGCATCACTTCCGAGCCGGCACCGGAACCAATGAACAATGGGAACAGGCCGGCGAGGATCACGGCCACGGTCATCGCCTTGGGGCGCACGCGCAGCACCGCGCCTTCGCGGATCGCGGCCTCCAGCGTCGCGACGGTCGCCGGCTCGCCCGCCGCCAGACGGCGTTCCCAGGCCTGTCGCAGGTAGAGCAGCATGATCACGCCGAACTCGGCGGCGACGCCGCCGAGCGCGATGAAGCCGATCATCGTCGCGATCGACACCGCATGGCCCAGTGTCCAGATCAGCCAGAGCCCGCCGACCAGCGCCAGCGGCAGGCTGAGCAGAATGATGGCGACCTCGCCAAAACGGCGGAATACCAGCCAGATCACCAGGAAGATGATCGCCAGCGCTGCCGGAATGACCCATTGCAGCCGGGCCAGCGCGCGCTGGAGATGCTCGTATTGCCCGGACCAGGCGATCCCGTAGCCAGGAGGCAGTTTCACTTGCGAGGCCACCGCGCGCTGCAGATCTTCGACGACCGAGCCCAGATCGCGACCCGCCACATCGACGTAGACGTAGCCGACCAGACGGCCGTCATCGCTTCTGAGCATCGGCGGCCCCGGGCTGAGCGAGATATCCGCCACTTGCCCCAGGGTCAATTGCGCCCCGCCCGGAGCGACCACAGGCAGTTGCATCAGCGCGGACAACGAGTCGCGTTGTCCGCGCGGGTAGCGCAGGACGATGGGATAGCGTTCGCGGCCCTCGATGGTTTCGCCGATGGGATCGACACCGACCACGGTCGCGATCAACATTTGCAGCTCGGCTTGATTCAGCCCATAACGGGCAGCGGCCTCCGGACGAATCCGCATATCCACGTAGCGTCCGCTCGCGACGCGTTCGGCCAGCGCGGAATTCACGCCGGGCACGGTTTTGGCGACACGTTCGACCTCGGTGCTCAATTGCGCGATGCCCTCGATCTGCGGCCCCGTCACCTTGATGCCGATCGGGCTCTTGATGCCGGTGGCGAGCATGTCGATGCGGTTGCGGATCGGCGGCACCCACAGGTTCGTGAGCCCGGGCACCTTCACCGCGGCGTCCAGTTCGGCGCGCAGCTTTTCCGGGGTCATGCCCGCGCGCCACTGGTCGCGTGGCTTGAAAGTTACGGTCGTCTCGAACATCTCGACCGGTGCCGGGTCGGTCGCGGTCTCGGCACGGCCCGCCTTGCCGAAGACGTGCGCCACCTCGGGGACGGTCTTGATCATCCGGTTACTGAGTTGCAGCAGTTGTCGTGCCTTGTCCGCCGAGAGGCCCGGCAGCGCCGTGGGCATGTACAGCAGCGAGCCTTCTTCCATGGGCGGCATGAATTCGCTGCCGATGCGGACGTAAGGAATGACGGTCAGCGCGAGCAGCACGCCGCTTGATGCCAGAGTGAGGCGCGGATACCGCAGCACCGCATCCAGCACCGGCTGATACCCGGCGATCAGCACGCGATTGATCGGATTGTCGCGTTCGGGCCGGATGCGTCCCCGGATCAGGTAGCCCATCAGCACCGGAATCAGCGTGATCGACAAACCGGCTGCCGCCGCCATCGCGTAGGTCTTGGTGTAAGCCAGCGGCGAGAACAGCCGCCCCTCCTGCGCCTGCAACGCGAACACCGGCACGAACGACAGGGTGATCACCAGCAGGCTGGCGAACAGCGCCGGGCCGACCTCGGCGGCGGCCTGTGCCATCAACTGCCATCGGGCCTCACCCTCCGGCTCGCGACCATGCGCCTCGCGCCAGTGCTCCAGATGCTTGTGCGCGTTCTCGATCATGACGATCGCCGCATCCACCATCGCGCCGATGGCGATGGCGATGCCGCCCAGCGACAGCAGGTTAGCGGTGATGCCCTGCGCGTGCATCACGACGAAGGCAGCCAGCACGCCGAGCGGCAGGGTGATCACCGCCACCAGCGCCGAACGCAGGTGCCACAGGAACAGCGCGCACACCAGGGCCACGACCAGGAATTCCTCGCCGAGCTTGTGCGTGAGATTGCGTACGGCGTCGTGGATCAGTTCGGAACGGTCGTAGACCGGCACGATTTCCACGCCTTCCGGCAAGCTGGCCTGCAGTTCCTTCAGTCGCGCCTTGACGTTCTCGATGGCGCTGAGCGCATCCTTGCCGGTGCGCAGCACGATCACACCGCCGGCCACTTCCCCTTCGCCGTCGAGTTCGGCGATACCACGACGGAAGGTGGGTCCACGCGAGATGGTCGCGACTTCGCCCAGCAGCACCGGCACGCCATCAGCCGATGCGACCGGCACCCGCTCGAAATCCTCCGCACTGCGCAGATAGCCTTCGCTGCGCACCATCAGTTCGGCTTCGCCCTGTTCGATCACCGAGCCGCCGGTGGCGCCGTTGGCGGCACGGACGGCATCGATCAGTTGTGCGACGGAGAGGCCCTGGGCGGCGAGCGCCTGCGGGTCCGGCACGATCTGCCAGGCGCGCACTGCACCGCCAACGCTGGCGACTTCGGCGACATCGGGAATGGTTTTCAGCTCGTAGCGCAGGAACCAGTCCTGCAGCGCGCGCAGTTCGCCGACATCGTGTTGCCCGGTACGATCGACGAGTGCGTACTGGTAAATCCAGCCCAGGCCAGTCGCGTCCGGCCCCAGTGCCGGGTTGACACCTTGCGGCAACCGCTCGCGGACCTGACTCAGATATTCCAGCACCCGCGAACGCGCCCAATACAGATCGGTGTCATCGTCGAACAGGATGTAGACGAAGGAATCGCCGAAGAACGAAAACCCCCGCACTGCCTTCACGCCAGGCACGGACAGCATGGTCGTGGCGAGCGGATAGGTCACCTGATCCTCGACGATGCGCGGCGTCTGTCCAGGCCATTGGGTGCGAATGATCACCTGCGTATCGGACAGGTCCGGCAGTGCGTCCAGCGGCGTCCGACTGACGGACCACACGCCAGCGACGGCAAGCAGCGCGGCCGCGATGAGCACCAGCACGCGGTTGGCGATACAGGCTTGAATGAGGCGGGCGATCATGGCTGCACCTCCCCGCCATCCGCCTTCACGTCGCGGATGGTGCAGTCCGTCGCCGCTCCGGGCGCGAATTTAGGGACCAGTTGCATGTCCATGAAGGGCGACTTGCCCGGCTTGTCGAACTTCTGCTCCGGCACCATCGGGTCGTACCAGTACGCCACCGGGCATGTGCGTGCTGGCGGCTTGTTCGCTGTGGGCTGCGCGTGGCGGGGTTTCGGCATCGTTGAGCGCGCATCTGGCTTGGTGCGCATGTCCGACATCGGTTCGGACGTGGCTTGCGGATGCGGGGATGCCTGCACGGCGGTTTCCCTCTTCGGCATCGCGGCTTGGGCAGGTGGTGCCGGCGCCTCACCCATGCGCGCCAACGCGCCGGACAGGCTGGCCTCGGAGTCGATCAGAAACTGGCCGGAGACGACCACGCGTTCGCCGCCATCCAGCCCGGCGAGGACCTCGGTGCGCCCACCGCCGCTGCGGCCGGTGCGCACGCGGACCGGGCGGAACCCGCCCGTCGCCGTCTGCACGATCACCCGGCTGTCGTCGCCGGTCGCGATCAACGCCTCGTTCGGGATCAACGGCACCGGCGCACCAGCATCCGCTTGCAGCACCACGTCGGCGAACATCCCCGGCGCGAGAACGCCGTCGGGATTGCGCAACACGATGCGCGCAGGTTGCGTCCTGCTGACGGCATCGACCACGGGCAACAGCGTCTCGACCTCGCCCATGAACGTCTGGCCCGGCACCGCGTTGATCGTGGCTTCGACGGGTGTGCCTGGGAGCATCCGCAGCGCACTGGCCTGCGGGATCGCCGCCTCCAGCCACACCGTGGCGGTGCCGTTGATACGAAACAATGGCGTCCCCGGCACGACAGTCTGGCCTTCGCGGACCAGCACCTCGGTCACGATGCCATCGTCCGTCGCGCCCAGCGTCACGCTACCGTCGCGCGCGACGCCGCCTGGCGGAACACCGAGCACGCGCAACCGTTGCTGAGCGGCCGACCGCAGTTCCCGCGCGGAGACGGACTGCGCGTGCTGCAGCGCCTCCGCTTCGGCGATCGCGCTGCGCCAGCCCGGCGCCAGTAACGACACCAGCGGCTGACCGCGGCGCACCGGCGTGTAAGGTGCCTTGACCTGCACACGGGTGACGACGCCTTCGACACGGGCGCTTACCACCGACTCCAAGCGCAGATCCCAAGTCAATGTGCCTGGCACGCGGACGCCCGCCGCCAAACGACCTGTTTCGACCTGCGCGGTGCGGATGCCCACGTTCTGCTGCAGGCCCGGATCGATGCGCACGCCGCCGTCGAGCGTCTCATCGGCATATTTCGGGACCAGTGCCATGTCCATGAACGGCGACTTGCCCGGTTTGTCGAAGTGCTGATCCGGCACCATTGGGTCGTACCAGTACAGGGCCTTCCGTTCCGGCGTGGCCGCTGTCGGGGTGTCCGCCATGTCAGCTCCGTGGCCTGCGCTTCGTCGCGCCCACCAGGTGCCGCCGGCCAGCCCAACAGCGAAGAGCACGATGCCGCACACGAGCAGCGTCAATCGGATTGTGGTGCGGGTCATGGCCGGGTCTCCTCATCGGGCAGCAGATAGGCCAGCGCCGCCCAGGCGCGGCCGAGTTCGCCCAGGCGTCGGGCGTGTTCCAGGTGCGATTCGAGTTCGTCGCGGCGCGCGTCCAGCCACGGCTGCAGATCGCCGCCCCCGGCGTAAGCCGCCAGCGCCGTTCGGCTGCGGTCGCGCGCGAGCGGCAGGGTGTCGGTCTCCAGGCGAGCGACCTGACGTTGCAGCCCCTGCCACTGGGCCAATGCGCGACGGACCGCCTCGGTCTGCGCCCGGCGCGCATCTTCATGCTCGGCCGCAACGGCCTCCCGTTCGGCCCGACGCGCGGCGACGCCCCGGTCCTGCCGATCCCGCGCGAACAGGGGGAGATCGATGGAAACCTCGACCATCAGCATGTCGCTGCGCTGTCCGCCGCTGGGCATCCGTTCGCGACGCCCGTAGGTCGTGCCGAGGCTCCAGTCGGGACGCTTCTCGGCGATGGCGGCATCGATGGCGCTATCGGCCATCGCTTCCCGTGCCTGCCAGGCCAGCAGCGGGCCCTGGCGATCAATCGAAGCGAGTATCGCGGCGGGATCGATCGGCAGCACACGGACATCCGGTGGATCGCCGAACACCCGCACATCCGCACCCGATCCAAGCCAGCGCGCCAAGCCGGCGCGCGAAGCGTGCAATCCGGCTTCGGCGGCATCGAGTCGGCGCTCCAACTCCAGCGTCGCCGCTTGCGCCGCCAACGCGTCGGTCGCGCTCCCCGTCCCGCCCGCCAGTCGCGCCTTCGCGGTTCTGGCAGCGAGCGTGGCCGGCTCCCGAAGTCCCTGCAGCGCAACGACCTCGCGCTGGGCCGCCCATTGATCGAGCCATGCCAGCGCGGCCGATTGGCGAACCGCCAACCGCTCGGCGTTCGACTGTGCCTGCGCCAGTTCGACCGTGCGATTCGCAACCGATTGGCGCGCTTGCCGTTTCGCGCGCGCGGGAAACGTCTGCATCACACCGATCTGCTGCATGGTCATGTCGTCGGCCCGCAGGTCGAACGCATCGGAACCAGTGACCGGCCAGTTGCTCAGGCCAAACGTCAACGTGGGATCGGGCAAGGCCGCCGCGCGGGCGGACTCTTCTCGGGCCGCCGTCTCCTGCGACTGACGGGCACGAAGCAGGGGCGCGCGCTCGACCGCCAGTCGCAGGGCGTCATCGAACGACACCTCGGCAGCAACGATCCCAGGCGAAACGGAAAGAAAGCCAAGCACCATCAGCCATGCGGGCCAACGGCGTGTGCTACGCATCAAGCGCAGACTTGAAAACATGGACATAAGACCTCCAGACAGGTAACGACATACGCGCCGCCGGCAAGCGGCAGCGCGGGACAGGTCGTAGTCTGGGTCTAGATCTGCAGGCTACAGAAGCGCTGCGCCGGTGGAGGATCGGACCGGTAAAGGGGAACGTCTTTGTAATGCTGCGACCGAACCGGGGGCAGCAGGGCTTCGGTCAGGGCGAAATGCGGCGGCGGCAGGGCCAGCGGCGGCACCTGGGGGGATTTGAGGTCTGGACTGGTCAACTGATCGCGCTGGCAGTGCTGCTGGCACAGCACCGGGGCTTCCGGGTCTGGCATCTGCATGTCTTCGCAGCCGACCATGGGCGTCTCAGATGCGGGAGCGGGAAAGACGGCAGGACAGGCGTAAGCGAGCAAAGCGATCTGTTGCAGTAGCAATGCACAGAAAGCAAGGCACGCCATGCGGATGCGATGGCGATTTGTGCGCATTCCTAGCAGTGCTTTTGTCATCCGCCCCCCTTCGACCGAAATGGCATGCAGTCATTCGGCGTGACGCTCTGGCCAGGGCGGCAGGAAATCACCATAGTTGCGAGTCTAGTACATCTTCAAACGAAACACATTGATTTTGGTCAAGCGCGATGCCGCACCTCTGGTCTGCGCTCGATTGATATGAATAGTCCTGTATTTGGACCATCCTCGAAGGGTATATCTGCTGGCGAACGTCTAAAGCCTGCCGCCGCGCTGCTTCAAGTGTCAGCCTTGACTCTCGGGAGAAGGGTCAGTGAATCGCAAACGCGCCAATCATCGCAGGCGCCTAACCAAGCCACATCAGTTTTCGCAAGGCGAACTCTAGAGTCTAGGCCGCGCTATAGACTCAATACTTTTGCTGCGTTGCGACTTGTATTAACTGCGAATGAACTTAGATTTGGCGCGCTGCCCATACACGACGGACAGTATCGCCAAACATTCCCGCATCACTTTCATTACACATCATCCAACAAATTACGGAGAAGAACCACGATGAAAGCTCGAAGCATCTTGCGCAACGGAATTATTGCTGCAGCGGTCGCCACGACCTCGTTCGCGGCGTATGCAAGCCACAGTTGGAGCAACTACCACTGGGCACGCACCGGCAGCTCCTTCACCCTGAGGGTGATCGACAGCAACACCACGGACTGGGACGATGAGCTTTCGCGTGCGCTCTCGCAGTGGTCGCAATCCACGAAGCTCGACATGGTCGTGAGCAGTTCGGATTCTTCGACCGCCACGCGCAGCAGCTGCCCCGCGCCTGCCGGAAAGATCCGTTCCTGCAATTACACTTACGGCCAGAATGGCTGGCTTGGTCTCGCATCGATCAATCTCGACAGTCGTGGTCACATCTCCACCGGCACGTCCAAGATGAACGACAGCTATGCTTCCTCCTTCGCGAGCCAGAATCAGCGGTGGCACGTGATGTGTCAGGAGCTCGGTCATCTGCTCGGACTGAATCACACCAGCACGAACGGAACCTCACAGTCGACCTGCATGGATTACTCGCAATCGGCATCAAGCGTCTCGCCGAATTCCCACGACTACGCGCAGTTGGTCACGATCTACGGGCACACCGACAGCTACGCCAGCACGACCAGTCTCGCGTCCACCGCGGTCAGCCCCCAGCAGTTGACGATGGCCGGCGGCAAGCCGCTCGGCATGCGCATCAGCTTCGGCGTGTTCGACGAAACCTGGGTCGCTCCGGACGGCCGCGGAGGTGTCTGGATTCACAAGGTGATCCTTGCGCCGGGCCATGAGCACACGGAACTGCTCGGCGACTGAGCTGGTGGTTCAACGTTGCCCCCGACATGGCCATGCACTCTCCCGCATGGCATTGTCACCAACGCCGGGCGTTTTTCGCCCGGCGTTGTTCTGAGGGAAATCCCGCACTCAATGCTCAACCGGGTTCCGGCACTAGTGCAATCTATCAACGCGATAGTTTGTGAGCGATCGATTCGATCCCTTTCAGCCCCGTCCCGAACCGGGCGATGGCCTCACGGTGGTACTTCAGTTGGCCGTAGGGCAGGTAACGCAGATTCAACTCGGCGACTCTGAGGAAGGCCGGACGGGAGAACTGTGAACGCACCTCGGCTTCGCGCGCATCCGGAGCGACGAGCACGTAGAGTCCAGCGGTATGCTCCGGAACGCCGAGAGCGAGATCGAGCATTCGAACAATCCCAGAGTAAATGCTGGTGCTGTGCTCGACCTCGAAGGCCGCTGCGATTCTCCCGCTCACGGTATCCACCCACATGACGTCGATCAGACGGACCGCTTCCGCAGCATGCTCCGTGATCGACGACGGCAACTCCGTCAGGCACCCGTCGCAGAGCCTGCCGCCGGCATACTCCCGACTGCGATCGTTGCTTGCGATCCAGATGCCGTAACCCAGCGCTTGCCCCAGATCTCTCAGCCATCCCTGGACTTCGGTATGGGTATGATCGTTGTCTGCACGTTGCTGCATCGCGCGAGCTTCCGAGGCGCCGAGATTGCGAATCGTGGACAACTGCTCCTCCCAACGTGCCTTGCCATCGTCGGTATTCGCCATGTCGGGAACCGGATAACGTCCGTTTCCCAAGTCGTATAGGAAACCTGCGATCGCGCCCATGTCGTTCGACAGCAGTGCGCGATGCTCCTGGTTGAGCGTCAGCATGCCTGCACGCATCGCGAGATACTCGTCCCACTTCCCAAGTTTGACCTTGGCGCCCGTCAGCATGTTGTAGCCCTTCACGATGGCGGTATTGAAAGGCGGAACGATAGTCGGATGAAGGAAGTAGAGCAGGTTCGCGGCGGCCGGCCCGAGCCCCTTGATCCGACTGGAATCCAACTGCCGAATCGCGCGCAACACATCGGCTTCCTGGTTGCAGCAGGCACAGTCATGCAAGAAACGCGCGAATGCGCGCTGGTTCTCCAGATTCTCGTAAATGTCGGGAATGCGCAGCTTAGGCTTCCATAGAAAGGCATGGTCCGCGCCCCGGAAAATCTGGCGCTGTTCGGCAACCGCCGCCACGACGGTTTCAAGGGACGATCCTCGATACAGGTTCCCGAAGCGACCCTCCTCGATCTCCTGCACGACAAGCTGCAGTCCCCGACGGATCGATCGGAAATTCTTCAGCCGTTCCTCCCAGAGAAACCAACTGCGATAGGTGCCGCTTGGATCGTCGCGCCAAAGTTTGATCAATGATCCAATTGCGTTCCCTTCCATGGTGCCTCCATCTCATTTGCCGTCGAGAATGACCACGCCTGTCATCGCGCAGTCCATAACAGGCTCGGGCGAGCCGAACTGCTCGACATCGCTGATGGAAAGGGTAGCACCGGAAATTTCGCCTTTGACGCGGACATAGACCGGATTGCCTTCGATCAGTCCGAAAGCGCCCGCCTTTTCCCTCAGTTTTGACGGTCCTGATATCCGCAGAGTTTCGTTTCGCCCACACCTCTGCAGCGTGGCCTGCCCAGCATGCTCGATATACCATCCCGTGATCGACGCATCTTCACCGGACCCATTCGATTCCGGGCGATTCGGGGTGCAACCAGCCTGGGCGGATGATATCAGGAGAATCGCCACTATCGATTCTGAAGACATGCTCATGGCGTCACCGGCGGTTTCGGTTTTGGGGTGCGCGACGAACTGTGCATCGAAACGATGCGCCAGTCGCCATCGGTCTTCTTCAGCACGCTCGTCGCCACCCCCTGTCTTTCGATGACGTCGGGCTTGCCTTTCAGGCGAATCGTGTAGCGATACGTCTCGGTGGCCAGCGCTATCCCTCCCTCGATGCGAACCGCAACGCGGTAGTCGGAAAACGAGAAGGACTCGAAATGTCCGAGCTCGGGACCGATATGGTGATCCCGGTAGTCCGCGTAGCTGCCTTCGACCTTGCCGGATTCGACTACTTCGTTGTCGGACGCGAACAGCCGCTCAACGCCGGACAGGTCGCGCCGTTCCAGCGCCTGCTTATAGCTTTCCAAAACAACCTTGACGGCAGCGTCGTCGCCGACTTCGCCGATCGCCATAGCAGGCATGGCGAACAGCGCAGTTACCAGCAGAAATTCTTTCAGCATGACCGTGTTCCCTTGAGAAGTTGGAGATCGTATGAGGCGGCACCAGGCGAGCATTTGCGCCGCAATGGCGGAATTGTGCGGAGAAAGGCCAGGCCGTCCCGCAACTGCAGGCGCATCGAGCGCATAACGCACTTCGGAAGCGACCCGTGCTTTCCTTGACGCCTTAGCGAAACTGTTGCGGATCATTCAGGGCGCTTTCTCGAGAAGTTCCTTCATTTGCGCTATTTCGGAGCGCTGAGATTGGACGATGTCGTCGCACAGGCGCTGCAATGCCGGATCGCTCAGGCGGTTCTGCTCGCACATCAAGACCGCGCCGGCATGATGCGGGATCATGGAACGGATGAATTGCCGGTCGTTCACCGCCGCTTGCTCCCGAATTCCGAACCAGCAGGCCGCCATGAAGATCAAGGCGCCGATCGCGAGCAGCAGGTTCCATCTGCGATTCGGATACATCTTCGCCATCAGCAGAAGCTCGATGACCAGCATGGGCGCTGCCATCAGGCCAGCCATGTAGAACTGGTTGATGTTGCCGTAGACGTTGGCCCAACGATCGACCATCGCGTACATCAACGCATACATCGCCAGGAACGAAAGAGCCATCATGGCCAGCAGGCGTCCGTAGTGACCGCCGCTATGCATGGAATGCGAATGCTTGGACATTTCAGACCTCCTTGAAAATCAGATCACGAGAGCGAAGGAGCGCATACAGCGCCCCTTCGCAACCGAGAGTCACATCGCCTTGCCAGCTGCGAACTCGGTCGGGCTCAAGGTGCCATTCTTGTCGGCGTCGAGCATGCCGAAATGCGGTCCGAGCTTGTGCTTGGACAGTTCCGCCTTGGACAGCTTGCCGTCCTTGTTGGCATCCAGCGTTGCGAACTCGCCGACTTTGTCATCCGGCTTGTCATGGTGGCCATCCATCTTGCCGTGGTCCATGTGACCGGTGGTGGGTTTTGGGGTCGAAGGCGGCGTGCTCGGGCCGGCGGCCGAGGCCGTAGCTGCGAACAGGGAAAGCGCGAGCAGGGAGGCTGTTGCAAGATGTTTCATGGGGGATCTCCTATAAGGATAATGAGCCGTCAATGCCCGGACGCGCCGCGCACCGGCTCGGCATGGCGGACGTCGGATGGGTGAAGGTCGGGCACCGCCGTTCGCGCCAATCGCAGCGCATTGGCGACCACGGAGACCGAACTCAGGCTCATGGCGAGCGCGGCGATCATGGGACTGAGCAGCAGGCCGAAGATCGGATAAAGCACGCCCGCGGCGATCGGAACGCCGATGGCGTTGTAGATGAAGGCGAAGGCAAGGTTCTGTTTCATGTTGGCCACAGTCGAGTTGGAAATCGCTCGTGCCTGAACGATCCGACGCAGGTCGCCTTTCACAAGCGTGATCTGCGCGCTGGACATCGCCACATCGGTACCTGTACCCATCGCGATGCCGACATCGGCCGCCGCGAGCGCCGGAGCGTCGTTGATGCCGTCGCCCGCCATCGCCACGCGACGACCTTGGGCGCGCAGTTGCTGCACCAGTTCGGCCTTGTCCTGCGGGCGCACACCGCCGCGGACGTCCTCGATACCGAGTTCGCGCCCGACGGCCTCTGCCGTGGCCTGCGCATCGCCAGACGCCATCACCAGGCGCAGGCCGTCGGCGCGCAAGGCATTCAGTGCGGCGAGCGTTGTCGGCTTGATCGAGTCGGCCACGGCGATCGCGCCCGCCAATCGCCCGTCGACCGCGAGATACATCACGCTGGCGCCCTGTGCGCGCAGATGTTCGGCGCTGCTTCGCACGGCTGCGATGTCCGCACCGATCGACGTCATCAGCGCTTGATTGCCCAGCGCGACATCCCGCCCGTCGATGCGACCGCGCACGCCTTGGCCCGTGATCGAATCGAAGTCCGCAGCGGTCGAGAGCGGCAGTTCCCGACGCCTGGCCTCGGCGAGGATCGCCTCCGCCAAGGGATGTTCGCTGCCCTGTTCCAGACTCCCGGCGAGACGCAGCAGTTCGTCGGAATCGAAGCCCTCGGCCGAAATGGTGTCGCGGAATGCGGGCTTGCCTTCGGTCAGTGTCCCGGTTTTGTCGACGATGAGGGTATCGATGGTGCGCAGTTGTTCGATCGCTTGCGCATCGCGGAACAGCACGCCCGCCTGGGCGGCGCGGCCAGTAGCCACCATGATCGACATGGGCGTCGCCAACCCCAGCGCGCATGGGCAGGCGATGATCAATACCGAGACCGCGTTGAGCACGGCATAGGTCCACGACGGTTCCGGACCGAACAGCCCCCAGCCGAAGAACGTCGCGAGGGCGATGCCGAACACTGCAAGGACGAACCAATAGGCGACCCGATCGGCCATTCGCTGCATAGGCGCCCGCGAGCGTTGCGCCTGCGCGACGAGTTGCACGATCTGCGCCAGCACGGTGCCCGATCCGACCTTCTCGGCGCGAACGATCAGGCTGCCGGTCCCGTTGATGGTCGCGCCGATGACGCGCTCGCCCGGCACCTTTTCCACCGGAATCGGCTCACCGGTCAGCATCGACTCGTCGATGCTCGTGCGCCCCTCCAGCACCATGCCGTCGACCGGCACCTTTTCGCCCGGCCGCACCCGCAGGCGATCGCCGACATGGACGTGCTCCAGCGGAATGTCCTCCTCGGCGCCGTCCTCGCGGACCCGGCGCGCGGTTTTCGGCGCCAAGCCCAGGAGAGCCTTGATCGCAGCCGAGGTTTTCGATCGCGCCCGCAGTTCGAGCAACTGGCCCAGCAAGGTCAACGACACGATGACCGCCGCGGCCTCGAAATACACGCCGACGCGGCCGTGCTCGCGGAACGATTCGGGAAAGAGGCCGGGGGCGATGGTGGCCACGACGCTGTAGCCGAAAGCCGCGGCCACACCGATGCCGATCAAGGTCCACATGTTGGGGCTGCGGTTTTGGACCGACTGCACGCAGCGTGCGAAGAAAGGCCACCCCGCCCACAGCACCACCGGTGTGCTGAGAACGAGCTCCAGCCACGTGCGCGTCCCGGTCGACAGTGCCTCAATGCGGTGACCGAGCATGGCCAATGTCAGCACGATCACGGTCAGCGGCAGCGTCCACCAGAACCGGCGCGAGAAATCCCGCAGTTCCGGGTTCTCGTCCTCTTCCAGGCTCGGCATCTCGGGTTCCAGCGCCATGCCACAAATCGGGCAGATGCCAGGCCCGGGCTGGCGAATCTCCGGATGCATCGGACAGGTGTAGATCGCACCCTCGATCGCATGAGATTTCTCCGCGACCGCAACCGATGTCTGCGAACGATACTTTTCCGGAGCGGCCAGAAACTTCTCGCGGCAACCGGCCGAGCAGAAGTGATATGCCATGCCTTCCAGTTCGGCATGATGCGGCGTTGCAGCAGGGTCGACCTGCATGCCGCACACCGGGTCGATGACCAAGCCCGTCGCGGTGGGAGGGGGCTTCGCGCAGCATGCGTGCGCTGTGGCGGATGGATGTTCGGGATGGTCGGTGTGATCGTGCGGTTTCATGCGGGTTCCTCTGCGATGGCATTCAGGATTGGGCAGCGGGCCAAGGCGCCTTGACCGGGGCAGGCGTCGATCAAAGCGCCGAGCCCGTCGCGGATGCGGGTCAATTCGGCAATCTTGGCGTCGACATCGACCAGTTTTTGCCGAGCCGCCGCCTTCATCGCGGCCATGTCGTCGTCCTTGCGGCTCGATAATGCGAGCAGATCGCGAACTTCCGGCAGCGTGAACCCCAACGCTTTGGCGCGGCGAATGAAACGCAGACGCTGGATGTCGTCCTCGTCGTACATCCGGTAGCCGGACGACCGCCGCTGCGCCTGCGGCAGCAGCCCTTCGCGCTCGTAGTAACGCACCGTGTCGATGCCCACGCCCGTGCGTTTCGCCAGATCGCCGATTTTCATCATGATCGCATGCTCCTCGTGACCCGACTCCAGTCTCGATCCTTGACCATGGTCCAGAGTCAAGTCCCGATGCTTCTTCAGGAACCCGTTTTGCCGTGCCGGGAAAAAGGGGCCGTGCTCCCGTCAGGGTTCACCATCTCCACGGTGTAGGGGTCGATCCGGCCGTCCGGCATTTCCATACCTGGGGAACCCGCTGGCATGCCCGGAAGCGTCAAGCCTTTTGCCGCAGGCCGTTCCGTCAGCAGCCGCTTGATGTCCTCCGCCGGCACGTGCCCTTCGATGAAATAACCGCCGACCTCAGCGGTATGGCACGAGCCCTTACCGTAGGGGACACCAACGCGCGCCTTGACCGGGCCGATGTCGTCCTCGTTCCGGACTTCGACGGCAAAACCGGATCGGCGCAGATGTTCGACCCATGATCCGCAGCAGCCGCAAGACGCGCTTTTATGGACGAGGATGCGAGGCATCGCGGTCGCTGCGGGAGCGGCCACGGATTCGTGCGCGTGCGGAGCGGCGGATGGCACGGCCACCGTTTCCGGTGGCCGTGCGCAGGCATTGAGCGCGAGGCTGGCCGCCAACGTACTCAAGACGAAAGAGTTGCGGTGCGTGCGCATTGTGGTTTCCTCAGCGCTTCGTTCGTGAAGACCAGTGAATGTGGACGATCCGCCATCCCTGCGGAGTGCGGTTGAGCACCATCGTTTCCGTGCTCAGCGTCGTCGTCGCCTTACCGTCCTTGGTCGCATGCAGTTCGCTTTCGGTGCCCACCCACGTCGTTTCTCCGCTGATGCGCGCGATGCGACGTTTGATCTGCTGATGCGCGCCTTTGAGGAAGGCCGCATCGGCGATCGCATGATGGCCCAGGTATTCATCGCGCGAGCGTTCGGCGCCGCCGCTCTCCAGAATCAGCACCGCCGGATCGAGCAGGTCGCCGACGGTCTTCAGATCGCCGGACGCGAGCGCCTTGCCGAACTGATCGACGATCTCCACGGCAGGCAGCGCGTCTTGCGGGACATCCATGGCAGATGCGGCCACGCCAGGTTTAGCGTGCTGTGCGTGCGCGTCGGGTTTGGTCTGCGCGAAAGCCTGTAACGAGAACGGAGCGATGAGAGCAGCGAGCAGCAGGGAGCGGGTCATCGTTTTGGTGTTCATGGTCGGGTTCCTTGGTCAATGCTGGTGATCGTCATGGCCATCGTTGGATGCTGGCTTGGAAGCAGGCGCTGGATGGGATTCGACTGTGCCGTCGGCATGCCGGTGCTCGACGGTGGCCGCGGCGGGCTTTGTCGCTGTCTTGGCGGATGTCGCCTTGTCCGAAGGCTTCGGGGCGTGATGGTCGGCCGGCGTGTTCGGACCGTGCGCGTGCGGCTTGCTTTCGGCGGCTTGACCGCTTCCCATGTCCATCCCGGCGTGGCTGCCGCTCGCGGGACTGTCGTCGTGCGGGGGCGTACCGGGGGGATGCGGATGCGCTGCCGATCCGGACGGCATGGCACCGCCGTGATCGTCCATCTCGCCGTCGTCATGCCCATGCGGCTCTGTTTCGCCGCCGCCGTGCGAATGTCCGCCGCTGCTCGCGACCAAGGCGGCGTATTGCGCTTCGTCGAGCTTTGGCAGTTCTTGCAGAAACGCGGCCATGTTCCAGATGTAGTCGTCGCCCATGCTCTTGCCCCAAGCAGGCATGCCGCTGGCCTTGATGCCGTGCTTGATGACCCAGAAGGCCTCGGCAGCGGACACCCGTTCACGTGTGAGATCCGGAGGCGCCGGGTACAGCCCCTTGCTCAGCTCGGTCGGCGCCATGCCCGGCGCAAGATGGCAACCGGTACACATCGCGTTGTAGTTCCCGGCACCCTGGCGGATGCGGGCAGGATCGTCCAAGCCGTCCGGAACCTGCAGCTTGGCGGCGCGTGCGGCAATGGAGCGATCCCGAGCGGTTTCGAGCATCGCGTAAACCGGACGGGTGTGCGGGTCGTCTGCGGCTACGTTGTAGACGCCCGCATACATCGCGGCGGCACCGCCGAAAAAAGCCAGTCCGATCAGGACGCTGACGACAAGAAATTTCCTTTTGTTCGTTTTCATGCTCATGATCCTCAGAACCAGGTGCGAAGACCGATGACGATGCGCGTGTCGTCGACACGCTCGAAATCGTCCCGGCGCAGATCGGCGGTATTGCCGAAGGCGCGCTCGTACACCACCCCGACGTAGGGTGCGAATTTGCGCGTGAACTCGTAGCGGAGGCGGAGCCCGACTTCCGCAGTGCTCAGCCCGGAGCCGATTCCGCGCATCCGGTCGGTCTTGCCGTACAGATTGGCTTCGACCATCGGCTGCAGAATCAGACGGCCGGAAAACGGCAATTCGTATTCGACCTCGAAGCGCGCGGCCGTCTGCCCGCGTTCTCCGACATAACCCGTGGCCTCGACCTCGAACTTCTGCGGCGCCAGACCCTGCACCCCGAAAGCGGCGAAGCTCTGCGATGCGCCCGGTCTGAAATCGTGGCGCACACCGGCAACGATGTCCCACCAGGGCGAGATGCTGCGACCGTAAAGCACTTCGAGGTCGGCGGATTCGGTATTGCCGTCGGTGCGCTCCCCTTCGCTTCGCAGCCAGAGACGGTTCGTGTCGCTACCGATCCAACCCAACCCCTCCCACGTCAAACCGGTCCCGGGGTCCGCGTCGAATGCTTCGAGTTTGTCGAGCATGAAGAACGAATGGATGGTTTGCCCGTGGTCGTGTCCGGCGAGTTCGGGAAAAGCGGCGGCGCGTTCGGCATCGGTCAAGGGGGGCATCGGCTGCCGCGGTTCGGTCGGCGGTGGGTCGGAATCGCCCATGGCGCTGTGGTCCATGCCTTGCATGGCGCCATGATCCATGCCCGACATCGGCTTGGTGTTGTTTTGCGGAACCTGCGATGCGTTCTCGGGTCGAGCCGTACCGTGATCCATGCCCTGCATGGCATCGTGTTGCATCGCGCCGTGGTCCATGCCCGGCATACCGTCGGCGTCCTGCACGGTGTTTGGTGGAGCGTCTGGATCGTGTTGCATGTTCGCGTGGTCATCGCTTGATACCGATGTTCCGGCGTTCGTCTGGCCGTTGCGATCCGACGCGGGTTTTGGCTTTGGCTTGGGTTTTGCCGGCTCTGTGCGCGTGGGCGGCATCTGATGCTGACTGTGATCCATCTCCTGGGCTGCGGCGGATGTCGCCGTCAGCACCAGTCCAATGGCGACGACCAGCACAGCGTTTCTATGGTTTCGATGGGCGGTGTTCATGGCGTCATTCCTCCACCCGCACTTCGCGCATCATTCCGGACTCCATGTGGTAAAGCAGGTGACAGTGGAACGGCCAGCGGCCGAGCGCATCGGCGCGGACGCGGAAGCTGCGTTTGCTGCCCGGCGGCATGTCGACGACGTGCTTGCGCAGGTGAAACTCGCCGGCGTCGTCCTCGATGTCGCTCCACATGCCGTGGAGGTGGATCGGGTGGGTCATCATCGTGTCGTTGACCAGCACGATCCGCATCCGCTCGCCATAGTTCAGGCGCAGCGGCTCCGCGCTCGCGAACGAAATGCCGTTGAAGGACCAGGCGAACTTCTCCATGTGGCCGGTCAGATGCAGCTCCACCGTGCGCCCAGGATCGCGACCGTCGGGATCCTCGAACAGCGTTCGCATCGCTGCGTAAGTCAGCACCTTGCGACCGTTGTCGCGAAGACCAATGCCCGGATCGTCGAGCTTGGACGTCGGCGACATGGTCTGCATGTCCACAAGCGGATTTCCCTGCTCGGATGCGGGGTGCGATTGCATGCCCCCGCCGTGGTCCATTCCGGGCATGCCAGCCATTCCCTGCGCGCCATGGTTCACGCCCGGCATCGAGGCTGCGCCATGCTGGCTATGGTCCATCCCGGCCATGGGAGCAGCGTCGCTCGGCGGCATCTTCGCCATGTCGTGTCCGCCGTGTCCGCCCATCCCACCGTGTCCCATGTCGTCGAGCGTGAGGATGGGGCGAGGATCGACAGCAGGTACCGGAGCGCGCAGACCTTCACGCACCGCCAGCGTGCCGCTGATATAGCCGGTTCGCCCCATGTCCTGGGCGAAAATGGTGAATGCGTCCTGGCCACTGGGCTCGACGATGACGTCGAAGGTTTCGGCGACGGCGATGCGGAACTCATCCACCGTTACCGGATGCACGAACTGGCCATCGGCGGCAACCACCGTCATCTTCAAGCCCGGAATGCGCACGTCGAAATAGGTCATCGCCGAGCCGTTGATGAACCGCAGACGCACCTTTTCGCCGCTGCGGAACAGTGCGGTCCAGTTGCCGAGCGACGTGGTGCCGTTCATCAGATACGTATAGGTGTTGGCGTTCACGTCCGAAAGATCTGTCGGCGTCATCCGCATCTGGCCCCACATCCGGCGGTCGGCCAATGTCGCCTTCAGGCCGTCCTCACGCACATCACGGACGAAGTCGCCGACGGTGCGCATGTAGTAGTTGTCGTGCATCGACATCTTCTTCAGACGGTTCATCAACGCTTTCGGCGAAAGGTCGGTCCAGTCCGACAGCAGCACGACGTAGTCGCGGTCGTAGGCGAACGGCTCCGGCTCGGCGGCGTCGATGATGATCGCTCCGTATAGCCCAGCCTGCTCCTGCATCGCAGAGTGGCTGTGATACCAGTAGGTACCGTTCTGACGAACATCGAACCGGTATTGATAGGCCTCGTCGCGCCGGATGCCGTCGAAGCTGAAACCCGGGGCGCCATCCATGTTGGATGGGAGCAGAATCCCGTGCCAATGGATCGAAGTGATGTCGCCGTAGATCGATCCGGTGGGCAAGGCGTTGCCCACCCGCAGATTGACAGTCGTGCCTTCCCGCCAGCGCAGAATCGGTGCAGGCAGGCTGCCGTTGACGGTGATCGCCGGCCGCGTCCGTCCAGTGAAGTTGACAGGCGTTTCGCCGATGCTGAGCCGGAAATCCGTGCCGGCCAGCACTTCGGTTTGGCCGGGCGATTTCAACGCCCAGGAAGGTTTGGCCCAAAGGCCCAGGCCGGCGAGCGCGCCGCCGGCGGCCAGTCCCTGCACGAAGCGGCGCCGCGACACATGCCGCGGGCCGCCGGCAGAGCCAGCGTCTGAATCGAATGACATGAGAATCTCCGAACGTCCAAATAGGTCCGCAGGGCGCGGACTTGACGAGGTGCAACGCCCAGACCGCAGATCGCGGACGAGCGCGCACGCCAGCCGGCGCCGTAAGCGCCGAGAAGACGCTTAGCCGATCGGAGGTCGGATCAGATGAGGAAGCACCGGGGCAGGGTGCCCAAGGGAGAGGCGACGCACACCGACATCATTGCCCAGGGGAACGGGCATTCTGACCGCCAGGACAGGCAGGGCGGCACAGGCATGCATGCAGGGACACTTGCAATGCGATGGATCACAGCAGTCGGGGCTGCCGTGCTGGTCACCCGATGAAGGCGGGCTTGCAGGCTGTTCGCGCTCGGTCGTCTGAGGTTCCACTGCCATTGCGCCATGATGATCAGGACACGGAGGCGTAACGGCCTGCTGCTTGTTCGCACTTGTGAGCGAATGCGATTGTGTGGACTTCAACTGCATTCCAGCGGACGCATAAGCACCTCCGACCCCATTCAATATCAGGATCAGAATCAGCATCACACGCAGGAGTGTGGAGAGCACGGGCATTCCTGAAGGGTAGCGGATCGGAGCAGCGTGTTGTTAATAAAATGTTATTTGGCGTCTTGAAGGTTCATGCAACTGGGCTGTCTGACTCAACATGACGTGCTGGGGCCAAAGAACATTTTCACGTCCGTAGAAAGAACAAGTAAAGGGACTAGGATTCGAGCCCGCAAGCATAGACACCATGCAGCACCATGCACGGTTGCCTTTGAATGGAAACAATGCCTGTATGGAGGCTCACAAACGCATAGGCGCCATGAGTATCAGATGGCCCCATGCGCCACAGGTGCGCTGGCGAAAGCCGGTAAGAAGCGGGCGGCCGAGGTGCGTCAACACCCCGGTCGCCCTGACCACCACCGTTCCTATGGAGAACGACCATGGCTTTAAATACTGTATCAGAGCTTTATGAGGCTGCCCGACATCAGCCAAACCTCCCGACTGCCTGTCTCCGCGGGAGCTGAACATGACCGAGACTACTCGTGAAACCCCGTTCCGCGACGTCCCGGTCGAACAACGTTCTTTGTTGTCGGTTTGCACGGGCGTTTCAACCGCTACTGCGCTTCGTGAGGCCAGCGACTTGGAGCACGCCGTGCGGTGCGTACTTGCCAACAGCATCGAAACGGGCGCCAATGGCAGCGTTGCCTACCTTTGCGAGTTCGTGCTGGAGATCGCCGATGCGCTGCGGCGCGCTGCAATGCCCGATTGAACCAGACGCACACCGTCTGGCGCCCGCGTCGTGCCGCATGATTATTTCGAAGTTTCGCCGGTCGCCAACGACGGAGTAAGCACCTCATTTCCCGGATTCTATAGCGAGAGAATTACGCTTCTCTGCGATACAACAAAACGACAATACTGGGACACTGCCCGCTGGTTCGACATTCCAGCGGGACACCCTTGACGCCTTCCAACCTTCACGACCCGGCGCGTATGACGCCGGCACAGCGGCGCACGGAGGCCGCCGCACTGCTGGCCCAGGGCCTGCGCCGCCTGCGCGGCGGCGACGCGCACACGACAGCCGTCGGCGTGCCCTCTCCGGTTGGTCTTGGCTTTGGCGGCCACCCACGCGTACATGCCAACCCCGCTCACCGGAGTCCACAGGCATGACGAAACACTCCCCTCCCGCAGTTGCGTCCGCATCGATGGCAGCGCGCATCGCAGACCTGGCCGATTGGTCGTGGCCTGATATCAAGAAGGAATGGCATCGCCTCTTCGGCAGCGATCCGCCTATCGCCAATCGACGCTTTGTCGAGAAGCGCATCGCCTATCGCTGGCAGGAGATCGAGTTCGCCAAGACCGACTGCAGCTTGCTCGAACGTAATAACCGCCGGATCGACGAACTGGTCGCGACCGGCACGCTGAAGCGACAGAAGACAGGAGCGACGCCGATTGCAGGTACGGAACTGATCCGCGTCTATGCTGGCGTCGAACATCGGGTCCGGGTCCTGCCAGACGATGAATTCGAGTACGCCGGCAAGCGGTACCCGAGCCTGTCGATGATCGCCCGCGCGATTACGGGCACCCGCTGGAGTGGGCCAGCCTTCTTCGGATTGCGCAAGGCAGGTGGCCGATGAGCGCCGTTCTGCCGAAACGCCTGCGCTGCGCGGTCTACACCCGCAAGTCCACGGACGAGGGACTCGATGCGGAATACACCTCGATCGACGCCCAGCGCGATGCCGGAGCGGCGTTCATCGCCAGCCGGCGGATGGAAGGCTGGATCCCGGTTGCAGGCGACTACGACGACGGCGGCTTCTCCGGCGGCACGCTGCTGCGTCCCGCCCTGCAGCGCCTCATGGACGATATCCGCGCAGGCCAGATCGACATCGTCGTGGTCTACAAGATTGATCGCCTGACGCGATCGTTGTTCGACTTCGCTGAGCTGATCAAGGTCTTCGAGGAATACGGCACGACCTTCGTGTCCGTCACACAGCAGATCAATACCACGGACGCGATGGGACGGATGATGCTGAACATCCTCCTCGCGTTCGCGCAGTTCGAGCGCGAGCTGACCGCCGAGCGCATCCGCGACAAGTTCGCCGCCAGCAAGAAGAAGGGCCTGTGGATGCACGGGATCTGCCCGCTGGGGTATGACGTCGTGGATCGACGGCTGGTGGTGAATGAGAGGGAGGCCGAACAGGTCCGGACGATCTTCCGTCGTTTCGTCGAGTTGGGCTCGATCCTGAAGGTCGTGCAGGAGGCGAGGGCGCGCGGCTGGTGCAACAAGACGTGGACGACGAAGGCGGGTACGGTGCGGCTCGGCAAGCTGCACGACAAGAGTTCCATCCACGGCATGCTCCATTGCCGCACCTATCTGGGCGAACTCAAGCATCGTGGCGAGTACGTCGAGAGTACGCACCCGGCGATCATCGACGAGGCGCTGTGGGACGAGGCGCATGCGCTGCTGCAGATCAACGGCCGGGTCCGTTCCGCGACTTCGCGTGGCAAGGTCGATTTCCTGCTGAAGGGCCTGTTGACCGGCCCCGACGGCCGCGCCCTGTCGCCGTGGCACACGACCAAGGCCAACGGGCGCACCTACCGCTACTACCTGAGCACGCGCGACATCCACGAAGGGCGGGGCACGTCGGGCCTGCCGCGCCTGCCGGCAGCCGAACTGGAGGTTGCGGTGGTCGGACAACTGCGCCAACTGCTGCGCGCGCCGGAGATGATCGAAGCGATGATCCCGCAGGCGCTCGCCCTCGACCCCACGCTGGATGAAGCGCAGGTCACGGTCGCGATGACGCAGGTCGACCGGGTATGGGAGCAGTTGTTTCCCGCCGAGCAGCAGCGGCTGGTCCGGCTGCTGGTAGAGCGGGTCATCGTGACGCCGACGAACCTGGAACTCCGCCTGCGCCCCGGCGGCATCGGCAGCCTCGCCGCGGATGCCCGGCAGGTCGCCGAGGCGGTCGCATGAACCGCCCGACCCTGACGGTGGCGGGGCAGGCCAGCGAGGTGGTCGCCAGCGACGGCAGCGTCGTGCTGAACGTCCCGATCACCCTGCGGCAGCGGAGCGGTCGACGGGTGGTCGCCGTCGGCGGTCCCCGGGGCGAATCCGGCGAACGGACTCGAACCGGCGCTACGCCGCTGCAACTTGCGCTGGCCCGTGGCCATCGCTGGTTGCGGATGATCGAGGCGGGCGAGGTCTCGTCGCTTCGTGAGATCGCACAGCGCGACGGCGCCGACCATAGCTATCTTGCCAAGCACCTCAACCTGACCCTGCTGGCGCCGGACATCGTGGCCGCGATCCTGGAAGACGCCCTGCCGGATGGGGTCCGGCTCAGCGCGCTGCTGATCAACCCGCCAGTGTTGTGGGAGGACCAGCGGGCAGCGCTCGGCACGACGCCAGCGCCGCCACGGGTGAAGAAGGGCGACCGGAAGTAGGGTAGGGGCAACAGGGGCTTTTGCTGGATGACAGCCGCGCCGAGGTACGCTACGCTGCGATTTAACGCGAGAGCGAGTTTGGATGCCGGTTGCTCAGGCACGACCAAATCAGAATCCGGCAACGTCCGGAAATGTCCCATAAGGCATTGAAACCTCGAAGAAATTCGAGGTTTTTTCGTTTCTGGCGTCCGCGTACGTCCCATGCCGGTGTGTTGTCCGCTGTCCGCAAGGCATTTCCCGAGCCTTATGGCAGCTAAAAAATCCAGATTTCAGCCCCGGAAGACGCTCTCTGACAACCCGGCAGCCATCGAGTCGCTGCCGAAGCAGATCAGGAATGGCGATCTTTTCGCCATTTCCGGCAGAGAACCCGAGCGTGATCGCGGACAGTGCCAGTCCGATCATTTTCGCCACCTTGTCGCTGCCAGCTACCGCTGCCGCGTGTGAGCGCGCGACTTCGGTTTTCGTTTCTTCTCGATCAGAATCCGCCACGCCTCGTCGGGCGTGTAACCGCTGAGCGATTGATGCGGCCTCCGTTGGTTGTAGGCATCGCGCAGCAGGTTCAACGTGGCCTGCAATAAAATTTCGTCCGGGATATGGCAAATCCGCAGCACCTGCTTGAACGTGGACCAGGCCCGCTCGATCCGGCCGTTCATCCATGGGCAATGCGGCAGCGTCCGCTGGTGGCGGATGCCAAGCCATTGCAGGGCGAAGGCGAAGACCCAGGACGTGAAGATCGCTTCGTTGTCGGTACGGATAGCCTTCGGCCGACCGAAATGCTCGATGGCATCCAGCAGCAATCGAAGGATGGTGATGGACGAACGAACGCGCAGCGCATGAAACGTCAGCATCCGCCGGCTGCCATGATCGAGGATGCCCAGCAACGGTTGCGGCGTCTGTGGTTTGATACGGTGCTCGGTGATGTCGATCGCCCATACACGATTCACAGCGCACGCATTGTCGATGGAGTGGGCATGGCGCTTCGGCCTCGTTCGCCATTGATTGAACTCACGCAGGAACTCCGCAACGTAGGTCTTGCCGACTGACAGCCCGACATCAATGTGATCGTGGTTGAACCGATCAGCGATCTTGCGACAACTGGCATCGGGTGCCTCCATCGCAATCCGGAATAGCCCTTCGCGAACTTCGATGGATTTGGCGCGGTAGTGACCGGCGCTGCTGGCATGCGTCGACACGGATTTCGCTGCAGGCTCGATGCGTCTGTGAAATGCAGCCCTCTCTGCAGTCGGTGATCGATAGGTGCCGAGAACAGTCCAAATTGCAGCAAGCGCGAACAGCAGTAGCACGAAGGTCATCTGATTCCACAGGCATGGTTCGGCGATCGGTGACGCTTGGGCCGCGCAGACTACGCTACGCTGCGATACAGCGACAGGATCGACTTGGGACACTACCTGCTGGTTTGATAATCAGGCAAGGCCAGCGTGGCATCCATCCAAACTTACGACCCGGCGCGGATGACGCCGGCACAGCGGCGTGCGGAGGCTGCTGCGCTCCTGGCCCAGGGCCTGCATCGCCTGCGCGGCGGCGACGCGCACGACGGCGCCGGGCGCCCGCCCTCTCCGGTTGACCGGGACCTTGGCTTTGGCCGACAACAGCGCGTACATGCCAACCCCGCTCACCAGAGTCCACAGGCATGACACAAAAATCCTCTCCCGCGGTCGCGCCCGCAGCGATGGCCGCACGTATCGCGCACCTGATCGATTGGCCGTGGCCGGACATCAAGAAGGAATGGCATCGACTCTTCGGCGGCGATCCGCCCGTCGCCAACCGACGCTTCGTCGAGAAGCGGATTGTCCATCGCTGGCGGGAGATCGAGTTCGCCAAGACCGACCGTGGCTTGCTCGAACGCAATCGGCGACGCATCGACGAACTGGTCGCGACCGGCTCGCTAAAGCGCCAGAAGACCGGGGCGATGCCGATTGTCGGTGCCGAACTGATCAGGATCTACGCGGGTATCGAACATCGGGTCCGTGTCCTGCCCGACGATGAATTCGAGTATGCGGGCAAGCGGTATCCGAGCCTGTCGATGATCGCCCGCGAAAATACCGGTACCCGCTGGAGCGGGCCGGCGTTCTTCGGGTTGCGAAAGGGAGCTCGCCGATGAGCGCTGTGTTACCGAAGCGTCTGCGCTGTGCGGTCTATACCCGGAAATCAACGGAGGAGGGACTCGACGCCGAATACACCTCAATCGATGCCCAGCGCGATGCGGGCGCCGCCTATATCGCTACGGTTTCTTCACACCCGCTGAGGTCAGTTTCGTCAAAAAATTAGGGTTTCCGACACTTGACACATACCATCTGGTCGGTATGTAATCCTTCTAATGCCCGGATGCGGGTGCCCCAAGGTTTTCGAGTACCGCTGACATGAGCCCGCCGAGGAAGCAGCCGGATGTGACGCGCCAGGCCTTGCTGGAAGCCGCGTTCCATGAAATCCATCGCCACGGCTTTCGGGCGACGACCCTGGACGACATCATCGCCGCCGTCGGCGTGACCAAAGGTGCGCTCTACCATCACTTCCGCACCAAGCAGGCGCTGGGCTACGCCGTCGTCGACGAGATGGTCCGGCCCCTGGTGCAGGAACGCTGGAAGCCGGCGATCGAGGCCGACAGCATCATCGACGGCGCGATCCTGGTGTGCGAGCGGCTGCGGCGCGAGCGTTCCGAGATCTCGCTGACGCTGGGCTGTCCGTTCAACAATCTGGTCAACGAGATGTCGCCGGTGGACGAGGGCTTCCGTCTGCGGCTCGACCGCATCCTGGCGGAATGGCGCGAGGGCCTGATCGCCAGCATCGCGCAGGGCCAGCGGCTCGGCACGGTGCGCCAGGATGTGGACCCGCTCGCCGTCGCCGCCTTCATCATCGCCAGCATCGAGGGCTGCGCGGGGCTGGCCAAGGCCACGCGCTCGCGTGACTTCGTCGAAGCCGGGTTCCGCGGGCTGATCGACTACCTCGAGCATTTGCAGCCAGCGTCGGCCGCTCCGACCCACTGATCCGCAGGAAAGTCCCATGAGCACGATGTCACGGTTCGACCAAAGGGTCGTTGGCTACACCGAGTGGGTCGTCCGCTGGCGCTGGCTGGTGATCGCGCTGAGCGTCGTGGCCGTCGTGCTGCTGACGGCGGGCGTGCGTCAGCTGCGGTTCTCGACCGACTACCGCGAGTACTTCGGACCCGGCAATCCGCAGCTGCAGGCGTTCGACGAAGTGCAGAACGTCTACACCAAGAACGACTACGTGCTGCTGATGTTCGAACCGAAGCGCGGCGACATCTTCGAACCGCGCTTCCTCGACGCGATCCGCAAGTTCACCGCCGACAGCTGGAAGCTGCCGTATTCGCTGCGGGTCGATTCGATCACCAACTTCCAGCATACCGAGGCCGACGGGGACGATCTGCGCGTGTCGCCGCTGCTGCCCGACGATGCCGAGATCACCGCCGGGCGCATCGCCAAGCTGCGCGAGGTCGCGCTGCATGAGCCGCAGCTCGTTGGCCGCCTAATCTCCGAGCGCGGCCACGTCACCGCCGTGGTCATCACCTCGCAGCTGCCGCCGGTCGAGCAGCAGACACGACGCGAACTGCCGGCGACCGTGCTCGCGGCGCGCGCCTTGCGCGATCGCTATCTCCAGGAATATCCCGAAATCGGCGCCATCTACATCACCGGTGCCAACCCGATGAGCTACGCCTTCACCGAGGCGGCCGCGCACGATCTAAAAACCCTGATGCCGGCGATGTACGTCGCCATCTTCGTGATCATGTGGCTGATGCTGCGCTCCGGCGGCGCGACGCTCAGTACGCTGCTGGTCGTGTTCTTTTCCTCGCTGTCGGCGATGGGCCTGGCGGGCTACCTCGGCATCGGTCTGACCCCGCCGGTGGTGCAGGCGCCGCTGGTCATCATGGTCCTGGCTGTCGCGGACAGCGTGCATATCTCGCTGACGATGTTCGAATTGATGCGCGAGGGCTGGGAGAAACGCAAGGCGATCGTCGAATCGATGCGCGTCAACTTCGTCCCGGTGCTGTTGGTCAACACCACGACCTCGATCTGCTTCCTCGGCACCAACTTCACCGACTCGCCGCCGCTGACCGCGCTCGGCAACATCACGGCCATCGGCGGCATGCTGTCATGGCTGCTGGCGATGTCGCTGCTGCCGGCGCTGCTGGCGATCGTGCCAGCGCGCGTGCCGAAGGAACGCAAGAGCCGCTTCGTCACGGTACTGATGGATCGCAACGCCGACCTGGTGCTGCGTCACCGCGGGCTGGTGCTGTGGGGCACGCTGGCCGTGGTCGTGGGCCTGACGGCGCTGGTGCCGCTCAACGAGGCCAACGACAACTTCACGCAGTACTTCGGCAAAAACATGGAGTTCCGCCGCGACAACGATCACGTCGCGCAACAGCTCACCGGCACCACGTCCATCGAGTTTTCGCTGACCAGCGGCGAGGACAATGGCATCTCCAACCCCGCGTTCCTCAAGAAGGTCGAGGCCTTCGAACAGTGGTGGAAGACCGGTCCCTACAAGGACAAGATCTACTTCGTCGGCACCATCACCGATATGTACAAGAAGCTCAACCGCAACATGCACGGCGACGATCCGGCCTGGTACCGGTTGCCGGACAACCAGGAGCTGGCGTCGCAGTACATGCTGCTGTACGAGATGTCGCTGCCGTTCGGCCTCGACCTGAACAACCAGGTCAACGTAGCCAAGTCGTCGACCCGCTTCGTCGTGGTGTTCAAGGCGCTGAAGTCCAAGGAAACGCGCCAGATCGCGCTGGCCGCGGAGCAATGGCGCGACGCGCATGCGCCGGGCCTGTTCACGCATGGCGTCGGGCCGCAGGTCATGTTTGCGCATATCGCCGAGCGCAACATCAAATCCAATTTCTATTCGCTGCCGCTGTCGCTGGCGGCGATCTCCCTGCTGCTGCTGCCGGGCCTGCGCAGCCTGCGCTTCGGCCTGCTCAGCCTGATTCCGAACCTGCTGCCGCTGGGGGTCGCCTTCGGCATCTGGGCGCTGGTCAGCGGCGAGATCATTTTCACGATGGCGGTGGTGATCAACATCGTCGTCGGCATTATCGTCGACAATACCGTGCACTTCTTCAACAAGTACTTGCGCGCCCGCCGGCAGATGCGGCTGGGACCGGACGACTCGGTACGCTACGCCTTGCGCGAGAGCGGTTCGGCCATGATCGTCACGACGCTGATCCTGGCGACCGGCTTCCTCATACTGGCCCAGTCGTCGTTCCTGCCGAACTCGACGATGTCGCTGCTGACCACGATCGCGATCCTCGTGGCGCTGCCCATCGACCTACTGCTGCTCCCTGCGCTCGTCCTGCTGGCCGATCGCGAGCAGACCCCGCCTGCCGTTGCTGAACATCAGGAGATTCAAGATGAACCGCTCTCTGCGTAACCTGGCGCTGTGCGCCGCGATCCTCTTGCCACTCTGTGCCCAGGCGGAAACGCCGCAAGAGCGGGGGCTGTCGATCGCCACCGAGATGGACCGGCGCAACAGCGGCTGGGGGGACTCCACGGCGACGATGCAGATGATCCTGCGCAACAAGCAGGGCGAGGAAAGCAAGCGCGGCGTGCGCGTGCGCACGCTCGAACAGGCGCATGACGGCGACAAGAGCCTGATGATCTTCGACGGGCCCAGGGACGTGAAGGGCACGGTGCTGCTGACCTTCGCCCACAAGGCCGCGGTCGACGACGACCACTGGCTGTTCCTGCCGTCGATCAAGCGCGTCAAGCGCATCGCGGGCAACAACAAGTCGGGCCCGTTCATGGGCAGCGAGTTCGCCTTCGAAGACCTGGGCATTCAGGAAATCGAGAAGTTCACCTACAAGTACATCAAGGACGATACCTTTGACGGTCATGAGGCCTTCGTCATCGAGCGTTATCCGCTGGAGAAGAACTCCGGCTACACGCGCCAGGTCATGTGGATCGACAAGCTTGAATATCGCCAGCGCAAGATCGAGTACTACGACCGCAAGACCAGCCTGCTGAAGACGCTGGTGTTCAGCGACTACAAGGAGTATCTCGGCCAGTACTGGCGGCCGCTGAAGCTCGAAATGGTCAATCACCAGACCGGCAAGAGCACCACGATGGTGTTTGCGCAGTACAAGTTCCGCACCGGGCTCAATGATCGCGACTTCGACCAGGCCAGCCTCAGCGCGGCGAAATAGCCGCAGCAGTTCTCGCGCCGACACCCGTTTTTATCCAACCAGGAGCAAGGCATGCTCGCGAAAGTGTTCGTCACCCTCGGTATCCTGATTTACGCCCTGGTCGTTCCGATCCAGGACGCCAACAGCACGCACGTATTCAACCCGGAATGGGTGGCGCACGCCCGGTTGCACGAGGTCTGGCAGCTGGCGACGAATGCTTCGATCGGGGCGTTCTGCCTGTGGTTGACCTGGTTCAGGAACGAGGTGCGCCTCCCGGCGGTGCTGGCCTTGTGCGTCACCGGCGGCTTCCATTTCGCCTACCTCATCCGCGGCGTCTACGGCGGTTCGATGGCGCACTCGGACGGCAGCGAGACCCTGCTGCTGGGGGTCAATCTCGGCGTCGTCGTGTTCGGGCTGGTCGTCGTGCTGTCCGTGCTGGCTCTGGTTTTCGAGAGCCGGCCCAAGCCGGCGCTGCTGCCGAAAAATACGCCAAGAGGCACGGACTCCCTGTGGCAATCGAAATAGCGGATGAGCGGCATGAATGAGCCAGGATGCGGGCGGACGGGTCCCGGGGCAGGATCCCGGACGGCGCTGGCCGTGGCGCTGGCGCTGAGCTGCGGCGCGGCCACCGCGGACCCGCCAGGCCTCAGCTACGAGCTCGGCGGCAGCGCGGCGACCGCGGACCCGCCAGGCCTCAGCTACAAGTTCGGCGGCAGCGCCGCCGCGCAGACGCTGACTTTCTTCCACGACGGCGTCGATGCCCGGCAGCAGCGCGGCACGACTCTGGCAATCTCCGTCGAGCCGGAGTTTTATGCCGAGTGGGACGGCGGCAAGCAGAGTGTCACGTTCACGCCTTTCGCCCGTCTGGACGAACGCGACGAGGAGCGCGGCCACGCCGACCTGCGCGAACTGTACTGGCGCAAGGCGGGCCAGGCCTATGAGCTGCGCCTGGGCGTCCGCCGCGTGTTCTGGGGCGTGACCGAATCGCAGCATCTGGTTGACGTCATCAACCAGGACGATTTCGTCGAGAACCTCGATGGCGAGGACAAGCTGGGCCAGCCGATGGCCAATCTCGCGCTGATCACCGCGGACTGGGGCACGTTCGATATCTTCGTGATGCCGTATTTCCGCGAGCGCACGTTCCCCGGCGTCGAGGGCCGGCTGCGTCCGCAGCCGTGGGTCGACACCGACGATGCGCGCTACGAGTCCGACCGCAAGGAGCATCATGTGGACGGGGCGCTGCGCTGGTTCGGAACGGTCGGCGCGTTCGACATCGGCCTGTCTTACTTCCGCGGCACCAATCGCGATCCGCGCCTGCTGGTCGAGCCCGGGCCGCTGCAAGCCAGGTT
>CBIHKW010000015.1:0-45189 GCA_966203835.1 uncultured Thermomonas sp.
CTTCAATACGGTCGAGGAAATCGCCTATGTGCCGGTCGGCGAGCTGCTGGCGGTGGAGGGCTTCGATGAGGATATCGTCGAGGAACTGCGATCCCGCGCCCGCGACGCCCTGCTGAACGACGCGCTGGCGGTGGAGGAGGAGTTGGACGAACACCAGCCGGCCGCCGACCTGTTGGCGCTGGAAGGCATGGACAGCGAGACCGCCTACGCCCTCGCTGGGCATGGTGTCCGCACCGTCGAGGATCTCGGCGAGCTGGCAGCGGACGAAGTGGCTGAATTCGGCATCGACGGTCTGGACGAGGCGCGCGCAGCGGCTCTCATCCTGGCCGCCCGCGCCGAGGAAATCGCCCGTCTCGAACGCGAAGGCTAAGCCTCGACGGGATTAGAATCCCCGTCGAACCGTCGCAATTTTCCCGTGCGGGACCGGTCGAAACGCTGGCCCGCAATTCAGGATACGGATACCGAATGTCGCAGCAAACCACCATCCGCACACTGGCCGAACTGGTGAACACGCCGGTCGAAAAGTTGCTGAAACAGCTGGCCGAGGCCGGTATGACCTTCAGTGGCCCCGATCAGACCGTGACCAGCGCCGAAAAGCTGAAGTTGCTCGGCTTCCTGAAAAGGTCGCACGGCAAGGGCGAGACTGCCGCCGAAGACCCGGCCGCGTCCAAGAAGATCACGCTTAATCGCAACCGCAAGCAGGAAATCACGGTCGGTGGCGGCAAGAACCGCCAGACCGGTGATGTCGTGGTGCGCAAGAAAGTGACCCTGGTCAAGCAGGACGGCAGCAGGCAGAGCAGTGGCGACGAACACGCCGACATCCTGCGCAAGCTCGAAGAGTCGCGCCAGCGCAATCTGGACGAACAGCAGCGTCTCGCCGAAGACGACCGCAAGCGCGCCGAGGAAATCGCCGAGCGCAAGCGCGTAGTCGACGAAGCCACCGCCCGCGTGGTCGCAGAGGCTGCCGCCGCTGCCGCCGCCGCATCGGGCACCGCCCCGGCGGGCGAGGAAACGACGACCACCGCCACCACCACCGCACGCCCGAAGACCGGCGGCCATGGTCATGGTCATCCGAAACCCGTGCGCACCGAACCGGCGCGTGTCGACGACCGCAACGCGCACAAGAACAAGCCCAACCGCGGCTCGCACGTGATGGTGGCCGAAGTCGAAGACGACGACAGCACCGCGCGCTTCGCCGGCCAGCTGCATCTGAGCCCGACCGAGCGCGAACGCCGTTCCACCGCACGCTCCAAGCCCAAAGCCAAGCGCCAGCTCGAACAGAGTCGCAGCGGCGGTGGGCAGCACGGCTTCACCCGTCCGACCGAGAAAGTGGTCCGTGAGGTCGCGATCGGCGAGGCGATCACCGTGTCCGATCTCGCCCAGAAGCTCGCGCTCAAGGGCGGCGATGTGGTCAAGGCGCTGTTCAAGATGGGCGTGATGGCCACCATCACCCAGACCATCGATCACGACACCGCAGCCCTGGTGGTCGAAGAACTCGGCCACAAGCCGGTTCGCGCCGACAGCGGCGACGCCGAAGTCGAACTGCTCGCGCACATCGAAGACCAGCAGGGCGAGAAGAAGTCGCGTCCGCCGGTGGTCACCATCATGGGTCACGTCGATCACGGCAAGACCTCGTTGCTCGACTACATCCGTCGCGCCAAGGTCGCTGCGGGCGAAGCCGGCGGCATCACCCAGCACATCGGCGCGTACCACGTCGAAACGCCCAAGGGCGTCATCAGCTTCCTCGACACCCCGGGCCACGCCGCGTTCACCGCGATGCGCGCCCGCGGCGCCAAGCTCACCGACATCGTGATCCTGGTGGTCGCCGCCGACGACGGCGTGATGCCGCAGACGGTGGAAGCCGTGCAGCATGCGAAGGCGGCTGGCGTGCAACTGGTGGTCGCGGTCAACAAGATCGACAAGTCCGGCGCCGATCCGCTGCGCGTGAAGAACGACCTGCTCGCCCACGGCATCGTCGCCGAAGAGTTCGGCGGCGAAACCCAGTTCATCGAACTCTCGGCCAAGACCGGCCAGGGCGTCGACGATCTGCTCGACGCGATCCTGCTGCAGGCTGAAGTGCTCGAACTCAAGGCGGTGTCCGAAGGTCGCGCCACCGGCGTGGTCATCGAATCCGCGCTCGACAAGGGCCGCGGCCCGGTCGCCACCGTGCTGGTGCAGGAAGGCTCGCTGCAGAAGGGCGATTACCTCGTCTGCGGCGTGCAGTACGGCCGCGTCCGCGCGCTGTTCGACGAAACCGGTTCGCAGGTCCCGAGCGCCGGTCCGTCGATTCCGGTGCAGGTGCTGGGTCTCTCGGGCGTGCCCGATGCAGGCGACGACTTCGTGGTCGTGGCCGACGAGCGTCTCGCCAAGGAAGTCGCCCAGCAGCGCGATACCAAGCGCCGCGAGTCGCGCCTGGTCGCGCAGGCCGGCAACCGCATGGAAGACATCATGGCCCAGATGGGTCAGGGTGGAACCCAGCTCAGCCTCAACCTCGTGGTCAAGGCCGACGTGCAGGGTTCGGCGGAAGCGCTGCGCCAGGCGCTGGTCGGCCTGTCCAACGATCAGATCCGCATCAACATGATCGTGTCGGGCGTGGGCGGCATCACCGAATCCGACGCCAATTCGGCGCTCGCGGCGAAGGCCACCATCATCGGCTTCAACGTCCGTGCCGACGCTTCGGCGCGCAAGGTGATCGACGCCAACGGCCTCGATCTGCGCTACTTCTCGATCATTTACGACGTGATCGATCAGGTGAAGCAGGTGGCGTCCGGTCTGCTCGGCGTGGAGATCCGCGAAGAGATCATCGGCACCGCCGAAGTCCGCGATGTGTTTCGCAGTTCGAAGTTCGGCGCCATCGCCGGCTCGATGGTCATCGAGGGCGTGGTCAGGCGCAACAAGCCGATCCGCGTGCTGCGCGACAACACCGTCGTGTTCGAAGGCGAACTGGAATCGCTGCGCCGCTTCAAGGAAAACGTCGACGAAGTGCGCAACGGCACCGAATGCGGCATCGGCGTGAAGGCTTACAACGACGTCAAGCCGGGCGATCAGATCGAATGCTTCGAACGCATCGAGGTCCAGCGCACGCTCTGAGCGTGCGCCGAGTCCTCTTGAAGACAGCATCGTGAAGAAATCCTTCTACAGAACCGACCGCGTGTCCGCCCAGCTCCGCCGCGATCTGGGCACTATCGTGCATGCCATGGTGCGCGTACACGGTCTGCCGTCGGTCAGCGTGTCCGATGTCGAGATCACCCGCGACATGGCCCACGCCAAGGTCTTCGTGACCGCGCTGCAGCCCGAGCGCGCGAAGGAAGCGATGAAGGGGTTGAAAGAACTGACCCCGGAAATCCGCCACGAACTGTCGCGCGCGGTGAAGATGCGCCATACGCCGGAATTGCATTTCCACTACGACGATTCGGTGGACCGCGGCGAACGCATCGACAATCTCCTGCGCGATCTGGAAACCGACTCGAACGATGATTCGAGCGACGACGCCAGCGACGATCCAGGCAGCGATTCGAACGACGATTCGTAGAGTGCGCCACGGCGCACCGGCTCTCGAACAAGCGATGAGCCACCTGCCCCGGCGAAGGCCGGGACGCACCCTGTACACCGGTCGATTAAGTCATATGATCCCCTGATGGCGCAGGCTCCAAAGACAATCTTCCGCAAACTCGACGGCATCCTGCTGCTCGACAAGCCGCAGGGGCTCAGCTCGAATCAGGCGCTGCAGCGCGTGCGCCATCTGTTCCGCGCCGACAAAGGCGGACATACCGGCAGTCTCGATCCGCTCGCCACCGGCCTGCTGCCGATCTGTTTCGGCGAAACCACCAAGATCGCGGGCAATCTGCTCGGCGCGCGCAAGGCTTACGACACCGTGGCGCGGCTGGGCATCGTCACCGATACCGACGACGCCGAAGGCCAGCCGCTGCGCGAACGGCCGGTCGCGCGCTACGACATCGGCACCATCGACGCCGCGTTGCGCGATCTCACCGGACGGATCATGCAGCGCCCGCCGATCTATTCGGCGCTCAAGCGCGGCGGCGAGCCGCTGTACGCCAAGGCGCGACGCGGCGAATCCATCGAAATCGACCCCCGGCCCGTCGATGTGCATGCCTTCGAACTGCTGTCCGAAGCCGATCTGCTCGACGGCGACGCCCCGCAGCTGCGCCTGCACGTCGAATGCGGTTCCGGCACTTACGTACGCAGTCTCGTGCGCGACCTCGGCGAAGCGCTGGGTTGCGGTGCGCATGTGGCCGAACTGCGGCGGCTGTGGGTGGATCCGTTCCGCGACCCGCGGATGTGGACCCTCGAATCGCTGCAGGCGCTGGCCGAACGCGACCCCCATTGCCTCGAAGCCTGTCTGTTGCCGATCGAGGTCGGCCTGGTCGGTTATCGCCGGATCGACCTGACCGATGAGGCCGTGCGTCGGTTTGAGCAGGGCCAGCGGCTGCAGCTCAATCATGAGTCCCAGGGCGACTGTGCGGTGTTCGACCCCGCCGGGCGGGCGCGCGGCCTTGCGAAGATCGACGAGACCGGCAGTCTGAAGCCCGAGCGGGTGTTCCAGCGTCACGACATCGCCGGACCATGACGCTTTTCATTCCAGGGAGATCCATCGCCATGCTGTCCTTCCGTCTGCGTTGTGCATTGCTTTCGATTTCGATGCTGGCCTTCATCGGCCCGGTGCTGGCGGTCGAATTGAGCCCGGACATGTCGGCAGAACAGGTCGCAGCCGAGTCGTATGCCCGGATGCGCGCGGGCGAGTGGGAACGGGCGGCGGAGACCTTCGATCCGGCGGCCCTGAAGCAATTCCGCGACATGCTTGCCCCGCTTATCGAGGGTCCGGTCGGCGAGGGGATGGTCGGCATGTTCTACGGCGCCGGCAAAACCGCCACCGACGTCCGCAAGCTGAACGATGCGGCGTTCTTTGCCGGCCTCGTGCGGACCCTGGTCGGTGGCGTCGGCGTCAGCCTGAAAAACCAGGAGATCCTGGGCAGCGTCCCCGAGGGGGTGGACCGGTTGCATCTGGTGACCCGGGCCTCGGTCGAAGCGATGGACATCCGCTTGACCCAGATGGAAGTGGTCACGATGAACCGCACGCCACAGGGATGGCGCCTGGCCTTGAGCGGCAAGTTCGACGGCATGGCCCAGGCCCTGCGCCGGGCGAGCGAAGCCAAGCAGGAACCGCCCGCCGCCGGCCCCTGACCGGCCTGCCGTCCGGTCGGGTTCCGGTGCGAAACAGGCCGCTTCGCAGTCTCCGGAAATCGTCCAAGCCCTTGTTCCGACGAGGGACGAGGGCTACAATTCCGCTGCTGTCCGGGCCGGATTCATACCGTTACCCGGGCAGCGTCCTTTCTGTCATTCCATCCAGGCGGACTCAGCGGTGCGCCGCGCCGGTCATTCCGGGCGTTGTTCCTGCCGATCTCGCGTCAAGAGGCCTCACATGTCCATCGATTCAAGCCAAGTCATCGAAACCCACAAGCGCAGCGAGAACGACACCGGTTCGCCGGAAGTCCAGGTCGCGCTGCTCACCGCGCGCATCGTGCAGCTCACCGAACACTTCAAGGCGCACAAGCAGGATCACCACAGCCGCCGCGGCCTGCTGATGATGGTCAACCGTCGTCGCAGCCTGCTCGACTACCTGCACCGTAAAGACGCCGTGCGTTACAAGGCTCTGATCGAAAAACTCGGTCTGCGCCGCTAAGTTCCAGACCCGCCGCGGTGCAGCAATGCGCCGCGGTTTCGTTTTGGGGTCCGCAAGACCCCGGCGCGACACGCGCCAACGCTGATGCAATGCGAACGTTCGCATTGCCCGGCCGCATCGAGCGGCCACCCGGTTCGGGGCAGGGGCTCCTTCCGGTTCATCGATCAAAGTTTTTCGAGGACATTCCAACGTGGCAAAAGTGACCAAGCGTTTCCAGTACGGCAAGCACACCGTGGTGCTCGAGACCGGCGAAATCGCCCGCCAGGCCGGCGGTGCGGTGATGGTGTCGGCAGAAGGCACCGTCGTGCTGGTGACGGCCGTCGCCGCGAAGACCGCGCGCGAAGGGCAGGATTTCTTCCCGCTCACCGTCGACTACCAGGAAAAGTTCTACGCCGGCGGCCGCATCCCGGGCGGCTTCTTCAAGCGCGAAGGTCGTCAGACCGAAAAGGAAACGCTGACCTCGCGCCTGATCGATCGTCCGATCCGCCCGCTGTTCCCGGAAGACTTCCGCAATGAAGTCCAGATCATCGCCACCGTGATGTCGCTCAATCCGGAAGTCGACGGCGACATCCTGGCCCTGATCGGCGCGTCCGCCGCGCTGGCCCTGAGCGGTGCCCCGTTCGACGGCCCGATCGGCGCTGCGAAGGTCGGTTACAAGAACGGCCAGTACATCCTGAATCCGAGCACGACCGAACTGGTCGACAGCGATCTCGAACTCGTCGTCGCCGGCACCAAGAACGCCGTGCTGATGGTCGAATCCGAAGCCCGCGAACTGTCGGAAGACGTGATGCTCGGCGCGGTGATGTTCGGTCACCAGCAGATGCAGATCGCGATCGACGCGATCAACGAACTCGTCGCCGAAGCCGGCAAGCCGAAGTGGAACTGGCAGGCCCCCGCCAAGAACGACGCCCTGATCGGCGCGATCAAGACCGCGGTCGGCGACCGTCTCGGCACCGCCTTCCAGGTGCGCGACAAGCTGGAGCGCAAAGACGCGATCTCGGCGCTGAAGAAAGACGTGATGGCCGGCCTCGCCGCGCAGATCGAAGCCAACGCCTGGAGCACCTCCGAAGCCTCGAAGGAATTCTCCGAACTCGAATACCAGACCCTGCGCAACTCGGTGCTGAGCACCAAGGTCCGTATCGACGGCCGTGCCCTCGACACCGTTCGCGCGATCACCTCGAAGGTCACGGTGCTGCCGCGCGTCCACGGTTCCTCGCTGTTCACCCGCGGCGAAACCCAGGCGATCGTCGCGGTCACCCTCGGCACCGCGCGCGACGGTCAGGTCATCGACGCCGTTGGCGGCGAGTACAAGGAACATTTCCTGTTCCATTACAACTTCCCGCCCTATTCGGTCGGTGAAGCCGGCCGCATGATGGGTCCGAAGCGTCGCGAAATCGGCCACGGCCGTCTCGCCAAGCGCGGCGTGCTCGCTGTGATGCCGACGATGGAAGCCTTCCCGTACACGATTCGCGTCGTGTCGGAAATCACCGAATCGAACGGCTCGTCCTCGATGGCCTCGGTCTGCGGCAGCTCGCTGGCGCTGATGGATGCCGGCGTGCCGATCAAGGCGCCGGTCGCGGGTATCGCGATGGGTCTGGTGAAGGAAGGCGACGACTTCGTCGTGCTGTCCGACATCCTCGGCGACGAAGATCACCTCGGCGACATGGATTTCAAGGTCGCCGGTACCGACAAGGGCATTTCCGCCCTGCAGATGGACATCAAGATCCAGGGCATCACCGAAGAAATCATGAAGACCGCGCTGGCCCAGGCCAAGCAGGGTCGTCTGCATATCCTCGGCGAAATGGCGCATGCCATGACCGCGCCGCGCGCTGAGCTGTCCGAGTACGCGCCGCGCCTGATCACCATCAAGATCCACCCCGACAAGATCCGCGAAGTGATCGGCAAGGGCGGTTCGGTGATCCAGGCGATCACCAAGGAAACCGGCACCCAGATCGACATCCAGGACGACGGCACGATCACCATCGCGTCGGTCAGCGCCGCCGCCGGCCAGGCCGCCAAGTCGCGGATCGAGCAGATCACTTCGGACGTCGAGCCGGGCCGCATCTACGAGGGCAAGGTCGCCAAGCTGATGGACTTCGGTGCGTTCGTCACCATCTCCCCCGGCAAGGACGGTCTGGTCCACGTGTCGCAGATTTCCAACGATCGCGTCGAGAAGGTCAGCGACGTGCTCAAGGAAGGCGATATCGTCAAGGTCAAGGTGCTGGAAGTCGACAAGCAGGGCCGCATCCGTCTGTCGATGAAGGCGGTCGAGGAAGGCGAAGGCGCTTCCGGCGAGTAAGCGATACAGGTCGTAAGCGATACGTCGCAAGCGACACGATCGGTCCGGAGAATATCCGGCCGCAAGGGGTGGAAGTGGTCGAGCATGCTCGATGACTTCCACCCTTTTTCGTAGCTGTTTCGCGCCGGCGACGGCCGCCGGCCGCCGTTGATCGGACGCTTTCCTGCGCAGACGCGGGCGTCGAAGGGTGTGATAAAGTTTGGCGCTCGTCGCAGATGGAGTGTGACGATGGTGGCCACAGGAGTGGCCTGAGCGTTCAAACATGGATGATGAGGTGCGGCATGCACGACTCGGGACTGGACGCATTACCCACTTCGCTGTTCGTGCTGTCGTTGCCGCGCTCGCTGTCCACGGTGGTCTATCACGCCGCATGCCTCTCCCTCGATCTGCGCCAGCCGGCATGGACGACCGATGGCGAACTCCTGAATTCCGACCGCTTCGCGCGATCGCCCGATGGTGTCGGCGAGCCCGGCAGCAAATTCACTCTGCGCGAAGCGCAACCCGCGTTCTTCGATGATCTCGGTCGTTTTCTCGACCGCACGGTGGCTGCGCAGGGCTACGGTTACAAGGACGTCGTGCATCCCTTCGTCTGTTCGGCGTGGCTGGCGGATGGGCGTTTCCCCACGATCAAACTCCGGCGCGATCCTGCCGAGGTCGCGATGTCGATGCTCGCGCGGTCGTGGCACTACCCGGCGACGGTGGCTTCGCCCGGACGCGACCTCGACGCCGCCGTGATCGAAGGCCTGCTGCGCGCGTGGCGCGCGATCGATGCCGTGCCCGGGGCGACGCTGGATTACGACGCGGTGATCGCCGATGAAGACGCGCTGCTCGCCGTGCTCACTGAGCTGTATCCCGCGGCCTCTCTGCGCCGCGTCCGCTTCATCGACAGCGCGTTTGGTGCCTATCGCGACCGTCAACTGGCGCGGCGCGAAACCGATGACTATCTCCGGCTGTCTGCGCTCGTCGACACGATTGCCGGTGCGCTCGAACGCGATGCCGATGTTGCGCCGGATTCGAGGCAGGCGATCGCGTAGTCCAATGATCTTCACGACACGACAAGGGGGTGCCGCCGCAGAAACGCACGCAGTTCGATCTTGCGATACAGGAACGTCGATTCAATCAACGGAACATTCAATCAAGGGAAAAGAAAGATCATGAAGATCATCAACAAGACCAACGATCGTCTGTACTACCTGGTGACGCCGAGCGGCACCACGCTGTCCGGTTCTCCGGTCATCGCATCGGGCGTCGTCGACAAGGACAATGCGCTGGAATTCCCGCTGCAGAAAGGCGATAGCCCGATTGTCTACGTGAAGTCGATTGGCCAGTACGACCAGGGCTATTTCTCAGCCCAGCCGGCCGACGAACACAGCACCGTTACGATCGAGATCACCACGTCTTGATATGCGTTTCACCGCGGGTCGATGTGTCCTGTAGACCTCGTGGCAGTGCGTCGAACGCAGTCCGGCCTCCGGGCTGCGTTCTCCGGAAAATTTCAGAAAACCGCAGAAAATCGCAAGGATCAGCATGAACGCAATTCCATCGGCAGCATCCCGCATTCCGGTCCTGTTCGTCGGCGATGCCGTGGCCGCCACCGGCTTCGCGCGGGTGATGCACAGTCTGTGCGAAGCCTTGCGCTCCGACTACGAGATCCATCAGATCGCGATCAACTATCACGGCGATCCGCACGATTGCGACTGGCGCATCTATCCGGCGAAGTTGGGCGGCGACGCGTTCGGCGTCAATCGCCTGCTGCCGCTGGTCGAAAGCGTTCGCCCGGCATTGATCTTCCTGTTGAACGATATCTGGATACTTGCCGATTACATGACGCAGCTGCGGACATTGCCGACGCTGCCGAAAGTCGTGATGTATTGCCCGGTCGATGCCGGGCCGATCGAGCCCTTCGCCATCGAACGCCTCGAAGGCGTCGAGAGATTCGTCGTCTACACCGCATTCGCCAAGCGCGAAATCGAAGCGGCGCTGGCCGGCCTGCGCCAACGGCGCCCCGATTTCGCATTTCCGGAGATCGAAGTCATCGCGCACGGTGTCGACAGCGTATTGTTCCATCCCTTGTCTCCGGAAGATGTTGGCGAATCGGTCTCGGAGGGGCGGCGACGCGCGATCCGGTCGATCTTCGGCGACGATCCGGAGATGGAAGACGCTTTCATCGTGCTCAACGCCAACCGCAATCAACCGCGCAAACGCATCGATCTCACGATCAAGGGTTTCGCGCAGTTCGCGGCCGGAAAACCGGCGAACGTCAAACTGCATCTGCACATGGGCGTGGAGGATGCGGGCTGGAATGTCGTGCATCTGGCGCGCCGCTATGGCATCGATGAGCGGATCATCCTCACCACGAACGGCGACAATCTGCCGTCGGTGCCGATCGAACAGCTCAATACGATCTACAACGCCGCGTCGGTCGGCATCAACACATCGATCGGCGAGGGCTGGGGGCTGGTGAGTTTCGAGCACGCCGCGACCGGTGCCGCCCAGATCGTGCCGCGTCATTCCGCCTGCGAGGAACTGTGGCAGGGCGCCGCGCTGATGGTCGAACCGGTGATGAGCCTGACCACCGAGGGCATGCTCACCGAAGGTCATTATGTGTCTCCCGAAGGCGTGGCCGCCGCATTGCAGCGGCTTTACGACGACAGCGCATTGTTGAGCGCGATGTCGCAGGCGGCCTATCGCAACGCGACCCGGCCCGAGTACCGGTGGTCGGTGATCGCCGGGCAGTGGCATCGGCTGTTTCAAGAGGTGCTGCTTCAGGAGGTGCTGCACGATGAAGCGCCTCTTGAAGAAGTGTCGGTCGAAGCGGTCCTGCGCGACGAGGCATTGAGCCCGGTGGCGTAAATCGGATCGTGGTTCTGTGCAGCGCATGCGCCGCATGTGCAAAAATCCGCGCATGCGATTATTCCTGCTCGCGATCATCCTGGGTTTGCCGGCTGTCGATGCCCGGGCGCAGGCATCGGTGCCGCCCGCATCGCCGCCGAATCGCGCGGCCGATGCCGAAACGCTGGATACCGTGACGGTGACCGGCACGCCGCGCAGCCTGCGCCAACTGCCGGGCAGCGTTTCGACGCTCGATGCCGAGGCGCTGCGCGACGGCCAGCGCCAGGTGAATCTCTCCGAATCCTTGCAGCGGGTGCCCGGATTCAGCGCGCTCGATCGGCAGAACTACGCGCAGGATCTGCAGATCCAGTCGCGCGGATTCGGCGCGCGTTCGACCTTCGGAATTCGCGGGATCCGCTTGATCGTCGACGGCATCCCTTCCAGCGCCGCCGACGGCCAGGGGCAGGCGGCGGCGTTTCCGCTGTCTTCGCTCGATCGCATCGAAGTGCTGCGCGGGCCGCTGGCCCTGCAATACGGCAATGCCGCGGGCGGCGTGATTCTGGGCTTGAGCGAACTCGATGCGCCGCCGGGTCCGTCGTTCGATGCATGGCTCGGCAGCGACCGCAGCCGCCGCGCGAATCTGCGTATCGATGGCGGCGGCAACGATGATGGAAGCAGCGACGACGCCTGGCGTTGGCGCGCCACGGGCAGCACGTTCGCGACCGATGGTGCGCGTCCGCACAGTGCGGCACGCCGCCATCAGTTCAATGCCATCGGCGAGTGGTCGCCTCGCAAGGATGAGCGTTTGCGCGTGATCTACAACGGCCTGCGCCAGCCGTTGGCGCAGGATCCATTGGGACTGACGCGCGCAGCGTTCGCGCGCGACCCGGACAGTACCGACGCCGTGGCCGCGTCGTTCGATACGCGCAAGACCGTGCGTGAGGATCAGTTCGGCGTGGATTGGCGTCGCGCGCCTTCGGATGCGCTTGAACTGCGGGTGGCGGCCTATCGCACCGATCGCGCGATCGAGCAGTTTCTCGCGGTGCCGGCAGCGGCGCAGAACGCACCGGGCAGTGCCGGTGGTGTCATCGACCTGCAGCGCGCATCCACCGGGATCGATGCCGCAGCGCGCTGGCGTGGCGAACACGGCTCGCTAGCGGTGGGCGTGGAGGCCGTGCGTCTCGATGAAGCGCGACGCGGATTCGAGAATTTCGTCGGCACCCGGTTCGGCGTGCGCGGGCGTTTGCGTCGCGACGAGAACAATCGCATCGATGCCGTCGATCTGTATGCGTCCGCGGATTATCGCTTCGCCGAAGACTGGACCGCGCTGTCGGGCGTGCGGCGTTCGCGGCTGCGTTTCGACAGCGACGACCGTTATGTCGCGAACGGCGACGACAGCGGCGGGACGCGCGACGCCAATACAGCGCTGTCGTTCGGCGTGGTCCGCGCTTTCGCGCGCGGCGAAGCCTATGCGAGCTACGGCCGCGGTTTCGAGACGCCGACCTTGAATGAAATGGCGTACCGGCCCGATGGCGCGGCAGGCTTCAATCGCGACCTTGAAGTGTCCCGCAACCGGGCCTACGAATTCGGCCTGCGCTGGCGATCCGCCGATGCGTCGCAGCGGATCGAGATGGCGCTGTACCGCGTGGATGGCGAAGACGAGATCGTGCCTGCGCTCAATCGCGGCGGGCGCGCGAGTTTCGCCAATGCCGGCGCCACGCGCCGGGAGGGCATCGAGTTAGGCGCGTCCGGCGATCTCGGCGCGCATTGGCGCTATGCCGTGGCTGCGAGCTGGATCGATGCGCGTTTCGTCGAGGGCTTCGCATTCGTCGCCCAGAACGAAACCCGCATCGTCGATGCCGGCAACCGCATTCCCGGCGTACCGCGCAGCGATGTGTTCGCGGAACTCGAATGGCGTTCGGACGACGGCCGCTGGTCGAGCGCGCTGGAGTCGCGGATGGTCGGCGCCATCGCGGTGGACGATCGCAACACCGATGCCGCCGAGCGTCACGCGCGCATCGCATGGCGCGGGCAGTGGCGCGCGCACGAAAGCGGTTGGCATGCGTTCTGGCGCATCGACAATCTGCTCGACCGCCGTTACGCCGGTTCGGTGATCGTCAACGAAGCCAACGGCCGCTACTTCGAACCGGGCGCGGGACGCGGCTTCAGTCTGGGCTTCGGCTGGACGGGGCGGCGTTGAGCTGCCCCGTCCGTGCGGTACGTTCCAGCGTTACGACAGCCCGATAGCCGCCAGCAGGCGCTTGAACCAGTTGCCCTGGTCGCGTTCGCGGGCCTGCAACACACGTGAGCTTTCGCGCAGGGATTCGCCGAGGGATTCGCCGAATACAGGCTGCGGGTTCGCGGGCAGATTCGCCATGATTTCGGTCTGCCCGGTGGCCACGTACTGCGGTGCGATATCCGTACCCTGGAAAATCCCCAGAGGCGAGTAAGCGCTGTAGCCCGGGAAGACATTGCCCAGCTTGTTGTTGCCCATGCGCCGGATCAGCAGTTCGGAGAACACGCGACGGAAGTCGGTGGTCACCGGCACGTCGCCGAAATAGGGCGACAGCACCTGCGGATCGAGGCCCAGCCACTGGCCGTAGAAACGACGGCCGTTGACCGGACCGCCCAGCACCAGCATCGGGTTGCCATAGCCGTGGTCGGTGCCGCCGCTGCCGTTCTGGCGCACGCGGCGACCGAATTCCGACTGCACGATCACGGTCACGCGCGCGGCTTCGCCGCCGGCGTTGAGGTCGTTGTAGAACGCGGTCAGCGCCTGCGAGAGTTCGGCGATCTTGTTCTGGTAGTAGTGGTAGCCGCTGCCCGCGGTGCCTTGGCCGTCGTGGGTGTCCCAGCCGCCGAGGTCCAGCGTCGCGAAACGCAGGCCGAGGTTGAAGCGGATCGATTGGGCGACCGTCCACAGCTGGCGCGCGAAGGTGGTGGTGGGCCAGTTGGCGGGCAGGGTGGAGGTATACGGCTGTTGGCCGATCACGCGCAGCGCGGCGTCGGCGCGTTGGCCGCCGAGCTCCACACCGGTCTGTCCCACGCTGCTCTGTCCCGTCCACAGCGTCGCCAGCGTCTCGTTCAGGCCCTTGGTGCCGGCGGGCATGCCGTTGCGGAACTGCTGCCATTGCCAGGCGCCGGAATTCAGCGAGAAATCGCTGGGACTGGGCATGCCCAGCGCCTGGGTGGCACCGAGCATGTTCGCCGGCTGGCGGCTGGCGACGGCGACCATCGGCAACACCGGGCTGCCGACGACGCCGGGCTGGGTGTTCCAGGCGCGGGTGAGCCAGCCGGTGCCGGTGGCCTGCTGCCCGGGCGTGCCGAGATCCAGATACAGCTGGGCGTCGAAATGGCTGCGGGTGACTGTGGTCGGCATGCCGCAGCTGTGGACGATGGCCAGCTTGCCCAGATCCCACAGGTCGCGCAGGCCCACCGCGGACGGGTGCATGCCGAAGCCGGTGGCGGTGCCGTTGGCGAGGGTCAACGGCAGCGCGCCGTAGGTGCCGCTGGCGGCGACATTCAGCGTCGGCCGCGCTTCTTCGTAATGCGTGCGGTCGTTGCCGGCGATCGGCGGCACCAGGTTCAGGCCGTCGATGCCGCCGCGCAGGAATACCAGCACCACGGTGTCGTAGGTGTTGACCGCGGCCTGGGCTTCCTGCGAGAAAAACAGGCCCGGGCCGGCGGCGCTGACCGCGGCGGTGGCGCAGGCGCCCTTGATGAATTCGCGACGGTCGATGTGGAGATCGGTCATGGCATTCTCCTCAGCGGCTCATGAATTCGGGGGACATCAGGATCAGCGCGACCATACTGCGCAGGCGCTGCTGGTTGTAATGCGCTTTCGGATTGCTGGCCGCCCAGGTGTCGGTATCGGCGATGACATCGGTCGCGGCGCCGTTCTGCGCCATGAACGCCACCAGGGTTTGCCGGCGCGACGCGACGGGAATGTAACCGAGGATGCGCTGGCACCAGTAGTCGACCAGGTTGTTCGCGGTCCAACTGCCGACGTTGCTGCGCGTGAGATCGAGAATCGGCGCCATGAACACACTGTTTTCGCTGGTTTCGCTGATCCAGTTCAGCAGTTTCCAGGTCATCGCATAACTGTTCGATCCCGACCAGGCGACGCCGACGTCCGGGTAGCCGTTCGGCGCAGGCCATTCGTAGGGCGCGTTGCCGGTGAAGCCCAGGCGGTAGAAGAGTTCGTCGCTCTTGGCGTCGCCGACGCGCGGGGTCCAGTCCGAGCCCAGCGTACGCAGCGATGCGGCGATCAGGTCGAACGGACGACGGTTTTTCTGGCCCCAGCTGTGGATGAAGGCGTTGGACAGCAGGATGTGGCGCAGCGTCAGCGCGATCTGGTTTGGGCTTTGCCAATTGGCGCGGAAGATCGCCGCGGCGCTGTCGACCAATGCCTGGTCGGGCTTGTCGGACACGAAGCGCCGGATCAGTTTCCGGCAGATGAATTTGGCGACGCGCGGATGGCTGGCGATGCGGTCGAGAATGTCGCGACCGTCCTTCATCGCCGGCTGTTCCGGGTTGAGGAATCTGCCGAGCACGAACTTCGGGCCGGCGTCGTGCCACGCCTGACGATAGACGAAGGTGCCGTCGTCCTCGGTCGGATACTGCCAGTGCCCGTCCTTGATCGACCAGCCGGTGAACGCCGAGGCGGTTTCGTACACGTCCACGTCGGTGTAGCCGATGGGATAGGTCGGATCTTCCGGGCACGGCGGCACCTGGAACGGATCCATGAAGCCGAGATAGTTCTCGGCGCCGAAGGTGTGCAGCTCCAGAAGCTCGCGCGCGAAGTTCTCGTTCGGGCCGGAGCGCGTGTTCGAGGCGTTGTCGAGGTAGTACATCATCGCCGTGCTCTGCGCGACCGATTCGAGCATCGTGCGGAAATTGCCCAGCGCGTTGGCGCGGATCACGTCGCGATGGTATTGCACGTACACCGGCGCGGCGGAGAAGTCGGTGACGGTGACGTTGAAGTGGTTGTGCCAGTAGCCCACCATCACTTCGAACAGTTGGCGCCTGGAATGCACCGCGCGGGCCAGCGACGAACGCTGCACTTCCCACGCCGGACGCATGCGCACGTCGTAGACCGGATCCGGCGCAACGTGGTCTGCCCACAGCTGCAGCAGCGATTTCCCGAGCGTGGTGTAGCCGGCGTTGGTCAGTCGCGTGTCCATCGCACTGTCGTCGATCGCGCCTGGGTTGAGCTGCTGGTCGATGAAGGCGGTGAGCCGTGCGGTGTCGTTGGCGCCCAGCGCATTGAACTGCGTCACCAGTGCGGGCGTGGCGCCGTAGGTCAGATGATTCAGCGCCCGCACCGCGAAGGGCGCGCGCTGCAGGGTCAGCAGGTCGGGCTGCGAGATGCTGGACATCGACGGCCCGGCCATGCGCGGCACGCCAGGATCGACGACTGCGGTTGCGGCATCGACAGCTGCGGTCGCCGGTTCCGGTGCGCGCGGCGGTGCGGGTTGGAAGCGGAGCGCCCCCTTGATGCCATGACGTCGCGCGAACACGGCATACATGGCCCTGCGTCGTGCGTTGGTGAGGATCGGTCTGGACATGGTGTCGCTCCGCTGAGTCGGTCGGCCGTCGGTCGGCGCGCATTGAAGTGGTATTGCGGATGCCGTCGATCGCCTTCGCTGCTGCAGGTCGTCGACGGCATCCGGGTGAAGCATTACGACAGACCCAGCGCCGCCAGCAGGCGTCGGATCCAGTGCTGCTCGTCGCGTTCGCGGGCGCGGATCGCCCGCGAGCTTTCACGCAGCGAGCTGCCGTAGGCCGGCTGCGGATTGGCGGGCAGGTTGGCCATGATCTGGCCCTGTCCCGAGCCGGCCACGTACTGCGGCACGAGGTCGGTGCCCTGGAAGATTCCCAGCGGCGAGTAGCCGGTGTAGCCGGGGAAGATATCGCCCAGCCGGTTGTTGCCCATGCGCCGGATCATCAGCTCGCTGATCACGCGACGGAAATCGGTGGTCACCGGGATGTCGCCGAAGTAGGGCGACAACACCTGCGGATCCAGCCCCAGCCATTGCCCGTACATGCGGCGGCCGTTGATCGGTCCGCCGATCACCAGCAGCGGATTGCCGTAGCCGTGATCGGTGCCGGCGCTGCCGTTCTGGCGCACGCGACGACCGAATTCCGACTGCACGATCACCGTCACCCGACCCATCTGGCCGGTGGGGTTGAGTTCGTTGTAGAACGCGGTCAGCGCCTGCGAGAGTTCGGCGATCTTGTTCGAGTACAGACTGTTGCCGGTGGTGCCCTGGTTTTCGTGCGTATCCCAGCCGCCCAGATCGATCGCGGCGTAGCGCAGCCCCAGATTGAAACGGATCGACTGCGCCACCGTCCACAGCTGGCGGGCGAAGGTCGTGGTCGGCCACGTCGCGGGCAGCGTCGTGGTGTAGCCCTGCTGCGCGATCAGCCGCATCGACGCATCGGCGCGCTGCCCGGAGATTTCGACGCCGCTCTGGCCGCCCCACAGGCTGGCGAGGGTTTCGGTGACGCCCTTGGTGCCCACCGGCATGCCGCTGCGATAGGCCTGCCACTGCGGCGCGCCCGAGGTCAGCGCGAAATCGCCGGGGCTGGGCATCGACAGCGATTGCGTGGAGCCACGGAGATTGGCCGGCTGCCGGCTCGCCACCGCCAGGAGCGGCATCGCGCCCGGGGCGCCGCCCGCGGGCTGCGTGTCCCAGGCGCGGGTCATCCAGCCGGTGGCGCTGTTCGGATTGCCGGGTGTGCCCAGATCCAGATAGGCCTGCGCATCGAAATGGCTGCGCGTGACCACGGTCGGCATGCCGCAGCATTGGACGATGGCGAGCTTGCCCAGAACCCACAGGTCGCGCAGACCCACGGCGGACGGGTGCAGACCGAAACCGGTGTCGGTGCCGTTGGCCAGGGTCAGCGGCAGCGCGCCGGGATCTCCGGTCGCGGGAATGCGCAGAGTGGGCCGCGCTTCCTCGTAGAAACCGCGGTCGTTGCCGGCGGTCGGCGGCACCAGATTCAGGCCGTCGATACCGCCGCGCAGAAACACCACGACAACGGTGTCGAAAGGATTTTCCGCCGCGTGCGCTTCGCGCGAGAACAGCATCGCCGGGCCGGCAATGGTGGCCGCTGCGGCTGCGGCGCCGCAGCCCTTGATGAATTCGCGCCGGTCGAGACTTGGAGTGTGCATGGGAGTCTCCTCAGCGGCTCATGAATTCGGGGGAAAGCAGGATCATCGAGACCATGCTGCGCAGGCGCTGCAGGTTGTAATGACGTTTGAGATCGGTGGTCGCTGAAGTATCGGTATCGGTGATGACGTAGGTCGCCGGGTCGCCGTTCTGCGCCAGGAACGCCACCAGCACCTGGCGGCGCGACGCGATCGGCAGATAGCCGAGAATCCGCTGGCACCAGTAATCGACCAGATTGTTCGCGGTCCAACTGGCGACGTTGGCGCGGCTTTGCGCCACGATCGGCAGCAGCGGCGTGAGCGCGGCGTCGGTGTCGACGGTTTCGGTCAGCCAGCTCAGCATCTTCCAGGTGGTGACCATGTTGTTCGAACCCGCCCAGGTCACGCCGACATCGGGATAGCCGTTCGGCGCCGCCCAGTCGTAGGGCGCATGGCCGGTGGTCGCGAGCCGGCTCATGAAGTCGTTGCTGCGGCTCTCGCTGACGCCCTTGATGGTCCAGTCGCTGCCGCCGGCGCGCAGCGCGGCGGCCATCAGTTCGAACGGACGCCGGTTTTTCTGTCCCCAGCCGTGGATGAAGGCATCCGACAGCAGGATATGGCGCAGGGTGAGTTTGAGCTGATCCGGGTGTTGCCAGTTGGCGCGGAAAATCGCCGCGGCGCTGTCGATCAGCGCCTGATCGGGCCGGTCGGAAATGAAACGGCGGATCAGTTTCTTGCAGATGAATTTCGCGACCCGCGGGTGGCTGGCGAGGCGGTCGTAGATGTCGCGGCCGTCCTTCAGCGCCGGCTGTTCCGGGTTGAGGTACAGGCCCAGCACCAGTTTCGGGCCGGCATCGTGCATCGGCTGGCGATAGGCGAAGGTGCCGTCGTTCTCGGTCGGGAAACCGTTGCGGCCGTCCTTCACCGTCCAGCCGGTGAATGCCGCCGCGGTGTCGTACACATCCAGATCGGTGTAGCCGATCGGGTAAGTGGTGTCTTCCGGGCAGGGCGGTACCTGGAACGGATTGACGAAGCCCAGATAGTTTTCGGCGCCGAAGGTGTGCAGTTCGAGCAGCTCGCGCGCGTAGTTTTCGTTCGGCCCGGAGCGCGAATTACTGGCGTTGTTGAGGTAGTAGAGCATCGCCGTGCTCTGGCCCACCGCTTCGAGCATGGTGCGGAAATTGCCGAAGGCGTTGGCGCGGATCACGTCGCGGTTGTGATGCGTGTAGACCGGTGCGGCGGACGAGTTGGTGATGGCGACGTTGAAGTGGTTCTGCCAGAAGTCGACCATCACTTCCTGCAACTGGCGCCGCGAGTAGACCGCCCGCACCAGCGCGGCGCGCTGGGTTTCGCGCGCGGGCGCCGAACTGTCGGTGGTGATGATGCGGTGGTCGGCCCAAAGTTGGGTCAACGACTTGTTGAGCGTGGTGTAGCCGGCGCCGCTGAGCCGGGTCTCCAGCGCGGTGTCGCTGATGCTCGATGGATTGAGCTGCTGATCCACGAACGCGGTGAGGCGGGCGGTGTCGTTGCCGCCCAACGCGTTGAATTCGGCGATGGATGCCGCGTTGGCGCCGGCGGTCAGATGGTTGAGTACGCGGACCGCGAACGGTGCGCGCTGCAGGGTCAGCAACTGTGCCTGCGAATTGTTGGCCGTGCCTTGCCCGGCCATGATCGGTGTGCGCGGGGCGCCGGGGTCGGTCGCGGGTGCCGGCGTGGAGACCGGTCCGATGTCGGATTCGTGCCGTATCTGCGGCATCGGTTGGAAGCGGATTCGTCCTTTGATGCCGTTGCGCTGTGCGATCGCGACATACAGGGCTTTGCGTCTGGAAAACGAGAGCATTCTTGGCATCGGGGGGCTCCAAGGTCTTGCCTGAACGACAAGCAGAGACGGCACTATAAGCCTGATGCGTGGAGCGGAATGCGTTGGTGTTGCGTCGAAACTGTGACAGACGCCACGGCCCCGCAAAGTGCCCGGAAATGTCGCCGGGACATGCTTATTGCGCGGTCCAACCCCCATCGATGGGGAACGAGGTACCGGTCACGTTATGTGCTTCGCGTCGGCAGAGCCACAGCACCATCGAGGCGATGTCTTCGGGCAGCGACATCCGCAGGCTCGGCTGTTTTTCGGCGACCAGTGCGCGTACGCCATCGTCGCGTGTACCTCCATTGCGACGCGCTTCGATCTGCGGTTCGATCAGCGCGGTCTCCACCCAGCCCGGACAGATGCAGTTGACGGTGACACCGCCGCTGTCGCGACTGCCGGCGGCCGCGTATTCCAGCGCGGCGACCTTGCTCAACCCGACGATGCCGAACTTGCTGGCCACGTACGGCGCCTTGTTCACCGATGCGACGAGGCCATGCACCGATGCGATGTTCACCACCCGGCCGTAGCCGCGCGCGGCCATGCCCGGCATCGCCAGACGCATGCTGTGGAACGCCGAGCTGAGATTGATCGCGAGGATGTCGTTCCACTTCTGCGTCGGCATTTCGGCCAGCGGCACCGCGTGCTGGATACCGGCGTTGTTGACCAGCACATCGACCGGCGACCACGCATCGATGTCGGCCATCATCGTTTCGATCTGTTCCGGGTCGCGCAGGTCCGCGCCGAAGTGGCGCACATCATCGGCACCCGCGTCGCGCACGGCCTGCAGTGCGGCTTCGATCTGTTCCGGCGTGCCGAGGCCGTTGACCGCGATCTTCGCGCCGGCCGACGCCAGCCCGCAGGCGATGGCCAGACCGATGCCGGAAGTGCTGCCGGTGACGAGGGCGGTGCGGGGGGCGAGGAAGCGGTCGGACATGGGCATCTCGGCAGGAAGATCGAAGGAAAGCGCGATCGCGCTGAGGGGATTATGCGACATCGTACGTAGGGCGGGCCCTGGCCCGCCATTACGGTGTTTCCGATCACAGTGCACGATGATCGAAACCGCTTTCGATCATCGCAACTTTCAACGGATAGTTTGCAATGGCGGGCCAGGGCCCGCCCTACGTACGATTAAACCAATCCGGTCAGATAGAACGCAGCGATGATCACGAACACCGCCGAGGTCTTGATCAGCGTGATCGCGAAAATATCCTTGTACGCTTGGCGATGAGTCAGCCCGGTCACCGCGAGCAGGGTGATCACCGCGCCGTTGTGGGGCAGGGTGTCCATGCCGCCGGACGCCATCGACGCCACCCGGTGCAGCACATCCATCGGGATGTTCGCGGCGCTCGCGTTGGCGATGAAGGTCTCGGCCATCGCCGCCAGCGCGATGCTCATGCCGCCGGAGGCCGAGCCGGTGATGCCGGCCAGCGCGGTGACGGTGATCGCTTCGTTCACCAGCGGATTCGGGATCGAACCCAGCGCGTTGGCGACGACCAGAAACCCGGGCAGCGCCGCGATGACCGCGCCGAACCCGTACTCGGACGCGGTGTTCATCGCCGCCAGCATCGCGCCGCCGATGGCGTTCTTCGCGCCTTCGGCGAAGCTCGCGGTCACCGGCTTCCACGCCAGCACGATCACGCTGAGGATGCCGACCAGCAGCGCACCCTGCACCGACCAGATCGCGGCGACTTTCGAGACTTCCTGCACCACCGGCGCGGCGTTGCCGATCACCGCCGGCACGAATTCGTGGCTGGTGCCGTAGGTGTTCGGGATCCAGATCGTCAGCAGCTTGTTGACGACGCCCACCAGCAGCAGCGGCGACAGCGCCAGCAGCGGGTGCGCGAGTTTGCTCTCCGCGAACGGGGCGGGTTCATTCAACAAGGTTGCGGCGTCGCCGTAACCCTCGCCGTTGCGCTTCGCGGCGCGTCGGCGCCATTCCAGATAGCTCATGCCCAGGATCAGGATGAACACCGCGCCGATGCTGCCCAGCCATGGCGCGGCCCAGGTGGTGGTGCCGAAGAACGAGGTCGGAATGATGTTCTGGATCTGCGGTGTGCCCGGCAGCGCGTCCATGGTGAAGGTGAAGGCGCCGAGCGCGATGGTGCCCGGGATCAATCGTTTCGGGATATCGCTCTGGCGAAAGAGTTCTGCGGCGAACGGGTACACCGCGAACACCACCACGAACAGCGACACGCCGCCGTAGGTGAGCACCGCGCAGACCGCGACGATCGACAGCATCGCGCGTTCCGGGCCGAACAGCTTGATCACCGCGCTGACGATGGATTTGGAGAAACCCGAGAGTTCGATCAATTTCCCGAAGATCGCGCCGAGCAGGAATACCGGGAAATACAGCTTCAGGAACCCGACCATCTTGTCCATGAACAGGCCGGTGAACATCGGTGCGACCAGCGAGGCGTCGGTCAGCAGCACCGCGCCCAGCGCGGCAATCGGCGCGAACAGGATCACGCTGTAACCGCGGTAGGCCACGAACATCAGGAAGCACAGCGCCGCCAGCACGATCAGAAAGGACATGTGAAGGCCGCCATGCAGGAATCCCGGGAATGTAATGAATGCGACGGAAAAACGATGCCGGCCCTGCGCGGGCAGGGACGGCGATGGCGGCCAGTGTCGGCAGCCGCCGATGCGCGGCCCATTGTCCGAAGGTACAAGTGCCGGCGAGGGCGGCGATCCCTAGTCTTGCCGCAATCTGCCGGCCAAGTATCGGCAGTCCACGTGTTATGCCTGTCGCGATGTGCATGCTGCGTTGAACATGCGTTCGCTGGGCACGCTCCGTTGAGCATCACCCTTTGCGCTCCACCCTATTGAGGACCAGATCGATGCGTCGTATGAATCCCGTCGCCCTCCTGACCCCGGCCGCGCTGCGTCGTGCCGCCCTGAAGCACAGCAGTCTGAGCCTCGCCGTCGCGCTTGGCCTGTGCGCGCCGCTGGCTTACGCCCAGGAGACGCCCGCCGACGCCCAGGCCGAGCAGGGCACCCTCGATGCGATCGTGGTCACCGCGCGCAAGCGCGAGGAAACCCTGCAGGACGTGCCGGTCGCGGTCACCGCCTTCACCGCGGACTCGCTGGACAAGCTCAACGTCGAAGACCTCAGCGATCTCGACGCGCAGGTGCCGAATCTCACCATCTACGCCGCGCGCGGCTCCAGCAGCACGGTCACGGCCTACATCCGCGGCGTCGGCCAGTCCGATCCGCTGTGGGGCGTCGATCCGGGCGTGGGCATCTATCTCGACGATGTGTACATCGCCCGTCCGCAGGGCGCGCTGCTCGACGTCTTCGACGTCGGTCGGGTCGAAGTGCTGCGCGGCCCGCAGGGCACGCTCTACGGCAAGAACACCATCGGCGGTGCGATCAAATACGTGTCCAAGCCGCTGCCGGAAGAAGTCGACGGCTTCGCCTCGGTCACCGTGGGCAATTACAGTCAGCTCGACGTGAAGGCCGCCATCGGCGGCTCGCTGTTCGGCCAGGACAGCGGCCTGCGCGGCCGCATCGCGGTCGCCAGCCTCAATCGCGACGGTTTCGGCGAGAACGTCACCAACGACCAGCCGGCCAGCGACAAGGAAATCAACGCCGTCCGCATGAATCTCGGCGCGTACTCGTGGGACGATTTCGACGTGCAGTTCGCGTTCGACTGGATCGACGACAAGTCCGGCGTGCGCGCCGCGCGGATGCTGGCGCCGAACCGTTTCGCGCCGACCTTCGCACCGATGGAAGGCCGTTACGACGTGCGCAACGGCATGCCGAACATCAACAACACCGAGATCAAGGGTGTGTCCGCCACCGTCAACTGGCGTCCGAACGACAGTTGGGCGTTCAAGTACGTGGCCGCCAAGCGCGAGTCGGATACCGAAACCAATATCGATTTCGACACCCTGCCGAACAAGATCGCCGACGTGAAGGCGTTCTACACCGATGAGCAGACCACGCACGAAGTGCAGGCGAACTACGACGGCGGCGGCCGCGCGCGCGGCGTGATCGGCGTGTACAAGTTCGACGGCCGCGCGGGCGGTCAGGTGTTGAACAATTTCTTCAACCTGGTGTTCGGCGACACCCAGGGCAATGTCTTCACCAACAGCGTTGCGGTCTATGCCGATTGGACCTTCGATCTGACCGATCGCCTGAAACTCGACGTCGGTGCGCGCTACACCGACGAAGACAAGCGCGCCGATGTGCTCAACCGTTTCTACACCGATGCGACCTACACCACGCTGCGCCCGGTCGCGCCGATCGCCGCGAACTTCGACAAGACCATCAATTTCAAGAACACCTCGCCGAAGATCTCGCTGGACTACCAGATCAACGACGACATCATGATCTACGGCCTCGCCACCCGCGGTTTCAAGTCGGGCGGCTACAACATCCGCGCCCAGGCCACCGCTGTGCCGCGTTCGGCCGAGCCGTTCGACGACGAACAGGTCGACAGCTACGAGATCGGCACCAAGATGTCGTTCCTCGATCAGCGCCTGTTCCTGAATCTTTCGGCTTTCCACAACCAGTACAAGGACATCCAGCTGTCGGTGTTCACTTCCTACGACAGCAACGGCGACGGTACCAATGACGCATTCTTCGGCGATTTCACCAACGCCGGTGAAGGTACGGTCAACGGCCTCGAAGTGGAATACCAGTGGCTGCCGAGCGCGCACTGGCTGATTTCCGGCAACCTGGCCTGGCTGGACACGAAGTACGACCGCTTCATCTATACCGGCATCGATATTTCCGACGAACAGACCTTCACCAATGCCCCCGAGTTCTCGGGCGCGCTCAACGTCGAATACCGCACCGATCTGGGCAGCATGGGCAATCTCTCCGCGCGCCTGGGCTACAGCTACCAGGACGATGTGGTCGCGACGACCGAAATCGTCCGCAGCGGCGCGGTGCCGATCACCCAGGACGGCTACGGTCTGGTCAACGCCGGCCTGATCTGGAAACCCAACACGACGTGGACCGTCTCGCTGCAGGGCAGCAACCTCGCCGACGAGGAATATCTGACCACCGGCTACAGCCTGAATGCCGCGCTGGGCGTGTTCACCGGTTTCTACGGCCCGCCGCGCCAGTACACGCTGTCGGCCCGCTACGACTTCTGACGACGCCTCCCCCTGTCGGATGCATGCGGCTGGATGTATGCAGTTGGATGCATGAGTGGCGGCGGGCGGAAGTGCGCCGCCCATTTTTTTTTGGGGGGGCGGGGGTCGCGAAGCCCCCGCCCCAGCCGCCAAGATGCGAAAACAACCCCTTTTGGAGGAGCGCCGGGAGGCGCGAAGCCGGTGCCACACCCAATGCGACGATATCAGCGATTCTGCTTGTTGGATTGCAGGCTTCGACGTTCAGCAGTGTCGCGGGCTTCGCGCCTCCCGGCGCTCCTACAAAAGCACTGCACCAGAAGCCACGCTGCGCACTGGCCCATCTGCGATATCCTCCCGAATCGAGCGGGATCGGACGTAACGGGGACATGTCGCAGACCATTACACAGGCCGGAACGATGAGCATGGCGCGATGCTGAACAGCGGCATCGTGATTCTTGCCGGGCTGGTGTGGCTCGGCATGATGTTCGCGGTCGCGGTCTACGGCGAACGCCGGCCGCAGGCATTCGCGCGACGCTGGCCGGACATCTACGCACTGTCGCTGGCGGTCTACTGCACGTCCTGGACTTTTTTCGGCACCGTGACCCAGGCCGCGCGCTACGGCTGGCCGCTGCCGCCGACGTTCATCGGCACGATTCTTCTGTATGTGTTCGGCATCGGGCTGTTGATGCGGATGGTGCGGCTGGTGCGCGAGAGCAACAGCACTTCGGTCGCGGATTTCGTCGCCAGCCGGCTGGGGCAGGACGGTTGGCTGGCCGCCGCGGTCACCTTCGTCGCAGTGCTCGGCATCGTCCCGTACATCGCGCTGCAGTTGAAAGCGGTGGCGATGAGCTTCGCCATGCTGGTCCGCGACGACGCGGCGCAGGTGCCGGCGTGGCAGGACAGCGCGCTGTACGTGGCGCTGGCGATGGCCTCGATCCCTTTTCTGTTGGGCTCGGTGATGGGAATCTGAGACCCCGTCTGCAGCGGGCTGATCCTGGCGATGGCCTTCGAAGCGCTGTTGAAACTGGGCGCGATGCTGGTCATCGGCGTATTCGCGTTCCGTCTGCCGGCGGCGCCGTCCGCGACCGAATTGCTGCAGCCGCAGGCGGGCGATCTGTCCGGTTTCATGCCTTTGGTGTTGCTGGGCGTGCTGGCGATGTTCACGCTGCCGCATCAGTTCCACGTCGGCGCGGTCGAATGCCGCGACGAGCGCCACGTGCTGCGCGCGCGCTGGCTGTTTCCGCTGTATCTGGTGTTGATCGCGATTCCCATCCTGCCGCTGGCGCGCGCCGGCGACGCCTTGCTCGGCGCGCAGGGCGTGCCGTCCGACCTGTACGTGCTGGCGCTGCCGCTGTCGCAGGGGCGCGAAGACCTCGCGCTGCTGGCGTTCCTCGGCGGCCTGAGCGCCGGCACCGGCATGGTGATCGTCAGCACGGTGACGCTGAGCCTGATGATCGGCAATCACTGGCTCACGCCGCTGTGGCTGCGCGGCGTGTGGGCGCCGCGTCGCGGCCATGCCGATGCCGCAACTTCAGACCAGCCCGACCTGCGCGGCGCGGTGCTGGTGCAGCGGCGCATCGGCATCCTCGCCATCGTGCTGTTGGCCTGGGGCTACAGCCGCCTGATCGCCGGCAACGACGCGCTGGCCGATGTCGGCGCGCTGTCGTTCTCCGCGCTGGGCGCGCTCGCGCCGGCGCTGGGCTTCGCGCTGTGGCGGCCGCAGACGCCGCCGCGCGCGGTCATGTTGGGCATCGCCGCGGCGGTCGCGCTGTGGATGTGGCTGTTGCTGGTGCCGGCGCTGGTGGAAGCGCGCGGCCTGGAAACCGCATGGCTGCGCGAAGGCCCGGGCGGCTGGTCGCTGTTCGCGCCGGATGCGTTCTTCGGCCTGACCGGCTGGAGCCGGCTGGGGCGTGCGGTGACCATGAGCCTGTTCGCCGGCGTTATCGTGACCCTGTTCGCTTCGACCCGCGCCACCGCGTGGTGGCAGGCCGGTCCGCGCCGCGCCGGCGCACGCGGGCTGGCGCTCGACACCCTGCGCGACGCCGGCCGTCGTTTTCTGCCGCGCGAGACCGTCGACGCCGCGCTGCTCGGCGCACTGTCGACCGGTGCGGTGCCGGCGCTGCAGGAGGCGCGGCTGGAACGCGAACTTGCCGCGGTGCTCGGTTCCGCGTCGGCGCGGCTGCTGCTGGACGCCGCGCGCCGCGAGGCCGGCCGCGATTTCGATACCGTCGCCGCGATCGTCGGCGAGGCGTCGCAGGATCTGCGCTTCAACCAGCGGCTGCTCGAAGCGGCGCTGGAAAACATGAGCCAGGGCATCAGCGTCGTCGACCGCGACCTGCATCTGGTCGCGTGGAACCGGCGCTATGCCGAATTGTTCGGTTATCCGCAATCGCTGCTGCGCGTGGGTGTGCCGGTGGCCGAGCTGGTGCGCTACAACCTGCGCCACGGCTGGAACGCGTATCCGATCGAGGAAGAAGTCGAGAAGCGCCTGCGCCACATGCAGGCCGGTACGCCTTACGTCAGCGAACGCATCTTCCCCGACGGTGGTTCGGTCGAAATTCGCGGCAACCCGATGCCAGGCGGCGGTTTCGTCGCGACGTTCACCGATGTGACCGCGTTCCGCCGCGCCGAGGCCGATCTGATCCGCAGCAACGAAACCCTGGAGCAGCGCGTCGCCGACCGCACCGCGCGGCTGGACCAGGCCCGCGCCGACGCCGAGCGCGCCAATGACGCCAAGAGCCGCTTTCTCGCCGCCATCGGCCACGATCTGCTGCAGCCGCTGCACGCGGCGCAGTTGTTCACCGACGCGCTGATCGAGCAGCTGCCGGCCGATACCCAGCGCACGACCGCACAGCAGATCCGCGGCGCGCTCGATTCCACCGGCGATCTGCTGTCGGGCCTGCTCGACATGTCGCGGCTGGAGGCGGGCGGGCTGGTGCCGGAGCCGCGCGCATTCCCGCTGGCCGATGTGCTGGAGCCGCTGGCGTCCGAGTTCCGCGCATTGGCCGCGGAGCGCGGGCTGCGCTTCCGCTATCGCGCCACCCGCGCGTGGGTGCATACCGATCCGCAGCTGCTGCGGCGGGTGTTGCAGAATTTCCTCGCCAACGCGGTGCGCTACACCCAGCGCGGTGGGGTGCTGCTCGGCGTGCGCCATGCGCAGGGCCAACTGCGGATCGAAGTCCACGACAGCGGCCCCGGAATTCCAGAATCGCAGCAGGTCGCGATCTTCGAGGAGTTCCGGCGCGGCGAAAACGCGGCGGGGCAGGGCCTGGGGTTGGGCTTGGCCATTGCGGACCGGATCGCGCGCCTGATCGACGCGCCGCTGCGGCTGCGCAGCCGCATGGGCCACGGCACGATGTTCGCGCTGACGCTGGCGGCGGTCGCTGTGCCGCGACAGGAGGCCGTACCGGTGGCCTCCGGCGGGTTGGAGGGTCTGCGCGTGCTGGCCGTCGACAACGACCCGCACGCGCTGGCCGCGCTGCGCACGATTCTGGACAGCTGGCACTGCCGCGTCGATGCCGTCGGCGATGGCGCGCAGGCGGAGGCGCTGCTCGCCGCGGATGCCGATCCGGCGCTGTGGCTGTTCGACTATCACCTGGACAATGGCGACACCGGCGTCGCGCTGCAGGCGCGTCTGGCCGAACGTTTTGGTCCACGCCCGACCTTGATTCTCAGCGCCGACGACAGCGGCGACGTGCGCCGCATCGCGCTGGAGCACGGGCTCGGCCTGTTGCCGAAACCGGTGAAAGCGCTGGCCTTGAAGTCGATGCTGCGGCGGCTGTCGGCGGCGCGGCCGACGTGATCGCTGGGGGAGTTCGGCGTGGCGCCTGGTGTGCCGAGGCGCGGCCTATAATGACCGCCCGTCATGGAAGCCACGCATGCCTTACACCCCGATCGTCGCGACTCTTGGATACGTGCTCTCGCCCGATCGCAAGCAGGTGCTGCTGATCCATCGCAATGCACGGCCGGACGACCAGCATCTGGGCAAATACAACGGCCTGGGCGGCAAGATCGAGCGCGACGAGGACGTGGTGGCGGGCATGCGCCGTGAGATCCACGAAGAAGCCGGCATCGACTGCGACGAACTGCAGTTGCGCGGGACCATCAGTTGGCCCGGCTTCGGCAAACACGGCGAAGACTGGCTCGGCTTCCTGTTCCTGATCACGGCTTACAGCGGCACGCCTTACGAGACGAATCCCGAAGGCACGCTGGAATGGGTGCCGGTGGATCGCATCCTCGACCTGCCGCTATGGGACGGCGACCGCCGGTTCCTGCCGCTGGTGTTCGACGACGACCCGCGTGGATTCCACGGAGTGATGCCGTATCGCGACGGCAAGATGGTGTCCTGGATGTATTCGCGGATTTGAGCGTGTGGGCCTGAGCCTGCAGGCCTGAGCGCTCGTCGCGAGCGGGCGGGGAATCGACTATGCTCCGGCGCTGCGCTTTGCGCCCGCGAACCCTCCGCTGCCATCCGATATCGCCCGCATGAAACAGTTCATCCTCACCCTTGTCGCCGTGTTGATCGGCGGATTCATCGCTCTGTTGGGCTACGACCAGTTCGTCGTCAAACCGCGCGAGGCCGCGGCGGCGAAGGCCGAAGCCGCCGCGCTGGCGGAGATGCAGGCGAAAGCGCAACCCGATCTGCGCCGGGCGCGCACCGAGGCGAAAGAAGTCGCGGCCGAGGTCGAGGCTTCGGTGCAGCGCAGCGTCGACAGCGCCCGCCAGACCATGGACGCGCAGGCTGCGGAAATGAACCAGCGCGGTCTGGTGTCCGATGCGGTCCAGCGGGCGGCCATGTTCCGGGCCGCGCTGGCCGAGTATTACCTGGCCAACGGCCGCTGGCCGACGGATGCCGACGAAGCCGGCCTGCCTTCGCCCAGCGAGATGCGCGGTGGCGCGGTGCGCACCGTGACGATCGGTGCGCAGGGCGCGGTGACCATCGTGCTGGACGAACGTTTCGGCACCGGCAGCGTCATCGTGCTGAAGCCGGACGCGAATGCGGCCTCTGGCATCATCGACTGGAATTGCGAAATCAAGGGCGATCGCGCGCTGAAGCAGGCGATGCCGCGCTGCAAAGGCTGAGCGGAGCGTTGTAGTCGGCGGCAGATGCGGCCGTAAGCGCAGCGGTGCGCGTCAGTGCCGGCGGACCAGCACCACGGTGATGTTGTCCGAGCCGCCGCCATCGAGCGCCGCGGCGACCAGACCGTCCACGCATTCCTGCGAACTGCATTCGGTATGCGACAGCACCTGCGAGATGTTGCCGTCGTCCACTTCCTCGGTCAGCCCGTCGCTGCACAGTAGCAGTTGCATGCCCGGGCGCAGTTCGCCGGCCAGGGTTTCGACGTTGAGGTTCTGCGGCTCGGTCACGCCCAGCGCCTGGGTCACCACGTTGCGGTGCGGGTGGGTGCGGGCCTGATCCACGGTGATCGCGCCCTGCGAAATCAGTTCCTGGACGTAGCTGTGGTCGTGCGACAGCTGGGCGAGCTGGCCATCGCGCCACAGGTAGGCGCGGCTGTCGCCGACCCAGGCCACCTCGAAACGGTTGCCGAGGATGCGCAGGGCGACCACGGTGGTGCCCATCGGCAGCGCGTCGCTGCGCTGGCGCGAGGCGCGGATGATTTCCTCGTCGGCGGTGCGGATCGCCTGGGCCAGCGACACGCCCTGGCGGATCTCGCGGACGATGGTTTCGCGCGCCAGCGCACTGGCGACTTCGCCGTATTCGTGACCGCCCATGCCGTCGGCGACCAGCCACAGCCCGAGATCGCTGTCGCCGTAATAGGTGTCCTCGTTCAACTCGCGCCGTAGCCCGGCGTGAGTGAGGTGACCGAATTCGATCATGCAACGGCCATGTGGGAGAGAGTCAGCCATAGTCTGGGAGATATACGTAATTGCGGAATGAAACCGGACGCGGCACTAAAAATCAATTGCTTGAATGGACAAGTGCGTGCTGTGCATCAGGTTTTTGCTGTGCCGGGGTCTCGTTCGGGCAATGTTGCCTGTTGCTGACCATAACGTGCGCACAGGCGTGGAATCGGCCAGCGTGCAGACACGAGGAACGTTCCGTGAGGGGTGTTTTCTTCAAAGGGATTCGCACGTTACACAGGTGTCTCGCCCGTTGGGCGGCCGCCGTGTACATCGGCAATCCATCCCATGTGTCGAACCGGGCTCCCGGAAAAACAAAAACGCCCCACGAGGGGGCGCTTTGCTTATCTGGCGGAGAGGGGGGGATTCGAACCCCCGGTACGCTCACACGTACGCCTGATTTCGAGTCAGGTACATTCAACCGCTCTGCCACCTCTCCGAAGGTCGCTGCTGCGGAAGGACTGCGCCCACCGCTGCGGGGCGCCATCATACGAGTTGAGGCCTCCCGGGACAAGGCGGGTACACTGGCCGCCTTCTTTTCGTCATTCCGATCACGCCCCCATGTCCGAAATCCTCGCTCCCGTGTCCTTCGGCGAACTGCTCGACAAGATCGCCATCCTGCAGATCAAGTCCGAGCGGATGACCGACCCGGCCAAGCTGGCCAACGTCCGCAACGAGCTGTCGGCCTTGGAGGCCGGTTGGGCGGCGCATCCGGCGGCCGCCCACGACATCGCGGGTCTGCGCGCGGAGCTGAAGGCCGTGAACGAACGCCTGTGGGTGATCGAGGACGACATCCGCATCAAGGAAAAGGCGCAGGCCTTCGACGACGAGTTCATCCAGCTCGCGCGCAGCGTGTACTTCGAGAACGACGAGCGCGCCCGGATCAAGAAGGAGATCAATCTGGCGCTGGGCTCGGCCTATGTTGAAGAGAAGTCGTATCAGGATTACCGCGCCGGGCATGCCGCGCCCTGATCCGGGGCGTATCGGCTCATTAGCCGGTCAAGCTGCGGAACAGCAGGCGTGAGCCTTTCGGCGTTGGTTCTTCACGCCACTGGAAGGCCTGCGTCGCTTCAGCCGCTGCTCGCATGGTTTTGTAATTTCCGGGTGCCAACAATTGCACAGCAATGTCCGGCTGCGAAGCCCGTATTGCATGTGCCGCAGTCGCGAAGACGCACCAACCGTCGGCTCTACGCAGACGTCTGGCTTCCTGCTCCAGGACATGGGCGAATGATTCCAGTGACGTCATCTCCGTCAGATACTGGGTGAAAGCATCGGAGCTCAGGAATTCGCTCATGATGAGCGCGCCCTGTTGCCGGCTAGCGATGACAGAACGCGTGAAATGAAGGAAACACAGCGCGGTATCGTGTTCCTCCTCCAATTGGCGGCATGCCGCTGTGCAGGATTCGACCGTTTCAAGATTGAAGGCGTCGTGGAAGCTATGGGCTAACCGATTGCGAGGGCCCACCAACGCGCCGTACCAGCCGTCGAACCATTCGCGTGCGTCTGCGGTGTCTTCCAATGCGAAGCTTGATGAATAGACCATGCGGAATTCTGTATCCGCATCGGGCTCGGGCCCGGCTTGCGACTCACTGAACCGGAATACCCGTTTCAGCACTGCTCCCAAAGTGTTGAGCCTGACCTCATCGTGGTTTGCATGGATTTGCTCGGCGAGAGAGGTCGCGGTGGTCGTTTTCCTGAAGATGATCGGCCGACCGTTGCCTTCAATCCACTTCAGATTCATTTCAATACGTTGATAAATCAATAGGTTGCGACCGATCAGCAGCAGCGCTTCATCGCTTGCCGAACGCAGGTCTTTGGAGGTGATGTCGTCCATGATCCGTGCTGTAGCGTGCTATCGCTGTTCGACGTACCGCTCGAACGCCGCAATTCCATCCCCCACAGTCACCAGATCCATCACCCCATCGTGTTCGATCTTCGTCCCCCAGCGCAATTCGCTGGATGGTTTGCCGAGATATTTCCGGGCGGCGTCGTCGTAGCGGTCCGCGCAGAAGCGGATGTCCGAATACGGGCCACTGCGGCGCGGGTTGCTGGCGGCGTGCAGGCCCAGCACCTTCGTTCCCATCGCGTTGGCGATGTGCATCGGGCCGGAGTCGGGGGTCATCAGCAGGTCGGCGCGTTCGAGCAGCGCCGGCAATTGTTTCAGGGTGTCCTTGCCGACCAGATCCAGCGCCGGTGCGGTCATCGCGGCCAGAATCGCATCGCTGGTATCGCGTTCCAGCGCGCTGCGGCCGCCCAACAGCACGACCCGCCAGCCGCGGGCGACCGCGTGGTCGGCGACGGCTGCATAGCGTTCCGGCCGCCAGTTGCGCAGGGCGTGACTGGAGCAGGGCGAGATCGCGAGCGTCGGCACGCCGTCGTCCGGCCATTGCGCGCGCGCCCATTCGCGGGCGGCGTCGGGGACCGGCATCTCCCAGACCGTTTCGGTCTGTTTCAGGCCGAGCGGTTCGCAGAAGCTGCCGATGGCGTCGAGCACGTGGATGCCGGGCCGGTCGGGAATGCGTTCGTTGATGAACAACCCATGCAGGTCTTTCGAGCGCGATCTGTCGTAGCCGATCCGGCGCTGCGCCGGCAGGAACGCCGACAGCAGGTTGGCCCGCGCCGCCACCTGCATCTGCAGCAGCGCATCGAAGCGGCGGCCGCGGAGTTCGCGTTTGAGCGCGCGCATCCCGGCGAGGCCGGTCTTCTTGTCGTAGACCAGGAATTCGACGCCCGGCAGCCCGTCCAGCAGCTTCTGTTCGCCTTTGCCGATCACCCAGGTCAGGGCCACATCGGGCCAGGCCCGGCGCAGGGTGCGCGCCAGCGGTAGGACGTGCGTCACGTCTCCAAGCGCGGACAGGCGCAGGAGGCAGATCGAGTGGGGCGCTGTCTTGTGCAATTGATAGACTCGATGATTATGGCCGCCTTCGATGCCACCGAAAGCCTGGTGCCCTTCCGCGATGCTCGCGGAGCGGGCGCTGCTATGGCCGGTGCAGCCATGACAGGCGCGATTCTGTTCGACTCGGCACGTCTGCGGCAAGCAGGCCTGCGCACCGCGGAGCCGGGCTGGTTCGATGCGACTTGGTGGGGCGAACGTGCGCAGCCCGTGGGCAGCGGCGGCCGCGGCGGTGCCTGGTTCATCGACGCCGCGACCGACGGCAGCGGCCTCGGTCCGATGGTGCTGCGGCATTATCTGCGCGGCGGTTTTGCGGCGCGGTTCAGCCGCAACCGCCATCTCTGGCGCGGGCCCGAGCAGATCCGCAGTTTCGATGAATTCCGCCTGCTGCGCGAACTGCTGCGCCGGAAACTGCCGGTGCCGCGGCCGATCGCGGCGATCTACTGGCGCGAAGGACTGTTCTACCGCGCCGGCATTCTGCTCGAACGCCTGATGGGCGTGCAGTCGCTTGCCGACCGCGCTGCCGCCGAAGGCAGCGCTGCGCCGTGGGAAGAGGCCGGCCGGGTAATCGCGCGCATCCATCGCGCTGGGCTCGACCATGCCGACCTCAACGCCCACAACCTGCTGTTCGAGGACTCTGGCCGCGGCTGGGTGATCGATGTCGACCGCAGCCAGCTGCGCATTCCGGCCACCGGCTGGCGCGAGGCGAATCTCGGCCGGCTGCAGCGTTCGCTGCTGAAACTGCGCGGCGCGCGCAGCGAGGCCGAGGTCGGGAAGGATTACGCGACGCTGCGCAGCGCGTACGATGTGCTCTGGCAGCGCGGGACTTAGAGCAGCGATGAGTTGGGCTTTGCGGTTTCATGGCGTGGGCAATGCGTCGGCGGTCGAATTGGGGTCGGCGATGGCCACCTTCGAGCGCGACGGCCGGCCGTGGCTGACCATCGATTGCGGCGCGGAAGGCCTCACCGCGTTTCTTGCCCACTACGGCGAGGCCCCGCAGGCGCTGTTCATCACCCACACCCATCTCGATCACGTGGCGGGCTTCGAACGGCTATTCGTCGATGCCTATTTCGATCCCGCGCGTCGCGGCCGCACCCGCATCTACGTGCCTGCGCGCGTCGTGCCGCTGCTGCACCAGCGCGTTGGCGATTATCCGAACGTGTTGGCCGAAGGCGGCGCCAATTTCTGGGACGCTTTCCAGGTGGTTCCGGTTGGCGACGCCTTCTGGCACGACGGCATCCGCCTGGAGGTCTTCGAAACCCGCCACCACTGGCCGCAGACCAGCTACGGCCTGCGTCTGCGCGGCAGTGTCGTCTGGACCGGCGACACCCGGCCGATCCCGGAAACGCTGGCGCGCGTCGCCGACGCCGACGAACTGATCGCCCACGACTGTGGCCTGCACGGCAATCCTTCGCACAGCGGCATCGCGGATCTGGAGCGCGAATATCCGCGAGAACTGCTCGACCGCTGCGTGCTCTATCACTATGCCAGCGCCAGCGATGGCGAAGCCCTGCGCGCCCGCGGTTACCGCATTGCCCACCCCGGCGAGTGCATCGCGTTGGCCGAATCGACCGCAGCGCAGGCCGAGCCGTTCGACGCAACCGATGCCGCGCATGCGGCCTCTATCGAATCATGATGCGTATCGTGCTCGATCCACCTCCGGATAGAACCCCAGGCGATATCGCGAGCTTGGTCGCCTCTGAGTTGACGGGCATCGTCGCCCCGCGTGTTGCTGATGCGCTGAGGCGTTTTTTAGTATCGACTTCGCGGATGGAAATGCGGACTTGGGAGTGGTCCCGACCGCCAATGGAATTTCCGGTATGGGTCGTCGCAGAGAGTGCGGATTACGATTACGGTCTCGTGTATTCGGACAACGGTTTCGGTCCTGATCGGCCTTGGGGACTCGTGTTTTCTTCCCACGACACATTTGGAGCCGATTACTGCTGGTATCCGCGGCTGATCGAAGCTTTTCTGGAGTCGCGTCTTGTCGACGAGTTGGATGCCGACACCCAGGCATTTCTGGCTGCCGCAACCCGCGATATTTTCCAGTTGGGCGTTACAACATGAACGCCGCCCCGAACCTCCCCGACATGCCGCGGGACGCCCTCGGGCGCCCGCTGCACGACCTGCGACTGTCGGTGATCGAGGCCTGCAACTTCCGCTGTCCGTACTGCATGCCGGCGGAGCGCGTGCCCGACGACTATGGCCTCGACGCCGCCTCGCGGCTGTCGTTCGACGAGATCGAACGCCTCGTGCGCGGGTTCGTGCGCGTGGGCGTGCGCAAGTTGCGTCTCACCGGCGGCGAACCGCTGCTGCGCAAGCGCTTGCCCGAATTGATCGCGCGGCTCGCGGCCATCGATGGCCTCGACGACATGGCGCTCACCACCAACGCCAGTCTGCTGGCGTCGCAGGCGCGCGCGCTGCGCGAGGCCGGGCTGCACCGGGTCACGGTGAGTCTCGACACCCTCGATCCCGTGCAGTTCGCGGCACTGTCCGGTGGTCGCGGACATCTTGCCGACGTGTTGCGCGGCATCGAGGCCGCGCGCGATGCTGGTTTCGCGCGCATCAAACTCAACTGCGTGATCCAGCGCGGCGTCAACGACGACCAGGTGCTGCCCTTGGCCGCATTCGCCCGCGAACACGGCCACACCCTGCGTTTCATCGAATACATGGACGTCGGCACCTGCAACGACTGGAATGTCGAACGCGTGGTGCCATCCAGCGAATTGCACGATGTGATCCACGCGCGCTGGCCGCTGCATGCGCTGGGCGCGCAGTACCGTGGCGAAGTCGCCGCGCGTCACGCCTTCGACGACGATCGCGGCGAAGTCGGTTTCGTCAGCTCGATCAGCGCCCCGTTCTGCGGCGATTGCCACCGCGCGCGCGTCTCCGCCGATGGTCGCCTCTACACCTGCCTGTTCGCCGGCGATGGCACTGACCTGCGGACGTGGCTGGGCGACGACGCTGCGTTCGTCGAACGCCTCACCGGCCTGTGGCAGGCGCGCGGCGACCGCTACAGCGAATTGCGCAGCGGTCTGAAGACGCCTCGCAAGCGCGTCGAAATGTATCTGGTGGGTGGATGAATACGAAAAGAAGCAAGCTGTCGACACTGACCCATCTCGACGCGCAAGGCCGTCCGGCGATGGTCGATGTGTCCGCGAAAACTGTTACCGCGCGCGCCGCCACCGCCGAATGCCGGGTGAAATTTCCGGCCGCAGTCGCCGCGCAATTGCACAAGAGCGGACTGAAAAGCGCGAAGGGCGGGGTGGTCGAAACCGCGATCGTCGCCGGCACGCTGGCGGTGAAGCGTACGCATGAGTTGATCCCGTTCTGCCACCCGCTGCCGATCGACGGCATCCGCTTCGCCATCGACTGGCGCGGCGAGCGCGAACTCGAGATCGTCTGCACGGTGAACACCACGCATCGCACCGGCGTCGAGATGGAAGCGCTGACTGGCGCCACTATCGCTGCGTTGACCGTCTACGACATGTGCAAGGCGCTGTCGCATGCCATCGTCCTCGGTCCCGCGAAGCTGCGCGGCAAGCGTGGTGGAAAACGCGACTTCGGCGCGATTGCAGGAAAAGATTGATGGCCACGATCACGGTGCTGTATTTCGCGAGCCTGCGCGATGCCGCGGGCATCGATAGCGAAGCTGTCGATCACGACGGCGATCTTCGTGCGCTGTATCTTGCGCTGCAGGCGAAGCATGGCTTCGCTTTGCCGCTCGAACGCTTGCGGGTCGCGATGAACGGCGCGTTCTCGCGCTGGGACGATGTGCCTGACGAAGGTGCCGAAGTGGCGTTTATCCCGCCAGTTTCAGGGGGTTGAGATGAAGAATCGATTCGCCCTTTCCGACACTCCCTTCGACATCGCCCCGTTGCGCGCGCGCCTGCTGCACGCGGAAGCAGGTGCGTACGCAAGTTTCGAAGGCTGGGTGCGCAATCACAACGACGGACGCGCCGCACTGGGCCTGCGCTACGAAGCCTATGTCGCGTTGGCCGAAGTCGAAGGCGCGAAGATCGTCGAGGAAGCCTTGACGATATTCGGGATCGCCGACGCCGCCTGCGTGCATCGCATCGGCGATCTGGAGGTCGGCGACCTCGCGGTGTGGGTCGGCGTCAGCGCCGCCCATCGCGATGCGGCCTTCAGCGCATGCCGCTGGATCATCGACGAAGTGAAATCGCGCGTACCGATCTGGAAGCACGAGCGCTATGCGGAGGGCGATGCGACTTGGTTGCATCCTTTTAAATCGTTGCCTGATCGGGAGCTACTGTGATTACCAATAGTCAGATCGATAGATTAGGGGCAAAATTAAGATCTAGTGTTATAGATGCAAATTCACTAAGGGATTTAGAAGATTTCCGGGGTCAATTTGCTGCTTCGTACAGATATGTGGAGGATATTTTAACTGAGAAAATGGGTTTGACCATTACAGGTAGGCCTTCAAAATCAACGGTCGCAATTGTAGAAAAACTGAAAAGAGAGACGATTCGTTTAAGTCAAATGCAAGACATTGCTGGTTGCCGAATTTTAGTGCCAGCGTTGGGGCATCAAAATCACTGCCTTGAAAACATTCGAGTTTTTTTTGGGGATGTTGAGGTGGATGATAAGCGGCTCTCACCTACCAATGGATATCGTGCTGTTCACGTTATTCTTCGAAGAAACGGACGGCCAGTCGAAATCCAAGTTAGAACATCGTTACAACATTTTTGGGCGGAAATTTCAGAAAAAGTGGCAGACGCATTCGGTCACGAAATAAAATATGGCAAAGGAGACGATGTTGCTATCGAATTTCTTAATGATTTATCAATGATCACCGCTAGGCTAGAGGAATTAAGGAATGAGAAATTAATTCTGTCTAGGAAGAAGTCTGTTCAAGGAAAAAGCAAGGAAACAGTTCGTGCGGCGAAATTATTAAGTGAGGAAGAGCGAGAGTGCATACGTAGAATCAATTCTCTTTTCTCGGGAAAGTTACTGGTTAACTAGGAGGTTCTGATGTTTTTCTTGCTTCATTACGATAGAAAAGAAGGTAGGCTGGTCTCGACTAGATCTTTCCTTGACGGAGAAATCGTTGCCGCATCGGCCGCCAAGCTTGACCTTGAGATTTCGCTGGTCGGATCGGACGGTAACAATGAAATTGTTCTCTTTGAAGCACAGTCTGAAGACGATTTGAGAAAGACTCATCGTCGGTATTTCAGCACGCTTGAAGAATTGAAGGAAAATGACAGGCGCAACTGAAGGTTGCGTCCTGGAAAGTGGCATTTCTGTTGCACGGTGGGCGATATGCGCATACACGCGATGCCGGAAATGGCGATGGCCCCGCCGGCTGACCTCGGCACCCGCATCGACCGATACCGTTGCTGCCTTCCGGCCCTGGCGGGGTTTTCGATCTAGCGTCGCGAGGGGTTGCGTCTCTTCCAAACATACAGAAGCAGGTCCCTCGCTGCGCTCGGGATGACAGCGCTACGTAGACTTTCTGGAGTAGAGCCCCCTTGGTAAGGGGGCGCGGCGAAGCCGCAGGGATCGGAAGTACCTCGCCGGGGCCCAATGATTTGCGAAGCGAATCTTGGGATTTTCATGCAACGCATGAAAATGGCGATGGCCCCGCCGGCTGACCTCGGCACCCGCATCGACCGATACCGTTGCTGCCTTCCGGCCCTGGCGGGATTTTCGATCTAGCGTCGCGAGGGGCCGACGGGGCCACCATAGACGTGCGTCAGCGACGCTTTGAAACTGGCGGAGAGAGGGGGATTCGAACCCCCGAAGCGCGGTTTAGACGCTTACACACTTTCCAGGCGTGCTCCTTCAACCACTCGGACACCTCTCCGTGTCTTTCCCGATCCCGGCATCCGGCCGTCTCAGGACCGCCAATTCTAGCCGGCCGGATCGCCGCGGACAAGGAAGCGATGTCGGCGCGTCGGCCGAACCGTCGCCCATGGCAGAATGTGCGGATGTCCTACCTCGTCCTCGCCCGCAAGTGGCGCCCCAAGCGTTTCGCCGAACTGGTCGGGCAGGAGCACGTCGTCCGCGCGCTCACCAATGCCCTCGATACCGGTCGCGTCCACCATGCGTTCCTGTTCACCGGCACCCGTGGGGTGGGCAAGACCACCATCGCCCGGATCTTCGCGAAATCGCTGAACTGCGAGCAGGGCACCTCGGCCGAGCCCTGCGGCGAGTGCAATTCCTGCCGCGACATCGACGCCGGGCGGTTCATCGATCTGCTTGAAATCGACGCCGCCAGCAACACCGGCGTGGACGATGTCCGCGAGGTGATCGACAACGCCCAGTACATGCCCTCGCGCGGCCGGGTGAAGGTCTATCTGATCGACGAAGTCCACATGTTGTCGAAGTCGGCCTTCAATGCGCTGTTGAAGACGCTGGAAGAGCCGCCGGGCCACGTGAAGTTCCTGCTGGCGACCACCGACCCCCAGAAACTGCCGGTGACGGTGCTGTCGCGCTGCCTCCAATTCAATCTGAAACGTCTGGAAGAGCCGCAGATCCAGGGCCAGATCGCAAAGATTCTCGAAGCCGAAGGCATTCCGGCCGAAGCCGGCGCCATCCGCCAGTTGTCCAAGGCTGCCGACGGCAGCCTGCGCGACGGCCTGTCGCTGCTCGATCAGGCCATCGCCTACACCGGCGCCAGCAGCACGCTGGAAGGCGGAAGCGGTGCGCCGCTGACCGATGCCGGCGTCGCGACCATGCTGGGCACGGTCGATCGCATGCGTGTGGGCGCGGTGCTGAATGCGCTGGCTGCTGGCGACGGCGAAAGCCTGCTGACCGAAATTGCGGCGCTCGCGGATTTCTCGCCCGACTGGGCCGGCGTGATCGACGCGATGGCCGAAGCCCTGCACCGCATTCAAGTGCGGCAATTGGTGCCTTCGGCGGAGATCGAAGCCGATGGCGTCGAGATCGATGCATTAGCCGGCCAGTTGCGGCCGGAAGTCGTGCAGCTGTGGTACCAGATGGCGCTGCACGGCCGTCGCGATTTGGGGTTGGCACCCAGCCCGCGCGGCGGGTTCGAGATGACCGCGCTGAGGATGCTGGCCTTCCGGCCGGCCGAAGCGGGCGCGACAACCGTCGAATCGCAGACCGGCGCGCCCGCGCGTGGTCCCGAAGCCGCCCGTGCGGCGTTCGATACCACTGCAAGCCGCCCGGCGCCACGCGCTTTGCCGGCGGCAGCGATGGAAAACCCGGCAGCGCCGCCGTCGCGTCCTTCGCCTCCCGTTTACGAACCGCCGCCGACGCGACCGTCGCCAGTTGCCATCGAAGTTGCAGCGCCGGTTGCTGCGCCTGGCGCCGCGCCGATGGTCGACATCGACAACGATCGCTGGCTCGAACTCGTCGCACAGACCGGCCTGCGCGGCCCCGCCCGCGAGTTGGCCGCGCATGCGGCCTTCACCGGTTATGCGGACGGCGTGCTGCGTCTGTCGCTGTCGGCCGAGGACGATCATCTGCGCAGCCCGTCGTTGGTCAAGGCGCTGACCGATGCGCTGTCCGTACAACTCGGCGGCGCGGTGCAGCTCAAGTTCGAGACCGGCAAACCGGCCAATGCCGAGACCCTGCACCAGCGCGTCGAACGTCAGCGCGATGCGAAGCAGAGCGCCGCCGAGGAAAATTTCATGGCCCATCCCGACGTGCAGCGGTTGATGAGCCAACAGGGCGCGAAGCTCGTGCCCGATTCCATCCGCCCCTTTGAAGACTGAAAACTAGAGATCGCCCCCATGCGAGGAAATATCGCCCAATTGATGCAGCAGGCGCAGAAGATGCAGGAAAACCTGCAGCGCGCCCAGGAAGAACTGGCCAAACTCGAAGTCACCGGCAGCGCCGGCGCCGGCATGGTCAGCGTCACGCTGACCGGCCGCATGGAATGCCGCGGCGTGAAGATCGACCCGAGCGTGCTGTCCGATGTCGAAATGGTCGAAGACCTGGTGGTCGCCGCGATCAACGACGCGGTGAACAAGGTCAACGCCGAATCGCAGACCCGGATGTCCGGTGCCACCGCCGGCATGCCGATTCCGCCGGGAATGAAGATTCCGGGGATGTTTTGACCGTTTCGGCAGAGCGGCCTGTAGAGGGGGCTTCAGCCCGCTGTTTTTGGCCCTTCGCCGAAGAAAAGAAACAGCGGCCTGAAGGCCGCTCTACAGGCTGCATTCGATGACGGTTTCGCTCCTCGAACAACTCATCGAAGCCTTCCGCATCCTGCCCGGGGTCGGCCAGAAAACCGCGCAGCGGATGGCCTATCACGTGCTGGAGCGCGATCGCGAGGGTGCGCAGCGGCTTTCCGAAGCGTTGGCCGCTGCGGTGGATCGCATCGGCCACTGCACGCGCTGCCGCGATTTCAGCGAGTCGGAGCTTTGCGTCACCTGCGCCAGCGCCTCGCGCGACGCGCATCTGCTGTGTGCGGTGGAGTCGCCCGCCGACCGCCTGGTCATCGAACAGGCGACCGGCTATCGCGGCTTCTACTTCGTGCTGCAGGGCCGGCTCAGCCCGCTCGATGGCATCGGCCCGCGCGAACTGGGCCTGGAAAAACTCGCCGCGCGGCTCGCGGAAGGCGAGGTGCAGGAACTGGTGATCGCGACCAATCCCACCGTGGAAGGCGAAGCGACCGCGCACTACCTCGCCCAGCTTTCGCGCCAGCACGGCGTGAAACCGACCCGGCTCGCCCACGGCGTCCCGCTGGGCGGCGAACTGGAATACGTCGACCGCGGCACGCTGTCGCATGCGTTCGGCAGCCGCGGCGAGATGCCGCTGTAGAAGTCATCAGGCGGGCCCAGGCCCGCCATTGCGCATGTTCCGCATCGATCGAACCATGATTAACACCGGTTCGATCATCGCAACGCGATCACGTTGTCGTGGGCACGCTGTCAGAGGCGCTCCGTCAGGGCGGGCACCCCACTTCGTTGCCGCAGGAGGATGTTGCCGCGTCGCGCGCAGCGACCACTGCGGCATGCGCATCGAGCAATCCCGGGCCGCAATCGCTGCCGCACAGCGGTAGCGGCTTCGCCGTGCGCTGCAGGATCGATGCGATCTGTGCCGGAGTGAGTTGCGAATTCACCGACAGCATCAGACCGACCGTGCCAGCGACGTGTGGCGAGGCCATCGAGGTTCCCGAAAGATACCGATAGCAGTGCGTGATCCGGGCCACGCCGTCGACGGTGTGAAGGACGCTCCAGGTCGACGCCGCGCCGTATTCGTTGGGATTGAAAAGCGTGTCCTGGGTGTCCGGACAGCGCGGCGCGCCGAGCTTGTCGCCGTACACGGTGGAAGCTTCGCGGTCGAGGATGCCATCGGGCCGGAACACGATGGCGCCGCCGCCGCCGGGCGCAGTGATGCCGACATTCGCGCCGCTGTTGCTGTAGGGCGCCAGCCATTTGCCGTTGCGATCCGTGGCGGCGACCGAGATCGCACCGGGGCACGAAGCCGGCGATGTGCCGTCCACGACGGCGTTCTGATTGCCGGCAGCGGCCGTCACGACGATGTTCTCTGCGGTTGCGCGGGCGATCGCGTCCCGCAGCGCCGGCATTCTCAGCGGCGTGCATGGTTCCGGAAATTCGAAACTCATATTCATGATGTCGGCGCCGTTCGCGATGGCCCAGTCGATGCCGCTGATGACGTTGCTCAGCGGGATGCGGTTTCTTTCGTTGGTGACCTTGACGTTGAGCAGCATGCAGTTCTGGCAAACGCCGGCGATGCCGGTGTTGTTGTTGGAGCTTGCGGCTGCGATCCCGGCGACGTGCGTGCCGTGCGAAAACTTCGATCTGTCGGTGGCGTTGTAGCCGGGTTGATCGGCGTTGTACTCGTTCGGCAGCCATTTTCCCGCCAGCTCCGGGTGATAGTTGCGGCCGGTGTCCAGAATCGCGATCTTGATCGTGCTGCTGCCGCGGGTGATGTCCCAGGCTGCGGGAAGACCGACCATCGGATAGTGCCACTGCTGCGGATACAGCAGATCGTTCGGGGTGTGGGACAGTTCGAACAGATAATTCGGCTGCGCATACAGCACATCGGGACGCTGGCGGATGCGCTCCAACAGCCGCAGTGTGGCGGCCTGCGTTTCCGCCCTGCGGTACAGCGCCGCTCCCGAGGGAACCAGGCGCGCCACGCTCAAACCTGGCGATTGCGATCTGAATTCCAGACCGGGGATCTGTGCCGTTACATCCGCAGCGCGCACGCCGGGCCTGAACTTGACCAGGATTTCGTGCGGAACGAAATCGCGACCCCGGGTTTCCGCGTCGTCGGGCGGCGCCGCCGCGAACGCGGACGGGGAGGAAATCAGCAGACAAAAGGCGGCGAACAAAAGAGAGCGGTCCATACGGCTTCCTTGTTGTGTCATGCCGGCGCAGTTGCCGGCACCCGACACCGTAAACATGCCTGCATTCAGCGGCCATGCCCAATTTGGCAGAATGTCTTCATGCATGCGGTCTTCGGATGGCCGGCGGGCGCATCGTCGGCTGCGCCCATGCGGGGCAATGGTTAGAATCGAACCCAGTCCGGGCATGCGGCGAGTTCGGTTCCCGCCCCGACATCCGACGACCACAGGAGTGCAGCGATGACCGGCGACACCATCTTCCACAAGATCATCGATCGCCGAATTCCGGCGGATATCGTCTACGAAGACGAGCATCTCATCGCATTCCGCGATATCGCCCCGCAGGCGCCGGTGCATGTGCTGTTCGTGCCGAAGGTAACGGTGCCCACGCTCAACGATCTGCAGCCCGACCAGGCCCACATCATCGGCCGCCTCGCCATCGCCGCCGCGAACTACGCCAAGGCCGAGGGTTTCGCCGAAGACGGCTATCGCATCGTGATGAACTGCAACGACCACGGCGGGCAGACGGTGTTCCAGATCCATCTGCATTTGTTGGCGGGCGCGCCGTTGGGGCGATTTGGTTGAGGGTGTGAGTTCGCTTGAGTGAAGAACGCGACTATACGGAGTTGTTATGAGCAGTGAAGCATTGTGGGCGCTTGGAGGAACTGCGCTGGGTATGGTGCTGACTACGGCATCCAATTGGTGGATTCAGTCCCGGCAATTCAAACATGAAGAACGGATGCACGTTTTGCAGAATCAGAGCCGGGAATCCGTTAAGGCGATACTTCTTGAAATGTTGAATCACAAGATTCATACCGATAGATCTTTCTTGACAATGCGCGAAAGAATTGGCGGTTTCACCGACGATGAGCTCCGTCAGATATTGCACGAAATCGGCGCCAGAAAAGCGTCCAGGAACGATGGGGCGGAGGAGTGGTGGTATCTCGACTCCAGAAAACAGGAGCGAATAGACAAAAAGGCGAAGAAGAAAACCACTTCTTAAATGTATTTTCTCTTCACACCATCATGCTGTAGTCGTCGTGATGACCACATTTCCGTGCGGCAGGCTGTTTCGCAATCGTAGACCCGGAGGGCGGCGCACAGGATGTGCGCCGTGTTTGGATTTTGGCGGGTCGCCCCCGCGAAAAAACACCGCCCTGTGGGCCCCGGCGGGGTTTTTTGCGTTGTGGAAGTTTTT
>CBIHKW010000016.1:0-45188 GCA_966203835.1 uncultured Thermomonas sp.
CCGCCTCGTGGGCGGCCGACTATGTTGCAGGATGGGTTTCGGTTCAGGGCGACGTTTGGGGTGGGGTTGCGCTGCGCTTACCCCACCCTACGAGCTTGGGACAGGTTTCCATTTCGGATATTGGCATCGGCTGCTTCGATAGACGGACCCCTGCCCGCACGGCGCCGATCATACCGCTACGGGAGGAGGATGACGCGCCCACGTCGACACGGAAGACGAGATCTACGAGTCAGATAATTGAACCTGACCCCTTATCTTCTGCGGGTTATCCACGGGCCCGGGTGATTCCCGGGCCCGTGCCGTTCGAAGTACGCAAGCCACGGTCACCGCATCCCGCTGGATGCGGCACGGTCACGGCCTACAGCGGCGCGCAATTCCCGTTCGGGAAGCATCGGGTCACATCGGCCAGGACCCAGCCGCCGGCGGTACAGATGAAGGTCGCATAGTCGGTGTATGCATACGAACCGTTCGTGTTGTAGATCACGCTGACCGTCGTCCCGGTCGCACCGATATTCGAAGCATTGCAAGGCGTTTTCGGTGGGCGCCAACCCGCATGGGCATCGCCACTGTAGCTCATCGCACACGCCAGCAACACGGCGGCAATGCCCGCCAATACTGAATGCCTGCTCATTGAATCCTCCTTGGTGCCGCCACGATGGAGCGCCTGTCGTCGACACGGGCACGCAACGCACGCTGCGAGCCGCATCGAAACGCGCACTTCCGGCGAAGACGGCGTATCGCCGGGTCCCAGAATCACTTCAGTATCGCAGCATGGGCTCCATGCCCATCATTGCACACAATCAAACATCACATCGACGCCGGAAATTCAAGGAAGACGCATGACGCTCCGCGGATACACCCTGCGACTGCGCATGCGCCCTGCGGCCTTCATCGAGTCGGCAGGCGCTTGCAGCAGGTACGGATGTCCTCGGCGCCCTTGTCGGGGTCGACCTCGTACGCCATCGATCCCGCTTCGTACTCGAACGCGCCAACGCCTTTGTTCAGGACCGTAGGGTGGGGTGAGCGCAGCGATGCCCACCATCCCGGCATATCCGGCGAGGTAAGCATCGAGCGGAGCGATCAAGCAACACGGGATGCATTGAAGCGCACGGGTGGTTTGGGTGGGCATCGCTACGCTCACCCCACCCTACGAGAGTCCACCTTACGCGTTGACCTCGTTGTGGCACGCACCATCCGGCGACGGGTTACGGCGCCGATGCGCCCCATGCGGGAAGCTGGATCCCGCGCGCTTTCATGGGCCCATTGCGAATTTTCCCATAGATTTTCGACAGCGGCTGACTGTTCAAGCAGCGTATTTTCCTCGACTCGACAACAAGATCGGCGACGGAAAAAGCGCCGGCGCCGATAAGTGCTTCAACCCTTTCCTCGGGCTCGAAGCTCTCCAGGAATACCTCCTGCGTCGGCTGGTTGCGGTCGTTGTAGGGCTTGCGCTCGAGCGGATTGCCGCATGACGCCCATGTATTGGACGTTGTGCGATACACGGCGTATCCCCGATATTTGTGCAGATAGGACGCATCGCGCCCGATGGCGACGAACAACAGAGCATGCGGATGTCGGGCAAATCTCGGGAAACCATAATGGTCCGCGATCTCGATGTCGATTTCGCTTGCGGACAGATGCCCGGCCACCATCTCGACGATTTCGTAGCGCGCCAGGTACAAGGCATCGAAGGAGATGCAAACCGTATCTTCGCTCGGAGGTCTTCCCTCACACGGATCGGGCAACGGACGGATGGAGATGAGACGACCGACGAACGCGACCGTCTCGTATTTTTCTTCTGTTTCTTCGTTCTGCGCCGACGCACAGGGAGACAGCAGAAGAAACAACATCAACCACCATGCGCGCATTGTTTGCCCCCTGTCAGATAAGGCATCGTAGCGCGTAGGGTGGGGTAAGCGCAGCGCAACCCCACCATCCCGTCGTACCCGCAACAGCACACATCAAACGAAATCGACCGCCTCATGGGCGACCGAGGATGTTGCAGGATACGGTGAGGTTTGCGTCGTCGTTTGTGGTGGGGTTGCGCTGCGCTTACCCCACCCTACGTGCTGCGGGTTTCACTCGCCTTACGGGCCACGCCGTCTTCGTGCTGCGTCTTAGACGGCGCCTGACCGATCAGATTTTGCACATTGGCGGAAGGGGTAGAAGTTTCGAGACGTTCAACCGCCTTCTCAATTCGATGCCGCTTATATCGCTCCAGAATCAAGTCCCAAATCTTTTTCCGCGTTTCGAGATCGATCAATCCGTCGAATCCAAGCTTCGAGTTTCCGAAAAGCATGGAGTATCCGAGTAAGAATATTCCACCCCAACCAAGCCCGCTCGGAACGAGACCGGAGATCATCCCCCAAATCTCACCAGGAGAATGAAATTCCGCCTCCGTGGTCAAACTAAGCAAATTTTCTGACTCGTACTCGTCGAACAATCCTTCAAATTGCTCGGGGCGTTCATCGAGCACTCGGTACTCTTTAGCTATTACCTCCAGCTCGTTAAGAAAGAGCAGCATATTCGATATGTCAATGCTCCGGATTCGCTCATCTGAATTAATCCGAATTGTGAAATATAGATTTTCGTCTCGCTCAAAAACGGGAAGAACAGAATGACAAATGTCCTCCCAGAGACCATCTACGTTAAAGACAGTTTGATTGGCGCGTAAGGTGCGCAACAGAGGGCCAGATAGCCTGTCCTTTCGAAAAGATGGCCCCCACAACATCTTCCGTCGCAATTTGTGAGGCATCTGAACATCGACATCACCGACACCACGGAGGACCAGCGGCTTCGATTCGTAAATCGCTTCACTCGCGACTTGCCCGATGCGGACTGCTGACACACCCATAGTCATGATCCAGTCACCGACCCTGATCTCATCGACAAATCGGCGAACTTGATTGAACCAACTTGAAGCTTGTCGTGACGAATGCTTATCCGGTGAAACCCGCGCCTGAAAGGCCTCGTACAGGTGCGGCCAGTTGGGGTTCACCGTGCCTTCTGCAAATTCCAGCCCGAGATCGTCCAAATGCCCAATCGCAACGACACTGTACTGCCCAAAATGCTGAAAGTAGTCGCCGCCTTCTGCGCGAACCACCCAATACCTACGCTCATTAGGGACTCGATAGACGCTGGGCTTCATATCTCTCCCTTTCATTTCCTAATATAAATAAAGCAGGTTACCCACACTTCGAATACCCACAATTCAAACAAGTAGCACAACCATCCATAATCACGATGGCCTTCGTGCTGCACTTGTGACACATCGTCGCCGAAGGCGGAAAACTCACGCCTTCGCCGGTCACCTCGATATCTTCCTCCCGCGCCACCGCCGCAACCGCGGTGGCGACTACATCAGACTTTTTTTTGGCGCGATTCTCTTCGTAGGCGCGACGCTTTTCCGCGATCAACGCGCGCTGCGCGTCGCTCATGTCCGGGTCGTGCATGAGGCCAATCGTCTTGAGGTGGTCTTCGACAATCATGCCCAGTTCGGCGACCAGCGACGGCATGTACACGCCGCCGGCCTTGAAGTAGCCGCCCTTGGGGTCGAACACGGCCTTCATTTCCTCGACCAGGAAGGTCACGTCGCCGCCCTTGCGGAACACGGCGGACATGATGCGGGTGAGGGCGACGATCCACTGGAAGTGTTCCATCGACTTCGAGTTGATGAAGATCTCGAAAGGGCGGCGCTGTTCGTGCTCGTTGCCTGCGTTGAGCACGATGTCGTTGATCGTCACGTACATGGCGTGTTCGACCAGCGGGGATTTGATCTTGTAGGTGCTGCCGATCAACACCTCGGGGCGCTCGATGCGCTCGTGCATCTGGATCACGTCGGCGACGGGCAGCGCGGCTTCAGCCTCGACGATCTCGCGCGGGACGGAGGCGCCGGCGGCGACCTTGTCTTCGGGCTTGACGACGGCGTAACCCTTGATTTTCTTGTCGATCTTGACGGCCATTGAGCGTATTCCGGATGCGGTGTTGGTGTTTGGGCGGTTGTGGTGCGTTTACCCCTCCCCGGCCCTCCCCTTCGCTGCGCGAAAGGGAGGGAGGAGGAACGGCTTACTTCTTCTTGGCGGCTTTCTTTGCTGCTTTCTTCGGTGCAGCTTTCTTCGCGGCCTTTTTCGGCGCGGCCTTTTTGGCGGCTTTCTTCACCGTTTTCTTGGCGGACGCTTTCTTGGCTGGCGCCTTTTTGGCGACGGCTTTCTTCGCCGTCTTCTTCGGTGCGGCCTTCTTGGCTGCGACTTTCTTCGCGACCTTCTTCACCGCTTTCTTGGCGGCGGCTTTTTTGGTGGCGACTTTCTTCGCTGCCTTTTTGGCGGTCTTCTTCGCAGCCTTCTTGGCACCGGCGACCTTGGCCTTCACCGTTTTCACGGCGGAAGCGGCCTTGGCCTTGGCGCCGTCGACGGCTTTGCCGGCGGCCTTGCGGGCCTTGCTGGCGGTCTTCTTGGCTTTTTTCACCGCTTTGCCCACGGCCTTGCCGGCCTTGGTGTTGGCGACCGCATCGCCCATTTCCTTCGCTTTGTCTGCCATCGCTTCGGCGGCGTCGGAAATCGCTTCCGTGATCACATTGCCATTGCTCATGGTGGTTCCTCGTCAGGGGTCGAATCATCGAGCTTTCACGGGCGGTTGCCCGTGTGCGGAATGTAGCGCGATCTGTGGTGGTGCGGTGAAGTGGATCAGGATTGCGGAGGGAGATTTCGTGGGCTGTTCGACCCCTCCCCGGCCCTCCCCTTCGCTACGCGAAAGGGAGGGAGAAAGAAGCGGCGTCAGAACTTGCCGTAATAGCCTTCTTTCAGCGCGTCGAAGAGGTTGGCGGCGGTGTGCATTTCGCCGTCGTATTCGATCTCTTCGTTGCCTTTGACCTCGATGAAGCTGCCGTCTTCCAGTTCGAAGCGGTACAGGGTGCTTTCGAGGTCGGCTTCCTTCACCAGCACGCCCTGGAAGGCGGCGGGGTTGAAGCGGAAGGTGGTGCAGCCCTTGAGGCCCTGTTCGTAGGCGTAGCGGTAGATGTCCTTGAAGTCCTCGTACGGGTAGTCGGTGGGGACGTTCGCGGTCTTGGAGATGGAGCTGTCGACCCAGCGCTGGGCGGCGGCCTGCACGTCGACGTGTTCCTTCGGGCTGATGTCGTCGGCGGAGATGAAGTAATCGGGCAATTTGGCCGACGGGTCTTCGCTGTAGGGCATCGCCTTGGGGTTGACCAGTTCGCGGTAGGCCAGCAACTCGAAGCTGAAGACGTCGACCTTTTCCTTCGACTTCTTGCCTTCGCGGATCACGTTGCGGCTGTAGTGGTGCGCGAACGAGGGCTCGATGCCGTTGGAGGCGTTGTTGGCCAGCGACAGCGAAATCGTGCCGGTCGGCGCGATGGAGCTGTGGTGGGTGAAACGGCTGCCGACTTCGGCCAGTTCGTCCACCAGGTCGGGGGCGACGGTGGCCACGCGCTGCATGTAGCGGCTGTACTTGGCGTGCAGCACCTTGCCGGGGATCTCCTGGCCCAGCTTCCAGCCGTCCTTCACCAGTTCCGGGCGCTTGCGCAGCATCTCGGCGGTGACGGCGAAGCGTTCTTCCATGATCGGGGCAGAACCCTTTTCCTGCGCCAGCTGCAACGCGACTTCCCAGCCGGCGACGGCCATGTCGCGGGCGATGCGGTCGGTGAAGTCCAGCGACGGCGCGCTGCCGTACTTCATGCCGAGCATGGTCATGGTGCTGCCCAGGCCGAGGAAGCCCATGCCGTGGCGGCGCTTGCGCAGGATCTCGGCGCGCTGTTGTTCCAGCGGCAGGCCGTTCACTTCGACCACGTTGTCGAGCATGCGCGTGAACACGCGCACGACTTCCTTGTATTCCTCCCAGTCGAACGTGGCCTGGTCGGTGAAGGCGTTGCGCACGAAGTTGGTGAGGTTGACCGAACCCAGCAGGCAGGCGCCGTACGGCGGCAGCGGCTGCTCGCCGCAGGGGTTGGTGGCGCGGATGCTCTCGCACCACCAGTTGTTGTTCATCTCGTTGACCTTGTCGATCAGGATGAAGCCCGGCTCAGCGAAGTCGTAGGTGGAGACCATGATCATGTCCCACAGATGACGGGCGCGGATGTGCCCGTAGATCTTGCAGGCCACCAGGCCGTCGTCGCGGCTGATGTAGTTGGCGTGGGTCGGCCATTCGCGCCAGACCACCTGCTCGGCGTTGTTCACCTCAATGTCGCCGACTTCCTTCTCGTTGATCGGGAACACCAGCGGCCAATCGGCGTCGGTTTCGACCGCCTGCATGAAGCCGTCGGTGATCAGCAGCGACAGATTGAACTGGCGCAGGCGCCCGTCCTCGCGCTTGGCGCGGATGAAGTCCTTCACGTCCGGGTGGGCGACGTCGAAAGTGCCCATCTGCGCGCCGCGACGGCCGCCGGCCGAGGACACGGTGAAGCACATCTTGTCGTAGATATCCATGAAGGACATCGGGCCGGAGGTGTAGGCGCCGGCGCCGGCGACGAACGCGCCGCGCGGGCGCAGGGTGCTGAATTCGTAGCCGATGCCGCAGCCCGCCTTCAGGGTGAGGCCGGCTTCGTGGACTTTTTCGAGGATGCCGTCCATCGAGTCGGTGATGGTGCCCGACACGGTGCAGTTGATGGTCGAGGTGGCCGGCTTGTGTTCAAGCGCGCCCGCATTCGAGGTGATGCGGCCGGCGGGAATGGCGCCGCGGCGCAGCGCCCAGAGGAAGCGTTCGTACCAGTACTTCTGCTTCTCGCCGTTGGGCTCGGCGTCGGACAGCGCGCGGGCGACGCGCTGATAGGTGCCGTCGATATCGGTATCGACGTCTGCGCCCTGTTTGGTCTTGAGTCGGTATTTTTTGTCCCAGATGTCCCAGGACGCCGGCTGCATCGGAATTTCGGCGGCGGCGTCCGCTTTCGCGACCGCTTCAAGACGCACAGTGCTCATCAATTTCGCTTCCTCATTGTTGCGGCTGCGGCATGGCCGCGACCTGTTGTTCTGATTGCCGGAAGCGGAGCCCCTGCTCCACGCTGCCAACGGATTCTGTGATGCGGTTCCGGGTCAGACCGCGACTGTGATATTCCTTTAACGACCCGTTTTTGCTCGCCTATCTCCTGTGTTTCCTGATGCGGCGACGCTCTCCAGCCCCGATCTTCCGTGGAACAAATACGTCCGTGAAACACCATCGGTAGGGCTGCCTGCCACTCATACCCCAAGATATAGTGGCGCTGCGGGGGGCCAAGCTACGCCCCGGAACGGTCCAAGTCAACGCCTTGACGGCTCCGGAATCGCGCCTTCCGCCCAACGGCGGCGGTCCCGGGCCCCGGCTGATCGATCCGGCTGGTTTCATCCCCGGTTTAGGCCCTGTCCGGGAGACTCCACAGCCCGCTGGCACGACCTCCGGTACTTGATTCCCCGGGCCGGTGCCGCGATCTTCAGCCCACGCCCCGAACGCCCGCCCGCCCCTCCCAGCGCGCCCTCCCGGACCCGCCCATCGACTCCGTTCAGACGCCCATGACCCCTGACCACGCTCCCGCCAAAAGCGCTTCCGCCGACCGCACCCGCAGCAGGAAGACCTCCCTGCTGCTCGCCCTGACCGCCGCCGCGGCGTTCGGAGGCTTCGCCGCCACCTGGATACGCGAAGGTCTGCAGCCGCCGGCCATGGCCGCGCCGGCCGTCCCGGCGACACTGCCGGCGGTGGTCGCGCTGCCGACCGCCACCGCCGACGGCCAGGCGCTGCCCTCGCTGGCGCCGATGCTGCAGCAGGTGATGCCGGCGGTGGTGAGCGTGCGCACCAAGCAGCGGATCCGGGTCAGCCCGTTCGCCGACCCGATCTTCCGCCGCATGTTCCCGGACATGAGCCAGGAGCGGATCAACGAATCGCTGGGCTCCGGGGTAATCGTCGATGCCCAGCGCGGACTGGTGCTGACCAACCATCACGTGATCGAGGGCGCGGACGACGTGTCGGTGACCCTCGCCGACGGTCGCGAGCTGAAGGCCGAATTCCTCGGTTCGGACGCCGACACCGACGTGGCGCTGATGAAGATCCCGGCGGAAAAACTCACCGCGCTGTCGCTGGCGAACTCCGACCAGCTGCGCGTGGGCGATTTCGTGGTCGCGGTGGGCAACCCGTTCGGCGTCGGCCAGACCGTGACCTCGGGCATCGTCTCGGCGGTCGGGCGCAGCAATCTGCCGGGGCTGGGGTTCCAGAACTTCATCCAGACCGATGCGTCGATCAACCCGGGCAACTCCGGCGGCGCGCTGGTGAATCTGCGCGGCGAACTGATCGGCATCAACACCGCCAGCTTCAATCCGCGCGGCAGCCAGGCCGGCAACATCGGTCTGGGCTTCGCGATTCCGATCAGCCTCGCCCGCAACATCATGGAGCAGCTGTTGACCGGTGGTACCGTGCGCCGCGGCACCCTGGGCATCGACAGCCAGGACGTGGACGCGCGGATCGCGGATGCGCTGGGACTCGAGCAGGCGCGCGGCGCGGTGGTGACCCGGATCCACCCCGGCTCGACCGCCGCGACGGCGGGGCTGAAGGTGGGCGACGTGATCGTGGCCGCCAACGGCCAGCGCGTGGACGACAGCGCATCGCTGCGCAATTTCCAGGGTCTGCAGCCGGTGAATTCGAAGGTCGCGCTGGACGTGCGTCGCGAAGGCAAGCCGCTGAAGATCACCGCGACCCTGCGCGAGCAGCCGCGCGAGATCGACGGCGCCAGTCTCGACCCGCGCCTGGCCGGCGCCAGCTTCGCCGAACTGCCCGAATCGCTGCGCCGCCAGGGCGCGTCGGGTGTGCTGATCGATGCTGTGGCGACGGGCAGCCGCGCCGCCCGCAACGGCCTGCGCAAGGGCGATGTGGTGCAGGCCGGCAGCATCGGCCAGTTCAGCGACCTCGGCGGCTTCCGCGCCGGATTCGGCGAACGGCCGGAAACGCTGGTGCTGCACATCTGGCGCAACGGCCGCGACGGCGATCTGCAGATGCGATAAGCACGGCAAGCACTTGGCATCCGTGCAATTCGCCCGCCCCGCGCATCCGCAACGGGCGGCGACCATCGGGCTGTCGTCAAAGGATTAAGCTCGCGGTCTTTCCTGCGCGGACACCGCCATGGCCGACAGCATCGACATCAGTACCGAGCAAGAGGGCGGCGAAATATCTTCTGCCGCCGATGCCGCTGCGGACGCGACACCATCGCCCGCACCGACGCCGCGCCCGCGCTCCTCGACTGCGGCGATCGTGCTGGCCGCGCTCGCGGTGGCCTACACGCTGTGGGCGACCCAGGAGTTGTTGCTGCCGGTGCTGCTGGCGATGTTTTTCGCGCTGATCGGCAACCCGATCATCCGCACGCTGGAAAAGATCCACATCCCGCGTTTCCTCGGCGCGCTGGCGGTGCTGTCCTCGGGCCTGGCCTGCGCGATGCTGCTCGGCAGCCGGATGGCGGAACCCGCGGGCACGCTGGTGCGCCAGTTGCCGCGCGAACTGCGCGAGATCGCGCCCAAGCTGCGTGAAGTGGTGAAGCCGGTGCAGGATGCGAAGAAAGGCGCGGAGAACATCGCCCGCGTCGCCGGGGGCGAGGATGCCAACACCGTCCGGCTGGTCAGGACCGAGGTCAACGATCCCTTCCGCGCGCTCACCGCGACCCCGAGAATGATCGCCTCGGTGCTGGCGGTGGTGCTGTTGACCCTGTTTTTCATGGTGTACGGCGCGAATCTGCAGCGCAAGGTACTGGCGCTTCTGCCCGGCCGGCAGCAGAAAAAACTCACCGTGGACATCCTGCAATCGATGGAGCGCGAGATGTCGCGCTATGTGTTGACCATCACCATCATCAACGTCCTGCTGGGTCTGGCCTTTGCCGGCGTGCTGGTGTGGCTGGGGCTGGCGATACCCGAAGCGCTGATGTGGGGCACGCTGGCGGCGCTGCTCAACTACGCGCCGTACGTGGGTCCGCTGATCGGCATCATGGCCATGCTGCTGATGGGATTCGTGCATTTCGACGCACCGCTGGAGGCGCTGCTGCCGGCCGGCATCTATCTGCTGCTGCACACGATCGAAGGCCAGTTCATCACCCCGATCCTGCTCGGTCGGCGCATGGCACTGTCGCCGCTGGTGCTGATCCTGGGGCTGATGGTGTTCGGCTGGCTGTGGGGCATCATCGGGCTGCTGCTCGCGGTGCCGCTGCTGGCCTGCACGAAAGTCGTGCTGGAACGGGTCGACGGCCTGGAACCCTGGGCGCGGCTGCTGGAGTGAATCCAATCCGCCACCTACCGAACGGCATGGGGCGGCGGCGGAACCCGCGCGGTAAACTCGCCCGGTGAACTTCACCATCCGCGCCATCACTCTCGACCTGGACGACACCCTCTGGCCGTTCCCGCCTATCGGCGCGCGGATCGAACGGGTGCTCGACGACTGGCTGCGCACCCACAGCCCGCGCACCGCCGAACGTTTCCCGATCCAGGAAATGCGCGCGCTGCGCGAGCGGGTGTTCGACGCCCACCCGCATCTGCTGCACGACATGAGCGCGCTGCGTCTGCTCACGCTGGAACATGCCTTCCGCGAATCCGGCGACGACCCGGCCTTGGCGGGCCCGGCCTATGACGTGTTCTACGCCGAACGCAACCGCGTGGAGTGCTATCCCGATGCGGTCGACGCACTGGCGCGGATCAGCGCGAAGCTGCCGGTGGCGGCGCTGAGCAACGGCAATGCCGACCTGGCCGCGATCGGGCTGGATCACCATTTCGCGTTCCAACTGGGCTCGCGCGAACACGGCGCCGCCAAACCCGACCCCAGCATCTTCCTCGCAGCCTGCGAACGCCTGGGCTGCACGCCGGGCGAAGTGCTGCACGTCGGCGATCACATCGAGATGGATGTGCTCGGCGCCGCGCGCGCCGGCCTGCGCACCGCGTGGGTGCATCGCGACGACGCCCGCGCACAGCACCCGCACTGGCCGCACGACGACATCGCGCCCGATCTGATCGTGACCGACATGGCCGAACTCGCCGATCTGCTCGATGGCATGGCCAATCGCATCGCCGACGGCATGGCCGACGCCGCGACCGATCCGCACCTCGCAACGACTTCCCACGGGATCCGAACATGACCACTCTGCCCGGCCTCATCGCCACCGCCGACGCCGCCGCGCAACCCGATGCCCTGCCGCTGCACGTCGTGATCGCAGCGAACTTCGCCGACTGGTCGTCGCATCAGTCGCCGACATTGCAGGCCTGGCTGAAAGCACAGCACTTCACCGCCGCCGCCGGCAGCCATGCCTTGTTGCCCGGCAGCGACGGTCTGGCCGGCGCAGTGCTGGGCATCGGCGACGCTCACGATCCCTTCGCCTACGCGCATGCGCCGTACGTGCTGCCCGTCGGCGATTGGCGCCTCGCCGAGCCGCTCGACGCCGCCGCGACCGCCGCGCTGCAACTGGGCTGGGGCCTCGGCAGCTACCGCTTCACCCGCTATCGCGACGCGATCCGCGCACCGGCGCGGCTGGTCTGCGATGTCGACGCCGACACCGCCGCGCAGCTGGCGGCCTGCCTCCGCACCCGCGACCTGATCAACACTCCCACCGAGCACATGGGCCCGGACGAGATGGAAGCGGTCGCGCGCGACATCGCGCAGACCCACGGCGCCGACATCGACGTGCTGGCCGGCGACGATCTGCTGACCCACAACTTCCCGGCGATCCACGCGGTCGGCCGCGCCTCGCACCGCGCGCCGCGGCTGATCGTGCTGCGCTGGGGCGACGCTGCGCACCCGCACGTCGCCATCGTCGGCAAGGGCGTGTGCTTCGACACCGGCGGCCTCGATATCAAGGCCGCCGCCGGCATGCGCAACATGAAGAAAGACATGGGCGGCGCCGCGCACGCGATCGCGCTGGCCGAACTGATCATGGCGCGCAAACTCCCCGTGCGCATCACTCTGCTGGTGCCGGCGGTGGAGAACGCCATCGGCCCGAACGCCTACCGCCCCGGCGAAGTCATCGCCACGCGCAAGGGCGTCAGCGTCGAAATCGACAACACCGACGCCGAAGGCCGCATCGTCCTGTGCGACGCGCTGACCTACGCCGCCGAGCAGTCGCCGCAGCTGATCCTCGATTTCGCCACCCTCACCGGCGCGGCGCGGATCGCGCTCGGCCCCGACCTGCCGGTGCTGTTCAGCAACGACGACGCGCTCGCCAACGATTGGCTCGCCGCCGGCATCCGCGGTTTCGACCCGCTGTGGCGGATGCCGCTGCACCGTCCGTACCTGCGCTATCTCACCAGCGGCATCGCCGATCTCGCCAACGCCAGCAGCACGACCATGGCCGGCTGCATCACCGCCGCCCTGTATCTCGAACGCTTCGTCCCGGCGGACCTGCCGTGGGCGCACCTGGATGTCTACAGCTGGAACGACAGCGACCGCCATGGCCGCCCCGCCGGCGGTGAAGCGCAGGCGCTGCGCAGCTGTTACGCGATGCTGAAGGCGCGCTTCGGCTGAAGCTGAAGCCGCAGCGGCGACCGCTTGCCTTGCATCGCCGCCGGCCACACCTCGTTCCCTTCGACACGATCACAGGATTCCCATGAAGACGACCTCCCCCCGTCGCGCCTTCATCGCCGCCGTCGCGCTGGTCGCCGTGAGCTTCGCGTTCGCCGCCGGTGCGCAACCGGCGCGCAAAGCTGCCACGACCGCAACAGCCGCCACGCCCGTGGCGCAGCGCGCCGTGCTGGTGATGGGCGATTCGCTGTCGGCCTCGTACGGACTCACCGCGGCGCAGGGCTGGGTGTCGCTGACCGCGCAGAAGATCGCGAAGGAAAAACCCGGCTGGCGCGTGGTCAACGCCAGCATCAGCGGCGAAACCACCGCTGGCGGCGCGGCGCGCATCGCGGCCGAACTCAAGCGTCACAAGCCTGGTGTGCTGGTGATCGAACTCGGCGCCAACGACGGCCTGCGCGGACTGCCGCTGGCGCAGACCCGCGCCAACCTCGCGAAGATGATCACCGCTGCGAAGGCCGCGAACGCGAAAGTGCTGCTGATCGGCATGCGCCTGCCGCCGAACTACGGCCCCGATTACACCCAGGGCTTCGAGCGCGCGTTCCGCGAACTCTCGCAACAGCACAAGACCGCGTTCCTGCCGTTCCTGCTCGAACCGGTCGCGATGGACGACCGCGCCTTCCAGGCCGACCGCCTGCACCCGACCGCGGCCGCGCAGCCGAAACTCCGCGACCACGTCTGGCCCGCGCTGGCGCCGCTGCTGAAATAAGAGCCTGTTCAAAATCTCGGGGTTGGAAAAACTGTCATCCCGAACGAGGGCGAAGCCCGAGGAGGGATCTGCTTGTCGCCGGCAGCCACAACAGCAGATCCCTCCACCCGCGACGCGGGTGTTCGGGATGACAGAGGACTTATCGGCAGATTCGGACTCTTTTCGCTCGCGCTGCATCCGCACATCACGCCCCCGCGTAACTGTCCTCGTACCGGTCTTCCGCGCAACCTCCGTGCCGTACTCCCCGGCGCGGAAGGCCGGCCTTCCCCCACGACGAGAGACACTCACGATGAACATCAAATTGCTGACGGCCGCGCTGGCCGCCACATTCACGATCACGGCCATCGCCCAGGCCGGCAACATGGGCGGAAAAATGGGTGAGAACCCGATGGTCGGCGGCGCACCGATGCTGGTGACCAAGGACATCGTCGACAACGCGGTGAACTCGAAGGATCACACCACCCTGGTCGCCGCGGTGAAAGCTGCCGGCCTGGTCGATACGCTGAAAAGCAAAGGCCCGTTCACCGTCTTCGCGCCGACCAACGCCGCATTCGCCGCACTGCCCGCCGGCACCGTCGACACGCTGCTGAAGCCCGAGAACAAAGCCGCGCTCGCCGGCATCCTCACCTATCACGTGGTCCCGGGCCGCATCGACAGCAAGGCGATCGCCGCCAGGATCAAGGCCGGCAAAGGCAGTGCCACCTACACCACCGTGCAGGGCGAGCCGCTGACGTTCAAGGCGATGGGCAACAACGTCACCGTGACCGACGCGAAGGGCAACAGCGCCAAGGTCACCATCGCCAACGTGTACCAGAGCAACGGCGTCATCCACGTCATCGACAAAGTGCTGCTGCCGAAATAATCGGCGACGATCGAACATTGCAATGCGATTCGCGGGCGGCTTAGGCCGCCCGTTTTCGTTTGCGTGCAAACCTTGTCAGCATCCCTCTTCGCAGCGCGCACCGTCGCTTCGCCGTCGATCCGTTCGTCGATTTGTGAAAAAAATGTTTGCAATCGAAAAAATACGGGTGTAACGTGCGCGCCCATCGCAGCTGTGCTGCATCAACTACCACGAATTCCAGCCGAGTCCTCCCATGAAACCCGCCTTCCACACCGCCAATTCGTTCGACACGTCGCGCTTCCATCGCGATGCGGACGCACGCGCGCTGTCGAAGGATTGCGGCATTCCATGCGTGCAGCGCGACAACGGCATACACCACGACTGATCCTCTTCCGGAGATCGGTCACCCCGATCTCCGAGGCACGCGAACGCCCTCGGATACCCATCCGGGGGTTTTTCGTTTTCGCGTCCGCAAACACGATTTCTTGAGCTGTTCTTACGAATCGTCCCACTGAATCGCGCGCGGATTTTCCGCGACGCGAACGGTTTCGCGCTGCCGCTTTTCCGGGCACGCAATCCGATCCAAGCCAGCAAGTTCCGAAGCATCCTGCCGCGAACGTCCGGACAATGAAGTCCGCGCACGGGTCGCGCAGCCGCGGAATTCCACCATGAGGCACGCAAGTGCTGCGTCGCGATGCTCGACGCGGGTGGCGATGGAGATCCGCAGGACATCGTGGCGCTTTCGCACGGCCCGTCGGCGACGAATCGACGTTTGGAACAGCCATCAAGAAAACACACTCAGCTCCTTGCGGCCGAACAGATCGGCGCACGGCTTTCAAAGAAGAGACAGGCATCATGCGCCAGGACATGTACAAGGTGATCGTCGAGCGGCCGCGCCGCGACGGCGGCCATCGCAACGAAATACCCGCACCGGACGACCTGGAGGATTCTCCGCGCCAGGAAGGCCTGCGCAAGCGGCATCGCAGCCGCAAATGGTTGAACGAGAACCTGCGTCCGCTGGAGCGATTCCTCGCATCGCAGGTCGGCCGTCCTTGGAACAAGGTGTATTCGGAGATCTGCGCCGGCATCGACCGTCGCAACACCGTGCAGCAGCATATCCATCAGCATCTTGAGGATTTTGTGGCGATCAGGGTGGTCGAGATCGATGGCGGACTCTGCGCGAACCGTCGTTGGCGCGTGCATGAGCCGCTGTCTTCGTCATGGTCCGCGAAGTATTACGTTCACCCCGAACACGGCATTCTGCTGTTCAACCACTTACGCATCGACACACGCAAAAAACAGCGCAGACAACGCCAGATCGCGCATGCGGAACGCCACGGCGGCGTGAGGCCGGATCTTCGCGTCATCGATCCGGAAAACCAGTTGCATCGGATCGACGGCGTCTGGTATCGGATCGAAGTCGCGCCGCTGCACGGCGCAGGCATCGCTGATGAAGTCCCGATCGATGCGCTGCGTAGGATTCCGGTCGATCAGTGTCCGGCCTGGGATGACAGCAGGAAAGTCGCCAGCAACCGTACCCTATTCGGACGCCATGACCTTTACGCCCGCAGCAAGCGGCAACTCAACGCACGCGAACTGAAACACTACCGACTCCACAACGACAACGCCTGACCTCAATCACCGCGCCGCCGGAATCTTCCTGCGGCGCACTGGACACCAACATGAGCACATCATTCCAACTGCTTCACGCTGAAGAGAGCGCCACGCCGATCAAGGGCTGGGTGCGGGGCGTGCCGCTCGAACCGGAAGCGCACCAGCAACTGCGCAACATCGCGTCCATCCCGTTCGTGGGGCCATGGGTCGCGGTGATGCCCGACGTGCATCTGGGCAAGGGCGCGACCGTAGGCTCGGTGATCCCGACCCGCGGCGCGATCATCCCAGCGGCGGTCGGCGTCGACATCGGCTGCGGCATGGCCGCGGTGCGCACCACGCTTCGTGCGAAAGATCTTCCCGATTCGCTGGCGCAACTGCGCAATTCCATCGAACGCAGCGTGCCGGTGGGCAACGGCAAGGGCGGCGACCACCGCAAGCTGCCGGACAGCATCGAAACGCGCATCGCCCAGTCCGGGCTGGTCGAACGGCTGGATGCGATCAAGGCCAGGCATCGCAAGATCCGCACCGACAAACTCGACAAACAGATCGGCACGCTCGGCGGCGGCAACCACTTCATCGAAATCTGTCTCGACGAGGAAGACGCGGTGTGGGCGATGCTGCACTCGGGATCGCGCGGTACCGGAAATCTGATCGGCAGTTACTTCATCGAGCGGGCGCGCGAGCAGTTGGCGCATCGCGTGCTGGGCTTCCACGTGCCCGACCGGGATCTCGCGTTCTTCATGGAAGGCGAGTCGCTGTTCGACGACTACGTCGAAGCGGTGTCGTGGGCGCAGGACTACGCGCGCGCCAACCGCGAGGCGATGATGGCCCGGGTGCTGCGCGAGATGCATCACCGCCTGCCGAAATTCCAGCTGGAAAAAACCGCGGTGAACTGCCATCACAACTATGTGCAGCGCGAGGAGCATTTCGGCCAGTCGCTGCTCGTCACCCGCAAGGGCGCGGTCAGCGCACGCGCGGGCGAGCTGGGGATCATCCCGGGCAGCATGGGCGCGAAGAGTTTCATCGTGCGCGGCAAGGGCAACCCCGACAGTTTCTGCAGTTGCAGCCACGGTGCGGGCCGGAAGATGAGTCGCACCGCCGCGCGCCAGCGGATCACGCTGAAGGAACACCGCGAGGCCACGGCGCACGTCGAATGCCGCAAGGACGAAGGCGTGATCGACGAATCGCCCGCCGCCTACAAGGACATCGACGCGGTGATGGCGGCGCAGAGCGATCTGGTCGAAGTGGTACACACCCTGCGACAGGTGGTGTGTATCAAAGGGTGAGGGGCAACAAGCTCGCGCGGCACTGCCGCGCGGTTGCCTCGAACGTCCGCATAAGGAAGTGCGGGCCGGACGTTTCCGAAGCCACAGCTGCACCGCCATGGAAGGCATCACAACAGCCACAGCAGCAGCAACCCTCACGCGGCAAGACCGCAATATCGCAAACCGAAGACGCCGCGCCCCAGCGCGGCTTCTTTTTTCGTCTCAACCCTCGACCGGCTCTTCCCCGCGCTCCTGCTGCTGCAGCGTCCACATCTGCGCGTAATGCCCGCCGCGCGCCAGCAGTTCGCCGTGGCGGCCGCGCTCGACGATCCGGCCCTGATCCATCACCAGGATCTCGTCCGCGTTCATGACCGTCGACAAGCGATGCGCGATGACGAAGGTCGTGCGCCCCTGCGCGATGCGATCGAGTTCGGCCTGGATCGCTTTCTCGGATTTCGAATCCAATGCCGACGTCGCTTCGTCGAAGATCAGGATCGCGGGATTCTTCAACAGGGCGCGGGCGATGGCGACGCGCTGTTTCTCGCCGCCGGAGAGCTTCAGGCCGCGCTCGCCCACCTCGGTTTCATAACCGTCGGGCAGACCGACGATCAACTCGTGGATGTGCGCGGCGCGCGCGGCCTGTTCGACTTCTTCGCGGGTCGCATCGGGGCGCCCGTACAGGATGTTGTAGTAGATGGTGTCGTTGAACAGCACCGTATCCTGCGGCACGATCGCGATCGCCTTGCGCAGCGAGGCCTGGGTGTAGTCGCGCACATCGCGCAGCGCGCCGTCGTCGCCTTCGATCGCGATGCTGCCGTCGTCGACATCGTAGAAGCGGTACAGCAGCCGGCCTAGCGTGGATTTTCCGGAGCCGGAATGCCCGACGACCGCGAGCGTGCCGCCGCGCGGCACTTCGAAGCTGACTTCGCGCAGGATCTCGCGACGCGGGTCGTAGCCGAAGCGCACGCGATCGAACACCACTTTCGGCTGGGTCGCGCGCAGCGGCACCGCGTCGTCGCGGTCGCGCACGTCCATGCTTTCGTCGAGCAGACCGAACAGACGTTCGAGATTGGTGAAGGCCTGCTTGACCTCGCGATACATCATGCCCAGCAGATTCAGCGGCGCCGACAGCTGCAGCAGCACCGCGTTGACGAACACGAGCCCGCCGATGGTCATCGTGCCGTCGACCACGCCGGCGGCGGCGCGCCACATCATCGCGGTGACGCCGAGCGCAACGATGGTGACCTGACCGAGATTCAGAAGACCGAGGGTCTTGCGGCTCATCACCTGCGCTTCTTCGCGATGCTGCAGGCTCTGGTCGTAGCGTTTCGCCTCGTGCTCTTCGTTGCCGAAATACTTCACCGTTTCGTAGTTCAGCAGCGAATCGACCGCGCGCTCGTTGGCGCGGGTATCGGCTTCGACCGCGGCGCGGTAATAGCGCGTGCGCCATTCGGTGATCATGAAGGTGAAGATCATGTAGGCGATCAGCGTCGCGATGACGATCGCCGCGAAGCCCCAGTCGTACATCCACACCAGCACACCGGTGACCAGCACGATCTCGAACAGGGTCGGCAGGATGGTGTAGATCATCCAGTCGAGCAGATCGGAGATCGCGGAACCGCCGCGCTCGATGTCGCGGGCGACGCCGCCGGTGCGACGGGCAAGATGGAATCGCAGCGACAGCGCATGCAGATGTCGGAACACCTGCAACGTCACCCGCCGCGAAACGCGCGCCATCACCCGCGCGAACACGATCTGGCGCACTTCGGCGAACAGGGTCATGCCGACGCGCGACGCGCCATAGGCCAGCAACAGCGCCACCGGCATCGCCAGCACGACCGCGGCGTCGCCTTTGCCGAGCGCGCCGACATCGAGCGCATCCACCAGTTTCTTCAACACCAGCGGCACCGCGAGACCGGCGACCTTGCCGGCGACCACCAGCGCCAGGGCCAGCAGGATGCGGGTCATGAACGGGCGCAGATACGGGACCAGTTCGCGCAGGATCTGGCTTTCGCTGCGGGCGTTGGCGACCTTGGCCACGGTCAGCGGCATCGGTTCGGGAGCGCTGGGGGATTGTGGCTCGGGGACTGGGGGTTCGACGGATGCGGCGGGCGGCGTGGTCATCGCAGCATGATGGGGCCGCCGCGATTGGAATCAAAGCCGGAATCCCGGCTCGACAAGATCCGTCCAACGCCGCCTTTTGCGCCGTGCGGCCCGGCCATGCTTCACTGTCGGCATGGCCGTGTATGTCGACAACGCAGTGTTCCAGTGGCGCGGGCGACGCTGGGCGCATCTGCTCGCCGACGACCTGGACGAACTGCACGCCTTCGCCGCGCGCCTGGGCATGCCGCGACGCGCCTTCCAGGACAAACGCAGCGGCGCGCATTACGACATCGACAGCGCCATGCGCGAAGTGGCGCTGCGTCTGGGCGCCGAGCCGGTGTCGCGCCTGCAGGATCGCGGACGCATGCGTGCGATCATCGCCAACGCGCGTCGGCAGTGGAGCGGATACGTCGCCGATCCGGTCGCCGACGCAACCGATGGCGCCGCCGACGCCTCTTGATCGATCATTGGATGTTCCGTTATCAGGCCATCATGAGATGGATTACACCGTTCATCGAGACCCGAAATCGCTGAGTTCAACTGGCTACATGGAAATTGGGCCGGGCAAGTACTCCGGCCAGCACTGGCAAAAGGGGTTCCTGTTCGTGCGGGAAGACGCGTTCTCGATCGCCGAGGGGATCATCGTCAAGCATCTGTCCGAATACGACCATTTCGGCATGAATGATATTCCGCGTGTTCCGGGCTTGATGATTGCCTCGGATTTGCGTCGCGCCGCCTCCTTGCTTGGCTCAGTCAAGTCCATAGAGGCATCTGAGCTACTGTTTGTACCTGACTGGCTCATCGCAGCATTCACTGCTGATCTGGCTGGTCGCCGCGGCGAGATGCAGGCCATGCTGACCGCCGTCGCAGACGCTCTTGAGCAGGCTTACCAATCGGAAGATCACGCATGCATTCTTGGCATGTGAGACCCAACAATTCATTCAAGCTGAACCCGTCTCGCGGGTCGGCTTGAATCAGGCGATATTCCCTGCCCCCGCAATTGGAGAATCCGATGTCCGCTTTCGATCTGTCGCCGCCCAGCGACGCCCAGCGCGAAACCTTGGCCGCCGCACTGTCGCCCGAAGAACGTCGCGTGTTGCTGACCCACGGCACCGAAGCGCCGTTCTGCGGCGTGTTCCTCGACAACAAGCGCGACGGCGTCTACGTCTGCCGCTTCTGCGGGCTGCCGCTGTTCCGCTCGAACGCGAAATTCGATTCCGGCACCGGCTGGCCGAGTTTCTTCGCACCCTACGACGAAGCCAATATCGGGCGCATCCGCGACGCGAGCTACGGGATGGTCCGGGTCGAGATCGTCTGCAAGCGCTGCAGCAGCCACCTCGGCCACGTGTTCCCGGATGGCCCGCCGCCCACCGGCGAACGTCATTGCCTGAATTCGGTGTCGCTGGGTTTCGTCGGCGCTGGGGACCCCCTGCCCGATCCGCTGGGGCGCGGCGAAAGCACTGCCTGAAGGCCGGCCGGGTAGGCCGGCGGCGGGCGATTGCGTATCCTTGACCGTCTTTCGCAACCCCGGCTCCATCGCCATGACCGATACGCTTCCCGACCGCCTCAGCAACGATCCGCGCAGCCCGTTCTACGACGCCGAACTGCTGGAACGCGGCATCGGCATCCGCTTCAACGGCGTGGATCGCAATAATGTCGAGGAATACTGCGTCAGCGAGGGCTGGGTGCGGGTGATCGCCGGCAAGGCGCTGGACCGTCGCGGCCAGCCGATGACGATGAAGCTCAAGGGCGCGGTCGAACCGTATCTGCGCGGCGTCGAGGCGGAGTAAGCCCGGCAGCGACTGGCGCGCCGCGAATCGCAGCGCAGACCTGGCCGCAAACCTCAACCTTCATTTCGCGGTCGCCCCGCCCAAGTGGCGCGACAGGAACGCGAGCAGCTTCGTGTAGAACTCGCGCTGGTGCGGCTCGGTGTAGAAGCCGTGCCCCTCGTGCGGGAAATACAGGCTTTCCACCGGCACGCCGACTTTCTTCAGCGCCTTCTCCATCTGCTCGGTGTGCTCCACCGGGGCACGTACATCCTTGCCGCCCGCAGCGAGGAACACCGGCACCTTGATCCGGTGCGCCAGCGCGGTCGGCGAGATCGCGATCATGCCCTCGCGGTCGCCCACCCAATCGTTCGTCCAATGCTTCTTCCAGCGCGCATCGCGGGCGTTGTCCTTGTGCATCTTCTCGATGTTGTAGACCCCGACATAGCCTGCGGCGCAGCGGTACAGGTCGGGCTCTTTCGCCGCGCCCATCAGCGCCGCGTAGCCGCCGTAACTCGCACCGTAGATGCAGATGCGCCTGGGATCGGCAATGCGCTGGTCGATGGCCCAGCGCGTGGCGTCGGTGAGATCGTCCTGCAGCTTGCCGCCCCATTCGCGCGCACCGGCCAGACTGAAACTGCGCCCGTAGTTGCCCGAACCGCGGTAATTGACGCGCAGCACCGCATAACCGGCGGCGGCGAGCATCTGTGTTTCGTTGTCGTACCACCACTCGTCGAAAACGCCGAACGGGCCGCCGTGCGGCAACAGCACCATCGGCTGCGGCGTAGCCGCTTGCTTGCCCATCGGCAAGGTGAGATACCCGTACAGCTTCAAACCGTCGCGCGCCGCGATTTCGACGCTGCGGGTGGGCGGCAGATCGGCGGGCTTGAACCAGCTCTTGCGGCTGAACACCAGATCGACCTGTTTTTTCGCCGTGTCGAACAGATAGAAATCGCCGGGGTTGCGGTCGCTCCAGACCTGCACCAGCAGCAGTTTGCCGTCCTTCGTCGCGGAGGTGACCGCAACCGCACTGTCCGGAAAGGCTTTTTCCAACTGTCGATACAGTTTCGCGGTCGGCGACTGCGGATCGAAGAATCGCGTGCGCACGCGATCATGCATGAAGCTCGCACCGACCGGGATATCGCTGTCGACGGCACGCAGGGACGAGTACGGATCGACGACAGGATCCGCGAGCAGTTCCTTGCGTTCGCCGGTCGCCGGATTCCAGGCGACGATCGCATCCGGCCCGGCCTTGCGCTCCGCCTGCAGGTACGCGGTCATGCCATCGGCGGAGAAGCCGAGCGGATATTCGGCGACGAGACTGACCGATTCGTCGTTGATCAACACCCAGTCCGCGCCCTGTTTCTCGCGGTAATAAAGCTTCCTGATGTTGTTGTTTCCCGACCCGTTCGCGAAGCGGGCCACGCCGGTGCGGTCGGTGGTGAAGCGCGCATTGCGGACCGGGGCCGACGACACCGCCCTGCGCCGGCCGTCGTAGACATCCATCTTCTCCAGCACCGTTTCCGGGTTTTCGCCATAGGCGACGGCGGTGATGAGAACGTAGCGGTCGTCGTCGGGCAGGTCGTCGTGCATCAGCGTGTAGGTGTCGGCGTAGCGATGCGTGAGCCATTTGCCGCGCTCGCCGTCGACGTTGACCGCGACGAGTTCGCCGGTCGGGCTGGGCTGGTCGTTGCGGCCGATCTTTTCGGCGACGCTGGCCATCACCCGTTCGTCGTTCACCCACCAGAACTCGTCGACGATCGCGTTTTCGCCGATCTGCAGCTTGGCGGTGACCGCCTTGTCGCTGCGCCGCAGTACCACCAGGATCGTGCGGTCCTCCAGCGGCACCGTCGCGGCGTAGTACTCGCCCGTCGGCGAAATCTTGATGTCCTGGTAACCGTCCCTGCGCAGGAACGGGGTCAGATCCACTGATTGGAGATCAACCGGCTTGGGGCCAATCTGCGCCGGATCGACCGTGGCGCTTACGTCCTGCGCCAATGCCGGAACCGACGCCCACAGCAACGCCGCGCAACCCCAGAATCGCAATCCACACACGCTCATGATCTGTCCGCCCCTGCACGGAACCCGTATCGCATCAGGATACGCGAGCCGCCCGGAACGACGACGGGCCGGCAATGCCGGCCCGTCGGGGGATGCGTACTCAAGGGATCGATCGCGAGCGCTCAACGGCGACCGGGAGGATCGGAGGCGAAACCGTTCGGGAACGCCTGCGGCTGGCCGGGGCGGTAGCCGTCGTAGCGGTGCGGCCGCGGCATCACGCCCATCGCCACCAGGTTGTTGATGTCGTCGTAGCGCAACTGCGAGACCTGCGCCGGGGTGCGCGAGGCGCGAACGAAGTCGGTGCGGCTGACCGGCGACCATTCGCGCGAACCGTGACCGGTACCGATGCTCTGGGCCGGTGCTCCGCCGCCGTATGCGGAATCCGCGGCGGCTTCCGACGCCCGGCGCGAGGCCTGCGGAGCAGCCGGCGCGGCCTTGCTCTCGGCGCGGCCTGCCTGGCCGCGATAGCGATCACTGCGTTCATAGTCGCGATCGTCGCGCGAGATCGGGGCCGGCTCGTAGTAAGGCTGCGGCTGCGCGCGTTCGCGGAACACCGCCACGCCGATCACGCCCACGTTGTCCGGCCGGCCGGTGCGCGCGGCGTAGCTGTCGGGCAGATCGGTGAAATAGAACTGGGCCACGTCCTGCCAGGACTTGCGCCAACCGGTGATCTCGGTGCTCTGCCGCGGGCCCAGCACGTAACCGGTCTGGCCGGCGGCGGCGGTGTCGCCGCTGATCGCGTTCACGCCGTCCACCGACAGCACCACGAGCACGCGCTCGCCGGTGGTGTTGGTCATGCGCACGCTGTAGCGGTGGCCGGGGACGCCGGGAACCCAGTCGCGGCCGCGGTGGCGGTACTCGGGCAGCCATTCGCCGGTGTCGCGGTCGACGATATCGACATCGACCAGCGGTTGCGCCGACAGCGGGCTGCAGGCGGAGGCGGCGATCAGGGCAGCGGACAGCAGCAGAACGGTAGGGCGCAACATGACAGGCTCCGTGGTGGTGGTCCGGTGTGGACACTGACCTTCAACGCGCCATCCCGGGAAACGGGGTTTCGCGGGGGCGTCACGGTTCCGTCGCCGGATTCAGCCGCGGGTAAACTAGCCGGCCTGCTTCCCACGTGCCCCCGCGCCCCATGACCGTCACCCGCGTCCTCACCGGCATCACCACTTCGGGCACCCCGCACCTGGGCAACTACGTCGGTGCGATCCGCCCCACGGTGGCCGCCAGCCGCAGCGTCGGCACCCAGAATTTCTACTTTCTGGCCGACCTGCACGCGCTGATCAAGGTGCAGGATCCCGCCAAGGTGCAGCGTTCGACCCTGGAGATCGCCGCCAGCTGGCTGGCCTGCGGCCTGGCGCCGGACAACGACCGCGTGTGGTTCTATCGCCAGAGCGACATCCCGGAAATCCCGGAGTTGACGTGGTTCCTCACCTGCGTCGCCGGCAAGGGCATCCTCAACCGCGCCCACGCCTACAAGGCTGCGGTCGATCGCAACACGGCCGAAAACCAGGACCCGGATTTCGGCATTACCGCCGGCCTGTTCATGTACCCGGTGCTGATGGCTGCGGACATCCTGGTGTTCAACGCGCACAAGGTGCCGGTGGGCCGCGACCAGATCCAGCACATCGAGATGGCGCGCGATTTCGCGCAGCGCTTCAATCATCTCTACGGCGATCATCTGGTGCTGCCCGAAGCCGCGGTGGAAGAACACGTCGCCACCCTGCCCGGCCTCGACGGCCGCAAGATGTCGAAGAGCTACGACAACACCATCCCACTGTTCTGTTCGCGCGAAGAACTGAAAAAACTGATCTTCTCGATCGTCACCGACTCGCGCGCGCCGGGCGAAGCCAAGGACACCGAAGGCTCCGCGCTGTTCCAGCTCTATCAGGCCTTCGCCAGCACCGACGAAACCGCGGCGATGCGCGACGCCTACGCACAGGGCATCGGCTGGGGCGACGCAAAGCAGAAGCTGTTCGAACGCATCGACGCCGAACTCTCGCCGATGCGCGAACGCTACAACGCCCTGATGCAGCAGCCGCAACACATCGAAGAGATGTTGCGCGAAGGCGCCACCGTCACCCGCGAACGCCACGGTTTGCCGCTGATGCGGCGGTTGCGCGAGGCGGTGGGGTTGCGGGATTTGTCGAACATAGATGAAAAAACTCAGCCTGCTGAAAAAGCAAAGACATCACTCCCACAATTCAAACAATACCGAGAAGCAGACGGAAAATTCTATTTCAAGCTGATCGATGGAGAAGGCAACCTACTTATCCAGAGCACTGGATTCTCTTCTCCTCAAGAAGCTGGAAAAATGATCGCCGAGTACACGCTTTCTTGGTTCAATCTCGCAGATAACGAGCCTCGAATTGCGAATGGCGCTTATTTCGCCACAAGATCAGGTTCTGGCGAAGAACTTGCTTATTTCTTCATTCCAAAGGAAGAAGCTGCAGGCATTCTTCGATCCATATCTGAATCAAAGAACACAAAAATTTGAATTTTTCATCAGCTGCCATTGCGAACAGATAACAACAAAAGCCACTGGATCCCGGCTTGACCAGACATTCGTCTGTTGAAAGCCGCCGGAATGACGATCAAAAGCGATGCACCCAGCTCCCGATGAGCACTACCGTAGATCGTCGCGACTTGCGTCGCTCCCACAGACGCTTGTTCCCGGCAGCACACCAAGCGCGCCGATCCGCCCCTCCCCTTGCGCGCAGCGCGGGGGAGGTTGGGAGGGGCGAAGCCGCGGCCAAAGATGAAGGATGCTCAGCTGCGACGATGATCGTTACCGATCCCGATCATCTGGACGCCAGCGCCTGAAACGAATCCGCGGCCACGCCCCCAGACCCGTAGGGCGACGCACATGGATGTGCGTCGTGTTCCGACCGAGCCAAGGATTGGCGAGTCGGAACATCCTGGCGAGACTGGCTTGGCAGATGTGCTTCGTCGGGGAAGGCCTTTTTCTTTGGTTCGTTTCTTTTGGGCCAACAAAAGAAATGAACCGGCCGCGCAGCGGACGAACGCTTTTGGGGTTAGCAGCAGGCAGCCATCGAACGAAGACGCTGGATCCCGGCTGTCGCCGGGACGACGATCAAATGCACGCTTTCGTTGAGGCACTGCCGCACATCGTCGCGACTAGCGTCGCTCCCACAGCGGCACTGCCGCAGGCCATCGCGACTCCCGCCCCCACAAAAGCTGGATCCCGGCTTCCGCCGGGACGACGATCAAAAACGATGCGCATGGCTCTCGGTGGCGCTGCCGGAGGTCATCGCGACTTGCGTCGCTCCCACAGACTCCCTCAGATGCTGGGTCAGTCCCCAAAGCGGCTAAAATCCCCGGATGAACTCCGCCGTCGAAATCAACCTCGCCCTGATCCTGTTTCTGCCGTGGTTCCTGATCCTCGGCGTGCTGTATTGGGTGTATCCGCGCCAGCCGCGTCACGCCGCGCGGGTACTGTTCGATCTCGTCGCGCTGGCGGCGTCGGTCGTGGCGTTCGTGTGGAGCATCCACTGGTCGCACGCCAACGCTGATGTGCAGTACGGCCGGATGTGGCCGCAGGTGCTCGCGACCGCGCTGGGCTACGGCGTGTGGCTGGGCGTGATGACGCTGGCGTTCTTCGTCCGTCGCGGCTGGCTGCGCCGCCGCGCGCAGGGCTGATCTTTCCGTCGGCGCACGCCGCCGCGCTTTTTTCCTCTACGACCGAGCCCGATGACCGCATCTCTTTCCGATTCCGCCGCCCGCCTGCGCGAGGTGGTTCAGACCGCGACCCGCGGCATGATCGGCCGCGAACAGCTGGCCGAACTGATCGTGCTGGCCGCGGTCGCGCAGGAACACCTGCTGGTCATCGGGCCGCCGGGCACCGCGAAGAGCGCGATCGTGCGCCGGGTCGCGGGCGCGCTGGGCGGCCGCTATTTCGAATATCTGCTGGGCCGTTTCACCGAACCATCGGAGCTGTTCGGGCCGGTGGACCTGCGCAAACTGCGAGAGGGCGTGGTGGAAACCGACGTCACCGGGATGCTGCCGGAGGCCGACGTGGTGTTCCTGGACGAAGTGTTCCTCGGTTCGACCGCGGTGCTGAACACGCTGCTGGGCATTCTCAACGAGCGCCGCTTCCGCCGCGGCCAGACCGTGCATCACTGCCCGCTGCGGGTGTGCGTGGGCGCGGCGAATGCGCTGCCCGACGACGAATCGCTGGCGGCGTTCGCGGACCGCTTCCTGCTGCACCTGTTCGTGGAGCCGGTGCCGGACAACCAGCTCGAAGCGCTGCTGGCCGGCGGCTGGCAGAGCGAGCGCATGGCCACCACCCACTGCGCCGACCTCGCCCAGCTCGGCGCGCTCTGCGATGCCGTCGCCACCGTCGAGATGGACGATGCGCGCGGCGCGCTGGCCGGCGCGGTGCGCCAACTGCGCGCCGCGGGGCTGGGGTTATCCGACCGCCGCATCGTCAAGGCGCAGCGGCTGGTGGCCGCGGCGACGGTGCTGGCCGGCCGCCTGCGCGCGACCGAGGCCGATCTGTGGCCGCTGTTCTATGTGATGCCGACCCAGCAGAGTCAGCTGAGCGCGCGCGAGGTGCTGCGCGACCGGCTCGCTTCCGCCGCCAACCCGACCCTGCATGCGGCGGTGGAACAGGCCGCACTGCAGCCGATGTCGCGCGTGGCGCGGCTGATCGAAGCCGCCCGCAGTTGTCTGGACGGCGGCCACGACGGCACGGCACCGCCCAGTCCCGTGCAGGCCACGCTGGCCGAAGCCCTGCTGCGCGAGATCGACGCCAACTTCGCCGCCGATGCGTTGCCCGAGGCTTTGGCCGAACAGCGCGCGCGTCTGATGGCCGCGGTGTCGGCGTCGACCTGAGCGGCGACGCAAGCGCGATGCACGGATCGATGGCTTGGCGTTGGCGCACCGAAACCGCGGTGCCGACCGCGATGGGCGTGGTCGGCTACGGCGAAGTCGCGCGCGCGCTGCACGCGAAGGCGCAGGCGGCCGCGGCCGGCGGCGCCATCCCGCCCTGGCAGATCACCGCGCATCAGGATCTGCTGGTGCTGACCGGTCAGGCCGACACCCTGCCCTGGGCGGACGGCGCCCGCTACATCGCGCCGCGCCCCGAGGCGCCCACGCTGTGGCTGCCGACGCTGGAGCGTCCGGACATCGCGCTGGATCTGCTGGCGGCGGCCGTCGCCCGCAGGCATCCGCAGCGGCCGATGCTGCTGTGGCCGCAGCCTGCGCAACTGGTGCCGCTGCACAGGTTGTTGCCCGCCGACGCGGCAGTGCTGGCGCGGATCGCCGCGCACTGGGCCTCGTGATGACGACGCCCGACCCGCCCCTGCTGCTGCCCGCGCCCGAAGGTCACGTGCCGGCGATCGCGAAAACCGCAGCGCCGATGGAAATGCCGGCGGCGCTGCGGCCGTGGCGGCGCTGGCTGGAATGGCTGTCTCCGGAGCAGATCCTCGCGACCGGCGATCTGCTGCAGCGGCTGCAAGCGGCGCTAGGGGCGTTTCGCGGCCCGCAGCAGCGCGGCGAGCACGAACCCAACGGCATTGACGAGCTGCGCCGGCGCGGGCCGTATCACCGGCTGCTGCTGAGCGAATGGGCGCTGGCCGACGCCGCGCCGGACGAATTCCTGCGCCGCGCGAGCAGCGGCGAGCATCTGTTCCTGTCGCCGCGGCGCGAAACCCGCAAGGCCGACGCGCGCATCGTCGCGGTGTTCGACGCCGGCCCGGCGCAGTTGGGCGCGCCGCGTCTGGCGCAGATCGCGCTGTGGATCCTGCTGGCGCGCCGCGCGGAGGAAGCCGGGATCTCATTTGGCTGGGGCACGACTGCCGAACCCGGCGTCCTGCACGCGGCCGACAGCCCGCAGACGCTCAAGGATTTCCTCGCCAGACGCACGCTGGCGCATGCCGGCGCCGAAGCGGCCGACGGCTGGCGCACGGCCCTGGCCGCCGACCGTCGCGCGCTGAGCGAATGCTGGCGGATCGGCGCCGCGGACGATGCCGCTGCAAATGATGCCAAGGCGTTCACACACCGCATCGACATCCGCCGCGAGTGGCTGGGCGCGCTCGCGGTGCGCTTCGTCGGCCCGGGCGGGCAACGCGAGATCGCGCTGCCGCTGCCACCGTCGGGCGCGGCGGCGAAACTGCTGCGCGGGCATTTCGCATTCGAAGTGGTGACGCCACCCGACCGCGACGCGGGCGCCGACAAGATGTCGCTGCGGCAACCGCCGCTGATCGGCCCCGGCGGCCAACGCATCGCGGTGCCACTGCTGGACGAAAACATCGCCCTGATCTACACGCTCCCGCAGCGCGATGGTCAGGCGCAGACCGCGACCCGCTCGATGCGCTGGGCCAGCGGCCGCGACCTGGTGTGCGCGACGCTCAGCCAGAAACACTTCGCCGGGATCATCGCCGATCCCGACCACCTGCATTTCTGGCAGTTCGAGGGTTTCCGCGTGCGGCCGCGACCGCCGAACGACGAATTCCAGGCGCCGCCCGGGCAGGCGCACTGGCTGCCCTGCGTGTGGCTCAACAGCGGCCGCAAACCACACCATATTTATGTACTGGATCACGCCGGGCATCTGCTGCGCTGGCGGGGCAACCACGGCAACCACGTGGCGGAATCCCACGAGGCTTTCGATCGCGATGTGCTGGCAATCGCGCGCGCCGATCCGGAACGGCTGATCTACCTGCGCTGTCGGCAACAGACCGTCGAACTGGTGCTGCACCATCGCCTGACCGACGACAGTAACCGGGTCGTCGGCCATGCCCCGATCGCGCGCAAACCGGCGCGGGCCTTCATCAAGGGCAACGCCAACCGCAATGACTGGCGCGGCGCATGGTGCATGCCCGATCCCGGCGCGGACACGTCCAAGGGCGGCACCTGGTCGATCTTCGAAATTCGCAGCGACAGCGGCGTGAGCGCGCAGCGCCAGGTGACGGTGGGCGCGAGCTGGCGGGTCTGCGGTCTGGCGAGGATGCCGGACAGGCATGAATACGGCCTGGTGGCGCTGTCGCCGGACCGCAGCCGGATCGCGCTGATCGCACCGTCCGGCCAGGAGACGCTGTACGCCGCCGGCGAACCGATTTCCACCGTCAGCGTCGGCAGCGATTGCGACGTGATCGCATTGATCACCGAACGCAGGCGCTTGGTGACGCTCTCGCCCGGCGGGCAGACACCGCTGACCTGGGACGACGACGGCGAGGTGGCGGATGCGGACTGACGACGCGCACGGCGCGGTGCGCCTGCCGCTGTGGTCCGGCATGCAGCCGGTCGCGGCGCTGTGGTTCGATGCCGCGCGGCTGCCCGCGGAGGCGCGGGCGCGACGGATGCTGGCGTGCTGGCGCACCGGCGCGCAGGCGCTGCGCTTCGCCGACGGCGATCTGCTGCGTTTCCCGCAACCATGGCTTGGCGATTGCGCATCGCTGCCGGGCCTGGCGCTGCGTTCGGTCGACGACGGCGCGTCCGGTCGCGTGGTGCTGACCAGCGCGCCGCTGAGTGCGGACGAACTGGCCGCACAGCGCGGCTTCGATCTGATCCTGGTGCGCGGCGCGCAGGCAGCCGGCCTGCGCATGAGCGATGGCGCGGCGCTGGACCTGTCGGCGTGGGTCGAGATCGGCGACTACGCGCTGCACGACACCTTCGACTGCAGCGTCGCGCAGAAGGCATTGTCGATGCCGCCGCTGCAGGGCCGCGACGTGCGCGAAGTGCTGGGCAGCCGGATTCCGCCGCCCAGCGCCGAGCGCGACGACTTCCTCAAACGCATGATCGCCGCCAACGCGGGTCACAACGACGGCGGACGCGGCGGTCTGCCGCAGGCGCACGGCCGCGGCATCGGCGGCGCGTTGCTGGGCCGTCTCGCCGGCTGGTTCGGGGTCGCCGCCCAGTCATTGGCCGGCAACGCAGCATCGGGCGGCGGGCAGTACGGCATCGCCCAGCGACGCGGGCCGCAGCGTCCGTCGGCGTGGCGCGAGGCGCTGGCGCGGGTGGCCATCGCCAGCCGCGTGTCGCGGCTCATCGGCTGGCGCCAGGGCGCGTACCTGCGCCGGATGATGAAACTGTTCGACGAAGGCGATCTCGGCGAAGCCCTGCGCCATGCCCTGCCGATCGACAGCACCGGGCAGTCGCTGGGTCAGAGCTTCGGCACGCCCGGCCGCCGCGGCGACCTGCGTCTGGGCGGCGGCGGCAACAGCGTCGACATGCACCTCGGCGAGGAATTGCAGCAGCATCTGCGCGCGATGTACCGGCAGACCTTCGAACGCCTGGATCGCCAGGGGCGCGTCGACGAAGCGGTGTTCGTGCTCGGCGAACTGCTGAACGCACGCCAGGAATGTCTGGACTACCTCGAACGCCACGGTCGCCACATGCAGGCCGCCGAACTCGCGCTGGCCTGGGACATGCCCACCGCCACCATCGTCCGCCTGCTGGTGCTGGGCGGCGACTGGACGCGCGCAGTGCAGGTGGCGCGGCGCGACGGCCGCTTCGGCGACGCGGTGGCGGCACTGGAAAAACAACACCCGGACATGGCAGTGAAGCTGCGGCTGCTGTGGGGCGAGGCGCTGGCCGACCGCGGCGACTGGCTGGCCGCCGCCGACGCGGTGTGGCCGGTGCCGCAGGCGCGCAATCTCGCCATCGAATGGCTGCGGATCGCCGAAGACGCCGGGGCCGCCCTCTCGGCGCGCGCGCTGGTGCGGCGCGCCGAACGCCTGCCGGACACGCTCGACCGCTACGGCGAGCGCATTCTCGCCCTGGCCGAGCCGGGCGACGGCGAACAGGCCGAAGTCGCCGCCGCAGCGCGCAGCGCGCTCGCCGACGCCCTGCTCGACGCGCCCAAACGCAATGCCGCGGTGGCGGCGATCGCCAACGCACTGCTGCCGGCGATCGCCGCCGACCGCGCCGCCGGCCGCAACGCACTGAGCAAAACCCAGCTCAACAAACTGCTCGGTCTGGGCGGCGACCCGTACCTGAAAGCGGACCTGCCAGTCTGGAGCCTGCCGCCGGTCGCGACGCGCCCGGGGCTGTGGGCGCGGAAGACGCCCGCCGAGATCGCCGCGCCCGCGGCCGGGCTGACGGCGATCCGCGATGTCGTGCCGCTGGGCGAACGCCGCTATCTGATCGCGCTCGGCGAAGCCGGAGTGATCGTGGTCGATGCGCACGGCAAGACCCTGCAGCGATACCCGGTGCCGGCCGACAGCCTCGTCCTCGCCGACAACGGCAACATCGCCCTGGCGGTAGCGCGACGCGAATCGCTGTCGCGGGTCAGCCGACTGGATCTGCTGCGGCATGTGGCGACCGACCTCGGCTCGCTGCGGCTCGACGCCCACGCACTGCACTTCGACGGCGCAGCCTGGAGCGTGATCGCCGACAACCGGATTCTGGTGATCGACACCGCGAAATCGCTGCGCGATGTGGTCTGGCATGTGGGCGATCTGCCGGGGCGGCTGGTCGGCGTGCGCTACACGCCGTCGAACGAGTTTTATCTGCTGGACACCGCGAGCGGTCTGGAAGCGTGGAACTACACGTTGCCGACGCGACGCCTGGTCCAGCGCGACCCAGTGAAAGTCGAGCCCGGTTTGCCGATGTTGCTGGTGTCACACGTCCGCATCTTTCAGCCGCGGGTGGAAACCTGCGCCGATGGCCTGCTACGGATCAGTTTCGACATCTACGCCGGCCACCGCAGGATCGACATGAAATTTCAGCGACCGGACGGCAGTGCGGTCGAAGTCGATGTATTGGAGAATCTCGCCCTGCGCTACTACGCCGCCCACAACGGCGTCGCGCTGGGCGCTTTCGGCGAGGACATCAGCCAGTACCGCCTGTGTCAGCTCAACGATGGAGAAACGGTGGCGATGATCGAGTGGGCGGCCAACGTGATGCCGCAGTTCCGCGAATTCGGCCAGCACCTGCTGTTCTTCGATCACGAAGGCCGCGTGCTGGACCTCGGCACCGAACACGACACCCGCACCGCTTTTAACGTCTGCTGACCGCCGCTCACCACACATTCGGCGGCGCGCCGCGCTCCGGGTGTTTCATCCGCACCACGCAGAAACGCTGGCCGGTGGATGCTCCATCACGCACCAGGTGTCGAACCCCACGCCTGCGGCCGACACGATCGTCTCACTGGCCGCTCACCGCAAGGTTCAAGCCCTTCAGCACCTCAGTCGGGCCACCGGTGCCGGCATCGGCCCGCACTGCGCATCCGGTATGGTAGTCGTACACCGCCCACGACAGGCCTTCGCGCTCCAAACCGCTCCGCAACGTGCGCATGTAGGTGCGGACCGAATCGTCGTCCGTGCGCATCGTCATCACGCCGATATTGTGGATATAGATCTCGCGTCCCGCGGCCGCGCGGCGCGCCTTGCGGGCAAGGTCCAAGACCTGCGCTTCGAGCTTTTCGACCGAAAGTTCGGTGTTGGAAAATCTCTGCCAAGGGTCGTCCTTGGCGAGGGTGCCGTCGAGATCCGGTACCTTGCCTGGAAAACGGATGACCGGGATCGTGTCCTGATACTGATACGCGAAAATACCAGGCTCCCGGAAGGTCAGGGCCAGCGCGGTGTTGGCATCCGGCAACACCACGTCATCGATGAAGGCGAGATCGTTCTCGCGGCTGCCGAGATAGACCATCCGCTGTTTGTCGACGCCGCGTACGGCCGCCAGCATCCTTGCGTTGAAGTTGCGCATCTGCCGCGCATCCTTGGCATCCGGTTGATTGGTCAATTCGAAGCGCAATTGCCCGTCGTGGGCGACGAACCGTTTCGCGACGAGACGCCAGAGATTCTCGGCCTCGGCGCGCACATCGGGATCCGAGAATGGCGAACCCGCGTCGGCCGGCTCCGGTTCGCCGCGGATGGCGGCGCGGTAGCGCGGCAGGCCGTGCATGACCAGGACCACACCCAGCCCTTCCGATCTGGCATCGCGCAATGCGCGCTCGAACGGCGCTATTTTTTCGTCGATCAGATGCCCCGACGCATCCACCCATTCGTTCCCGGAAACCCAGATGCGCAAATGATCGAAACCGTGCTCCGCGATCCACGAAACGTCTTCCCGATCGAACCAATCGGCACCGTAATGCGCGTTTTTCATCATGCGCTCCGGCAGATTGTCGCCCAGCCAATGATTGACAATCACACCGCGGCGGAACGTGAAGGACTCCGGCGCGGCTTGCGCCACGCTCGATATGGGCTCTGCGCGAACGCCGGCCCACATGACCAAGAATACCGACAGTACGATCAGAATCGTTACGACCTTGCTGCGCATCGACAATCTCCGAATTCATCGCGACGGTGTGCGAGCGGCATCATTCGTGCCCGGCGGCATTGGATACAAGACTCGTGTGACGGAAATGGACATCGGTGTGACGAACCTCCGTCATGGACATGGACATGACCGGCGATCGACGGCAAGCTGCGGGCATGATTCCGGCGCCACCGAGCGAGCGCACGCCGCGCACCCTGACCGCCCCGGTCGTTGCGGTCGTCATCGCTTTCTGGGTGCTGGCCGCTCTGGCCGAAATGGCCACGCTGTATTTCGATCCGATCTCCCCCGCCAACCACATCACCTGGCATGCCTGGTTCAAACGCGCAGGCTCCGCGTCGTATTGGATCGCGATCACTTTTCTCGCGCTGTGCTGGTACCGGAACCGCCCTGTCGAAACATCGACGCTGAAAGCCCACTTGGCGACGACCGCCATCGCTTCGGTTGCCTTGGCCGCACTCTACGTCGCGTATTTCGGCCTGTTGATTGTCTTTATTTCCAATGCCGAAGCGTCATGGGTCGAAGGCGCGCGTCTCGTCATGTCCTGGGAGCTGGTCTACGTCCTGCTCAAGATCTGGCAGGTCGCGATCACGGTGAATGCGTACTACTACTATCGCCGCCTGGCCGAACGCGAACGCGAACAGGAACGCCTGCGCCTGCGCTTGGCCGAGATGCGGCTCATGCTGTTCCGCGCCCAGCTCGAACCGCATTTCCTGTTCAATACGCTCAACTCGATCGCCGCACTGGTGCGTTTGAATCGAAATGCACATGCAGTGGATGCACTCAACGAACTCGGCAGCCTGTTGCGCGGCGTACTCGAAGCCGGCGAGCGCCAGCGCATGCCATGGCGCTGGGAGCGGGAATTCACGCAGCGCTACATCGCCCTGCAGACGCTGCGCTTCGCCGACAACCTCGATGTCCGGCTCACCGCCGATGGCGTTCCTGATGACGCGCTGTTCCCGGTGATGTTGCTGCAGCCGCTGATCGAGAACGCGATCCATCACGGCACGATCAACGACGGCACACCCTGCATCGTCGAAACCGAGATCGAAGCCGAGCCCCCGGGCTGGCGCATCAGCGTCCGCAACGCGGTGGGTTCGCGTTCGTCCCACGAAAGCCGCGGCCTGGGCCTGGCGAACGTCGAATCCCGCCTGCGGGCGATCTACGGCGATGCCGTGCGATTCACGTACGGCACCATCAACGGCGTCTTCGTCGCGACCATCGTGCTGCCCGAGGACGCAACGACAACGGACGCTGCACCATGACCGCCGGATTCACCGTTTATCTCGCCGAAGACGAACCATTGGCGCGGGAGTCGCTGCTGCAGATGTTCAACGCTTTCCCGCATTGGCGCGTGATCGGCTGCGCTGCCGACGGCGCGCACGCGCTGCAGGGCTGCCTCGACAACGCGCCGGACCTGCTGATCACCGATATCCGCATGCCCAGACTGGACGGACTGGAATTGGTCGCCGGCCTGCGCGCGGACTTGCCGCACCTGCAGGCGGTCTTCATCACTGCCTACGACCAGCATGCGGTCGCCGCGTTCCGGCTCGCCGCGGTCGACTATCTGTTGAAACCGGTGACCGATGCGGAATTCGCAGCCTGTCTCCACCGGGTGGAAACGCACCTGCGACGACAGCGCCAGGATCCGCCAGCCACGGATACGCCGCTGGATGCGCTCTTGCGCGACCGGCGCATGCGCGTACGCCAGCTCGTGATCCGTTCCATCGGCCGCACCGATATCGTCGCATTGAAGGACGTGATCGCCTTCCGGGCCACGGGCAATTATGTCGAGGTGGTGACCGCGACGAAGCGTTACCTCTACCGGCAGACGATGAAGGCGCTGATCGACGCGCTCGACCCTGCGGCCTTCGTCCAGACCCATCGCGCCGCGGTCATCGCCGTGGCGCGCATCCGCGCCATCGAAAAACGCGACAAGGGCTGGGAAGTGCGGCTCGACGACGGTTCGCGCTACCCACTCAGCGCCCGGCACCATGCCGACATCGCGAGCCGTTTTCGCGCGGACTGAGCGGCGGAATCACCACGCATTCGGCGCGACGCCGCGCTCCGGGTGTTTCATCCGCACCACGCAGAAACGCTGGCCGGTGGGCGCTTCCATTACGCACCAGGTGTGGACGTACTGCACGCACTTCGCGCCGAGGGCTTCGAGGCGCGCGACTTCGGCGTCGATGTCGTCGGTCTCGATATCCAAATGCACGCGCGAGGGGTGCGAGACCTTCTGTACTTCGATGTGCAGGTCGCCGGGGGCGTCGTCGAGTTTGGTGTACGTCGCGGATTCCTCCGGCGACAGCTCGCCGATGGGCAGGCCGAGGGCGCCGCTCCAGAAGCGCGCGGCGGCGTCGAGGTCGTCGGTCTGGCAGTCGATGATGAATCCGGCGAGGCGGCTGCGGTGGGTCATGCGCGTCACTCCGATGTCTGCAATTGAGATAACGGTGCTTCGATAACGGTGATCGATGCGTGCGGCGGGACGATCTTCGCGCCGCGCGCAGCGGCTGCCGGATTCAACGGCTGCGCTTGCGGGCCGGCGCCGGCTTCGTCGCGTCGATCCGCGCCTCGTCTTCCAGTTTGCGCTGCTGCGCCTGTTCGCGTTCCAGTTGTTCGATCATGCGGCGATGCAGCGCCTGCACGACCAGCGACTGATAGATCGGATGGATGCCGCCGTTGCCCAGCGCCGCCCACAGCACGTCTTTGTCGACGCTGTTGGCGAATACGGTCACGCGCTCGAAATCGGTCAGCTCCGGCGCTTTCTTCGCGCCGATGACGGCGACGAACTCGCTGTAATCCATGCGTGTCTCCCGTGGAGTGCGGTACCGCCGCGTCCCGCGATACCGCGAGGCGCGGTCGCAACGTGGACCAGACTGATTGGATCAGACGGATTGAATCAGACCGACTCCCACCACATCAGGAAGTCGTGCCACAGACGCTTGAAGAAACCTGCTTCGGCCACGCCTTCCAGCGCGACCAGCGGCGCTTCCATCACGACCTTGCCGTCCAGCATCACCCGCACGGTGCCGATCTTCTGTCCGGCCTTGATCGGCGCGACCAGGGTCTTGGGCACATCCATCAGCGGCTTGAGTTCGGTGTAGCGGCCGCGCGCCGTGCTCACCAGCAGCGGCTCTTCCAGACCGAGTTTCACGACGTCGGTCGTGCCCTTCCAGACCTTGTGGCTGGCGATGGCCGCATCGCCCTGGTACAGGCGGTGGGTTTCGTGGAAGCGGAAACCCCAGTTGAGCAGCGCCAGCGAATCGACCGCGCGCTCTTCCTCGCTCTTGGCCTGCAGGATCACGCTGATCAGGCGCTGGTCGCCGCGCTTGGCCGAGGACATCAGGCAGTAGCCGGCCGCGGAGTGGTGGCCGGTCTTGATACCGTCCACCGAGTCGTCGCGCCACAACAGCAGATTGCGGTTGCGCTGAGTGATCGGGCCGACGGTGAACTCGCGCACCTTGTTGAAGGCGTACTGGCCGGGGAAATCGCGGATCAGCGCGCGGCCGAGCAGGGCCAGATCGCGGGCGGTGGAGTAATGGCCTTCGGCCGAGAGGCCGGTGGCGTTGACGAAATTCGTGTTTTTCAGGCCCAGGCGCTTGGCGTAATCGTTCATCAGCGTGGCGAACGCGGCCTCGCTGCCGGCCACGTGTTCGGCCAGGGCGATCGCGGCATCGTTGCCGGACTGGATGACCATGCCCATTTCCATCTGCTCCAGCGGCGCGACCTTGTTGACCTCGAAGCCGCTGTAGCTGCCGTCGGTGCCGGCGCCGCCGGTGCGCCAGGCGTTCTCGCTCATCATCACCTTGTCGGTGGATTTGATGCGCTTGGCCTGCAGCTCCGCGGCGATCACGTACGACGTCATCACCTTGGTGATGCTGGCCGGTTCCAGGCGCAGGTCGACGTTCTCGCCGGCCAGCACCTTGCCGGTGGCATCGTCCATCACCAGCCAGGCTTTGGCGGTGACCGGCTTGGGCGCATCGGGAATGGCCAGCGGCGGCGGCGCGGGCTTCGCGGCCGCGGGGGTCGCGGCGGGCGTCTGCGCCAGCACCAGGCCCGTCATCCCCACTGCGCACGCAGTCGCCAACCACACGCGCACCGCCCCCTGTCGCAACGCACCCAACGTCTTCATCGAAACCTGTACTCCGGGAAAAACGGCCGCGTGGCCGTCGAAAAAACAGAATATTGAAATACCACCCGCCGCTTATCTTGAAGCAAGCGACGAAAGATTCCGATACGCGGGGCCCGGTTCCGGCGAATCGCCGCGAACCGCACCGTCAGCCGCGATTATCGACGCCTGCGCATTCGAACAGATTCATTCGCGCACGATCTGCGCCGACACGAAGCCCAGATCGGCCGCGCGCGCGGAAAGTTCCTGCACCCGCGATGCCGGCACCGGGCCGATGCGCAGGCGCCAGACCGGCTGACCGTTCACCGACGCCTCGTCGATGCGCAGCGCCTCGACGCCGCCGGCCTGCAGCGTGTCGCGGGCGCGCTCGGCGTTGTCCCGGGCCGTGAACGAGGCCAGTTGCAGTAATACGTCGCCGGCGCTGGCAACGGGCCCGGGCGCCGCCGTGGGCGTCGCCGCCGCGGGCTGTGTGGCCGCAGCGCCCGGCTTGCCGGCGAAGCGGATGCCCTGCGCCTGCATCCAGCGCTCGAATTCGTCGGCCGAGACCGAGTTGTCCGCCACCGTCACGGGCGTCGGTTCGACCGGCGGCTCGGCGCGCGCGGTGCGCTCGCGCTTGCCTCCACCACGACCTTCGTCCGGGGTCAGCGCGCGGACTTCGACCTTGGCCGTGCCCTGTTTCGTGAACCCGAGTTTGGTCGCGGCGGCGTAGCTGAGGTCGATGACGCGGCCGGCGTGGAAGGGGCCGCGGTCGTTCACCCGCACCACCACCGATTTGCCGTTGGCGAGGTTGGTCACCCGCACGTAACTGGGCAACGGCAGCGATTTGTGCGCCGCGCTGAAGGCGTACATGTCGTACACCTCCTGGTTCGAGGTCAGGCGACCGTGGAACTTCTTGCCGTAGTACGACGCCATGCCTTCTTCGACATAACCCTCGGCGCTGTCGCGGACCTGATAGCGCTTGCCCAGCACCGCGTAGCTGCGGTTGCCGGCGCGCGAACGCGGCTCGGCCTTCACTTCGGGTTCGGGGATCGCATCGACATCGAGGATCTCGTCCGGCGCGCTGTCGGCGATGTGCGGCGCGTACAGACCACCAGCGACGTAATCGCCGCGCTTGCTCGGGTCTTCGACGGCGGGCGCGTAGGGCGAACGCTTCGGCCCGTGGTCGCCGCGGTGCGCGTGGTCGCCATCGTCGGCCGGTGCGGGCGGGCGATCAGCCTGCGGCGGTGCGGACTTCTTCGGCGCGGTGCCGCAGGCGGTCAGGGCCGACAGCGCGAGCGCGAGCGCGACGACGCGCGGCGCGGAACTCACGGCTGCGCTCCGGCGCGAATCTCCTGCGCCAGCTGATGCACCGCCAGCGCGTACATCGGCGAGCGGTTGTAGCGGGTGATGACGTAGTAATTGCGATAGCCCAGCCAGTGTTCGCGACCAGCGGCGCCGTCGAGATTCACCACTGTGGCGCCTTCGATCGCACCATCCGCTGGAACCGGCTCGCCGGTCAGCGGCCGATAACCGCGCGCAGCCAGCGACTGAAGCGAATGCACCGGCTCGAGGTTTTCGGGCACGAATTCGGCCTGCTGCGCGTCGAACTGCGCGCGCGCCACCACCGGGCCATCGGCCTGCCAGCCGTGGACGACGAAATAATTGGCGATCGACGCGAACACGTCGGGCTTGTGGGTGAGCAGGTCGCGGCGGCCGTCGCGGTCGCCGTCCTTCGCCCACAGCCGATAGCTCGACGGCATGAACTGGCCCATGCCCATCGCGCCGGCATAGCTGCCTTTCAGCGCCGGCAGATCCAGCTGCGGCTCCTGCGCGGTCAGCGCGAACAGCTGCGCCAGTTCGCCGGCGAAGAACGGCGCGCGTTTGGGATGGTCGAACGCCAGCGTGTACAGCGCGTCCAGCACCCGATAACTGCCGGTGTTGCGGCCGTAGGAGGTTTCGACGCCGATGATCGCGACGATATATTCGGCCGGCACGCCGGTCTGCGCCGACACCCGGTCCAGCGCTTCGCGGTTCTCGGCGTAGAACGCCCGGCCGCCGTCGATGCGCGCGGGGGTGAGGAAAATGGTGCGGTAGTCGCGCCAGGGTTTCACCGCCTCGGCCGGGCGGGTGATGGCGTCGATGATGCTTTGTTTATATTCGGCCTGCGCCAGCGTGTCGCGGATGCGCTGCGGGTCGACGCCGTAGGTCTGCGTGGTGTAATCGACGAAGGCGGCGATGCGTTGTTCGCGGGGGATCGCCGGGTCGGTGACCGCCGGCGGCGCCACCGGGCGTTCCGGTGGCTGCGGGACTTTCGGTAGCAAGACTTCGGCGGGTGCGGGCGGTGCTGCGACGGGCTCCGGGGCGGCGACGAGGGCCGCGGGCTTCGGAGGCGGGGTCTGGGTGGCGCAGGCCGCGAGCGAGAGGCTCAGAACGGCGACGGAGGCGCGGGGGAAGGCACTATGAATCAAGGGCTTACGCCTCGTTTTATCGATCAACGGCGAGAGGTTAGCACGCGGAGACGGCGCCAACTGTCCCACGGTTCAGCTTGAAGCCCGTCCGTATCCGCCGCCATGGCCGCTATGCTTGCCGGCCTTGCCCCAACGCGATCCGCACGACCGCCCATGCCCCACACCATCACCACCACCGAAATCTTCCTGATCGCGATGACCCTGATCTTCGCTGTGCCCTATCTGATCTGGCGGTTCGGGCGCACCGATTACTACGCCCCGCTGGTGGTGGTGCAGATCATCACCGGCATCCTGCTCGGCCCGGGCGTGCTCGGCGCGGCCTATCCCGACTACTACGCCTTCGTGTTCAACAAGGACGTGGTGAACGCGCTCAACGGCATCGCCTGGTGGGCGGTGATGCTGTTCGTCTGCATCGCCGGGATCGAGCTGGACCTGCGCAAGGCCTGGGAACACCGCCGCGAAAGCGGCATCACCGCCGGGCTGGCGCTGGGCATGCCGCTGCTGTTCGGCTGCGTAGTGGCGGTGGGCATGCTCGGCTTCGACGGCTGGATCGGCCCGAAGGGCATGACCTGGCAGTTCGTGGTCGGCGTGGGCATGGCCTGCGCGGTGACCGCGCTGCCGATCCTGATCCTGCTGATGGAGAAGCTGCAGATCCTGCGCCAGCCCATCGGCCAGCGGATCCTGCGCTACGCCAGCATCGACGACATCGCGATCTGGGGCGTGCTGGCGCTGGTGCTGATGGACTGGGTGCGGATCGGCCGACAGGCGGGCTTCCTGATCGCGTTCGCGGTGGCCTGCGTGCTGTTCCGCAAGCTGATGCGCAGGCTGCAGGAGCGCGACCGCTGGTACGTCATGCTGATCTGGCTGGCGATCTGCGCGTTCGGCGCCGACTGGGCGGGCCTGCATTTCATGGTCGGCGCCTTCCTGGCCGGCGTGGTCATCGATACCGACTGGTTCGAGCAGGAACACATGGATCAGCTGCGCCATCACGTGCTGCTGGTGATGATGCCGGTGTTCTTCCTCAGTACCGGCCTGAAAACCGGGTGGAGCGTCGGCGGCGCGACCGTATTCATCGCCGCGGGCGCGCTGCTGCTCGCGCAACTCGTCGGCAAACTGGCCGGCGTGCATCTGGCCGGCCGCATCCTGAAGTGGCAGCCGGGCGAAGCCTCGATCATCGGCTGGCTGCTGCAGACCAAGGCGCTGATCATGATCATTTTCGCCAACGTGCTGCTGGACAAGGGCATCATCACCAGCGCCACGTTCACCGCGCTGCTGCTGATGGCGATCGCCAGCACCATGCTCACGGTGCCGATGGTGGCGCCCAAGCTCAAGCGCATGCAGGCGCTGCTGTCCCGGAACGCATGAACCTCCCCTCCCGCACCCGCCCCGCTCTCCTCGAAGGAACGCGCATGACCGCATCTCTCCGTCTCGCGTCGATGTGCGCGCTGCTGTGTACGCTGGCGACGGCTCCCGCGATCGCCGATGCCGCCGAGCAGATGCGCTGGCCCATCGCATGGAAGGCCGGCGAAGTCGTGAGCTACGACACCGAATCGCTGGTCCGCGAGATCGAAGACGGCACGACCAGCGTGCGCCGCACCACCGACCGCACCGAGATCCGCACCGCCGAAGCCGACGACAAGGGCTATGCGCTGGCCTGGACCACGCACAACAGCCGCGTGGAAGCGGTGGAGGGCGACCGCAGCATGATCGACATGCTCGCGCCGATGCTGGACGACCTGGACGGCTTCGAAGTGGTGGTCGAACTGGACCGCGACGGACACTATCGCCGCGTGCGCAACCTCGATGCGGTGGTCGTCAAAATCCGCGCGGCGATGCTGCCGGTCTTCTCCGCGAATCTGCAGAAGATGTTCGACATTCCCGACCCGAAACTGTCGAAGGTCGACCACGACGCGCTGCTGGCGCTGGCCAAAACCAATATGGAGACGATGCTCGACGGCATCATCACGCCGCGCAGCGTCGAGGCGATGTCCAGCCAACAGACGAAGGCGCTCACCGGGTTCGTCGGCAAGCCGCTGATCGTCGGCAAGCGCTATCGCGACGCCGAGCCGATGCAATCGCCGGAGGAAGGCCTGCCGCTGCAGGCCAGCCGCGAATACGTGCTCAGCCCGGTCGAGGGCGATCCGAAGCTGGCGCGCATCCGCTGGACCAGCACGCTGGACCCGCGCGGCGATGCGAAGATGCTGTGGCTGTTGGTGGACGAACTCGTCGACGAGGAAGACTCTGCAGGCGACCGCACCAGTCCTCCGACCGGTCTGACGCTGAGCGAGGAAGGCATGGTGGTGTTCGATCGCGACACCGGCGTGGTCGAGATGCTGGAAACGGTCGAGGTCAGCCGCTACGGCAAGGCGCACGACCAGCACGACCGCTACCGGATGCGCCGCATCGGCAGCACGCGCACCTGGGCGCAGGAAGACGCCGCGGCGAAGCGCTGAGCCGCTTTGCTCAGCGCCGATAACGCAACAGACGCCCGCGGTACGGCGCCCGCTCGCCCTCGTCGAAGGCGCAGCGGGTCGCATCGACGGTGTAATCCTGGTCGTGCAGCGCATGGCTCAGGAGGTTGCCGAACCCGCGTCCCGGGTCGGTGATCATGATCTCCGCACCCACGCGGGCATGCCGCCGCAACAGGGCGGCCAACAGCGGAACGTGCTGGCGTTCGTACAGCACGTCGCTGCCGATGATCAGATCGAACCGGCCCAGCGGCGCGTCGTCGATCGGCCACGGCAGGTCGCGATAAGCGATGACCGGCAGACCATTGCGCGCGGCGTTGTCGCGCAGGAAGACTTCGGCCAGCGGGTGATGGTCGCTGGCGGTGATGTCCGCGCGCCGGCGCTGCAGCACCAGACTCGCCAGACCCAGGCCGCAACCGACTTCGAGAATGCGTTTGCCGGCGATGTCGAACACCGCCATCGCCCCGGCGAGGATCCGCCCCGCTGGCCAGAGCTGCCCGAACAGGCTCCACTGCGCCGAACTGATGCCCGCCCGTTCGGCCAGACCGTCCGGATCGGCGAATTGCTGGCGGTCGGCCAGCGCGCGGATGCGGTAGTCGTGGCCGCCGAGCTTGAGATCGATGATGCGGGTGCGGTATCCCGCACCAGTGCTGTCGCCGGGCATGCGCGCTCCAACGGCCGGACCGCGCGGTGGCGGGGCGACCCATGCGAGAAGAGCGGAACGGGCGACGGTGGAAACCGGCCGGGCGTGACGCGGAGGTGCCCGGAACATACGCCGGACCGCACCATCGTACGGCGTTACAAAGGCTTCAGGGGCGCAGCCCGTAGAATGCCGCCCATGCGTCCCCTGCCCGCCCTGCTGTGCTTGACCTTGTTGTGCCTGCCGATCTGCTGCGCGCAGGCGCGCACCGTCTACCGCTGCGTGCGCGACGGCACCGTCAGCCTGTCGACCGCGCCGGAGCCGGGCTCGAAGTGCGAGCCGAAGCAGATCGACGACAACGCCGTGCAGACCCCGAACCTCTGGGGCGAGATGGGCGTGTTCAGCGGCACCCTGTACGAACGCGAGCAGGACGGCAAACCGGTGTACGGCACCCGCAACCTGCCCGGATCGCAGGTGTACCTGCGCTTCACCGTGGACACCCCGGCGGGCGAACCCGCGCACGAAGGCCTGGGCAAGGTCGACACGCCCAAGCTCGACCGCCATGCGCGGCTGTTCAAGGCCACCGCCAAGAAAACCGGCGTCGACGACGCCTGGCTGCGCGCGATCGCGCACGTCGAAAGCGGCTTCGACGAGAAAGCGCTGTCGCCCAAGGGCGCGCAGGGCGTGATGCAACTGATGCCGGCGACCGCGCAGGAATACGGCGTGAAGGATGCGTTCTCGCCGGCGGATTCGATCGACGGCGGCGCCCGTTATTTCAAGATGCTGCTCAAGCGCTTCAAGAACGATCCGGTACTGGCCATCGCCGCCTACAACGCCGGCATGGGCGCGGTCGCGCGCTACGACGGCGTACCGCCGTACAAGGAAACGCAGGCGTATCTGGAGAAGGTCCAACTGTTGTATCGCGCCTACAAGGCCGCGTTGTCGCCGCCGCCGCTGCGCCCTGCCGACGCGGTGCCGATGACCGATAAACTGCGCACCACCCTGCCATAAGCGATCCAAGGCCATGACCCGCGACCTGCACATGATCGGCTTCGACGCCGACGACACTCTCTGGCGCAGCGAGGACTACTTCCGCGACGCGCAATCGGAATTCGAACGCATCGTCGGCACCTACGTCGACCTGGACGACGCCCACGACCGGCTGTACGCGGTCGAGAAGCGCAACATCGCCCTGTTCGGCTACGGCGCCAAGGGCATGACGCTGTCGATGATCGAAGCCGCAGTGGAGATCACCGAGTCGCGGATCAGCGCGCACGACGTGCATCGCATCGTCGAACTGGGCAAAGCGGTGCTGCAGCATCCGGTGGAACTGCTGCCGGGGATCGTCGATGCGGTGCAAGCCATCGCCCGCGACTAGCCGGTGG